>JBBPYG010000022.1:0-63000 GCA_038200085.1 Candidatus Limnocylindria bacterium | reverse complement strand
CGGTCACGCTTTTCGCGCGAGCTGTCAGCGGCGCGTGCCGCGATCTTGGGTAGGCGATCCTGCCACGCTACCAGCCGGCACCGGCAAGGCCAACCTCGTTCGCACGCCGGGCGGGCGCCCCCCACGTGCTGCGACGTCGTTCACGGTGCTCGCGATCGCGATATTCAGCAATGGGCAGGCTTAGTACGTCTTCACGACAAGCGCGCTCTCGAGGTGGCGCAGATCCACCGCTGGAGCGACCACCGCCCTCTGATACGCCGCGTTCTCCGCCTTCTCGACCGCGGTCACGGTCCCGATGACGAGGCCCTTGGGGTAGTACGAACGCAGGTCGGTGCCGAGGGCCAGCCCCGCCGTGATCACGACGTCGCCGACCTTGACCGGGTCGCTCTGGAGCACCCAGTCCAACAGCAGCGTGTCGCCGTACTGCCCTCGCACGATCCCACTGGCGCGCGAGCCCTGCGCCAGCGCCGAGACGGTCGAGCCTGAATCGGTGATGAGAAGCACCTTGCTGAAGTTGCTGCCCACCTCGCCGATGCGGCCGACCACGCCGGTGTCGCCGACCACGATGTGTCCCGTCTTGATGCCCTGGTCGCTGCCGGCCGACAGCACGATGGCGCTGCGCACGCCTGACGGGTCGCGCGCGATGACGGCCGCGGGCACCGACTCGAATGGCAGGCCGCGGGCCGCTGCGTCGAGCCTCGCCGCCTGCTGCGCGGCCACCGCCTGCTCGCGCAGACGGACGTTGTCGAGCGCGAGCCGGTCGTTGTCGGTGCGCAGACGCGCGTTGTCGGCGCGCAGCCGGTCGATCTCGGTGATGACGCCGAACGCGCGCGATGCCGCGGCGCCACCGTCCGCGACCATTCGCGCCGCCGGAGCCAGGATCGCGGTCGCGCCGGCGGCGAACGCGCGGACCGGAGCGGCGTCGCGCATGACCACCAGGAGGATCGACACCGCGAACAGGACGAGGAAGGGCCGCAGCGGAGCGCGGCGCGTGCCGGCGAGGTTCCCACCGCGGGCGAGGCTCATCCTGGTGCGCCCGAGCGTCGCCACGCCCTACCGCGGCGACGCCGCGTACGTATCGGTGACCAGGCTTCGCGTGTACTCCGGCAGCGCGTCGAGGATGATGCCGGTCCCGCGCACGACGCAGGTGAGCGGGTCCTCCGCGATGCGCACGCTCATCTGCGTCGCCTCGACGATGCGGACGTCGAGGCCACGGAGCAGCGCGCCGCCGCCCGCGAGGTAGATCCCCTGGTCCACGACGTCCGCGATGAGCTCGGGCGGCGTCTCCTCGATCGTGTTCTTCACGGCGTCGACGATCTGCTGCACCGACGGCTCGAGCGCCTCGCGCACCTGCGCGCTCGTCACCTCGACGGACCGCGGCAGCCCCGTCAAGAGATCGCGTCCGCGGAACAGCGTCGCCACCTCTTCGTCGAGCGGGCAGGCCGAGCCGACCGCGATCTTGACGTCCTCGGCGGTGCGCTCGCCCATGAGCAGATTGAACTCGCGCCGCGCGTACGCGACGATGTCCTGGTCCATCTCATCGCCGCCGATGCGCATCGACCGCGAGAGGACGATGCCGCCGAGCGAGGTCACCGCGACCTCCGTCGTCCCGCCGCCGATGTCGACGATCATCGAGCCCGACGGCTCGTTCACGGGCAGACCCGCTCCGATCGCCGCGGCCATCGGCTCCTCGACCAGCCGCGCCCAGCGCGCGCCGGCGTTGAGGGCCGCCTCCAGCACCGCGCGCTTTTCGACCTCGGTGACGCCCGAGGGGATGCCGATGACCACCCGCGGCCGCCCGAACAGGCCTGCCCGGTCGTGAACCTGACGGATGAAGTGCCGAAGCATGTATTCGGTGACGTCGAAGTCGCTGATGACGCCGTCCTTGAGCGGTCTGATCGCCTCGATCCCGGCCGGCGTCCTTCCGACCATGCGCTTGGCCTCGGCCCCCACCGCGAGCACCTGGCCCGAGCGGGTGTCCTTGGCCACGACGGACGGCTCCGTGATGACGATGCCACGCCCGCGCACATGCACGAGCGTGTTCGCGGTGCCGAGATCGATGCCGATGTCCCGCGAGACGAGGCCGAACAGACCGTCGAGCAGCAGGCGCCGTCCCTTCCCGCATGCGAGCGATCGAACGCCGCGTAACAGTAGCGTGAAGGGGAAGCCGCGGCGAGGGGTTACCTAGGTCGTTCTGACCTTTCCTCCCGCGTGGACGGTCCAGTCGCGCTCGTCGAAGTCCTTGGCGCAGTACGGGCAGATGTTCCACTCGGGGCGGATCAGCTTTGCGCACGACGGGCAGACGCGCTTCAGCCTCGTGCGGCACGTGGGGCAGAGGAGGAACTCCTCGGCGACCCGTTCGTGGCAGGTCGGGCAGACGACGCGCTGCTCCGCCTCCGCCAGGAGGCTCTCCTCCGCGAGCTGGCGCTCGTAGCCCTCGCCCAGGGTCTCGCGAGGCCGCACGATCAGGTACAGGAACAGGCCCAGCACGTTCAGGACGACCACGAGGAGGCCGGCGAGGTACGGCAGGATCGCGTTCTCGGTCCGCTGCTGCGCGTCGCGGACGGTCCAGAAGACCATCGCGAGGTAGAGCGCCACGACGTACAGCAGGCTGAACCGCACCGCGAACTGCACCAGCGCGTTGTTGAGGAACCCCGTCCAAATGGCGCCGATATCCGGCATCTAGACCTCCGCCCGCACTCGCTCGCTGTCCGAGCGTACGCGCGCCCGCCAGTAGTCGAGGAGGTCGCGGAGCGTCTGATCGAACGGGATCAGCGGCTCCCAGCCCGTCATGCGCCGGAAACGGGAGGAGTCGGACCAGAGGATCGGAACGTCGCTCGGGCGCAGGCGCGCGGGGTCTTCCTGGGTGCGGATCTTCGCGTCGGTATGGGTCAGAAGGATGTCGAGCATCTCGCGGATCGACCAGGTGCGGCCGCTGCCGATGTTGTACGTCTCGCCCGGCTCCGCGGTGTCCAGCGACATCCAGTACGCGCGGACCATGTCGCGCACGTCGGTCCAGTCGCGCTTGGGCGTGAGGTCACCCACGTAGAGGATGGGCTCGTGGAGCCCTGCCTCGATCTCGGCGATCTGCTTGGCGAACGTGCTGGTGACGAAGATCAGCCCGCGCCTCGGTCCGGTGTGATTGAAGCCGCGAGTGACGACCAGGTGCAGCCCGTACGACTTGAAGTACTGGAAGGCAAGCTTGTCCTGCGTCACCTTGCTGACCGCGTACGGGGAGAGCGGGCGCAGCGGGTTGGTCTCCTTCATCGGCACTTCGTCGGGATGGACGAGGCCGTACTCCTCGCTGGACCCCGCGATGTGCATCCGGATCTGCGTGTCATGGCGGCGGATCGCCTCGAGGATGTTCAGCTGCGAGGTGATGTTGATGTGCAGGGTGGAGGCGGGCTCATCGAACGACGACTGGACGAAGGACTGCGCCGCGAGATGGTAGATCCGCTGCGGCTGGACCGCCCCGATCAGCTTCTCGACCGCACCGGCGTCGGTGAGCTCGCAGTGGAGGAGCGTCACGCGGCCGATCTTCGTCTCGTCGCGCAGGCCCGCGCCGTCCGAGAAGCGGCCCTCGACGATGTCGAGCTTGCCGGACCGCTTGATGTCCTCGAGGTTCTCCATGCGCGATCGCCAGCGGTATGTGCCGTAGATCGCGACGTCGGAGTGGTGGGCGAGGATGTACTCCGCGAGGTGGCTGCCGGCGAAACCGGTGATCCCGGTGATGAGGACGCGCATCGCGCCGAAGATTAGCAAAGGGTCGGCTGTGGGCCGGCAGGGCAGCCGTGGCCCGTAGCATCGCAGGATGCCGAAGACCTTCGAGATCCGGCGTCACGCCGAGCGCTCCGACCGTTCGGATGAGGGAAGCGGCCTCTCCGCGGACGGCCGCGCCATGGCAGAGGCGCTCTCCCGGTCCGCCCCGAGATACGAGCTGGTCGTCGCGACGCCGGTCGCGCGGGCGCGGCAGACCGCGCGGCTTATCGCCGGAAGGCTCGACGAGATCGTCCCCGCGCTCCTGCCGGATCTCGGATCGGTCATGGCACGCGGCGAGTACGTGGCCCTCGGCGAGATGCCTCACTGGGTCGCGTTCGTGCGGGGCGACGCGGTCGCGAGACAGGTCGCTGACGAACAGCTGGACGTGTGGGCTTCGTTGATCGCGAAGGTCAGCGCCGATGGGACCGTCCTTGCCGCGTCCCACGGCGGTGCCATCGAGCTGCCGGCGGCGCAGCTTGCGGCCCGCTTGGGAGCCGTCTTCGCGGGGCCATCGTTCGGCTACTGCGAGGGCGTGCGGGTCACGTACGAAGGCGACGGACCCGTCGGGCTCGAGGTCATCCGGGTGTAAGACCGACGTGGGGGCCGCAGCGTTTTGAGCCTTGGAAAGTGAGCGCCGCGTCGCCCAAGTGGCCCAGGCCGGGTGAGGCGGGCAGCACGCCTTCGGAGACTCGTCATTGAAAGGTGCTGCGAACGCCGGGACACGCCCCTGCAGGACCGAGCGCCGGATCAGGCGGAAGGCACCGCCGTGGAGAGCGCGCCGCCGAGCTCGCGAACGACCTCGACGATGAGGTCGACGTCGTTTTCGGTGGTGCGCCAGTTCACGATCGCGGGGCGGAAGGCGACGCGCCCGCCGTAGCGGGTGGTCCCGACAAAGACGCGTCCGTCGGCGAGCAGCTCGCGGCCGAGGCGCTCGTTGAGCGCGTCCAGCTCGCTGGGGTGCGCCGAGATCGGGCGGTAGCGGAAGCACACGATGTTGAGCCGCGCCTCGGCGAGCAGCTCGAGATCGGGCGCGGCGTCGATGTGCCGCGCGAGCCGCTGCGCGAGGGCGAGGTGGCGCTCGATCATCGCGCGGTAGCCGTCGCGTCCGTACGCCGCGAGCGTCGCCCACACCGCGAAACCGCGCGCGCGGCGCGACATCTCGGGACCGCGGTACGCGAGGTCGGGGCGCGCCCGGTCGGGAGTGCCGAGGTAGGCCGCCGTCGCGCCGAAGCTGCGCTCGAGGCGCTCGGCGTCGCGGACGAATGCGAAGCCGCAGTCGTACGGCACGTTCAGCCACTTGTGGCCGTCGGCGATGACCGAGTGCGCGCGCTCGACGCCTTCCGCGAGCGCGCTGGCGCGCGGAGTGGCGCGCGCGAACAGGCCGAACGCGCCATCGACGTGGAGCCACGCGCCGTGGCGCTCCGCGAGGTCAGCCAGGCGCGCGATGGGATCGAAATCGCCGGCGTTCACCTCGCCCGCGTTCGCGACGATGATCGCGGGCGCGCCGCCGAGTCCGCGCAGCGCGGCCTCGAGCGCGTCGACATCGAGGCGTCCGACAGCGTCGCTCGCGAACCGGCGGATGTTCGCGCGCCCGAGACCGAGCATGGCGATCGCCTTCACGGCGCTCACGTGGATGTACCCACCTGTCAGGATGGGCATGGGAGGCATGCCCGCGAGGCCCGCCTCCTCGACGTCGACGCCGTGGCGCTCGGCCCACCAGCGGCGCGCCGCGGCGAGACCGACGAAGTTCGCCATCGTGGCGCCTGTCGTCAGTACGCCGCCCCACTCCTTCGGCAGGCCGAAGAGATCCTTCAGCCAATCGATCGAGACGGCTTCCAGCCGCGACGCGAGCGGAGATCCGGCCCACAGCCCGGCGTTCTGGTCCCACACCGACGCGAGCACGTCGGCCGCGAGGGCCGCGGGCGTGCCGCCGCCCTGGACGAAGCCGAAGAACCGCGGCCCGGACGCGCGCACGATCGCGTCGCTCCCTTCGACGAGGCGCTCGAGCGCCGGGAGCGTCCCGAGCCCGTGCTCGGGGAGCGGTACGGCGAAGGGCTCCGCGACGGCATCGGCGTCACGTGCTCGGACGATGGCGTCGTCGATGCCGCCGAGGTACTCCTCGGCCGTGCGCAGCGCCGAATGCAGCGCATCCGCGACGAGCGCACGTTCGTCGATGGGGTCGGCCATGGACGAGATGCTACTGATCGACACGGATTAGAGAGCGCGCGGCTCGCGAGCACCGGCGCGCAGCGGGCGCGTCTCTGGGACGGGAAACGGGGGCGCCGGTCAGCCGGTCCGCACCTCCGCCGCGACGGTGAAGCGCCGTACGGCCTCGACGACGGCCTCGTGCTCGACGTCGAGCACGCGCGCCGCGAGCGTCTCCGGATCGTCGCCGCGGAGCACGGGTACGCGGCGCTGCACGATGACCTCACCGAGGTCGACGGTGTCGGGGTGCACGCGGTGGACCGTCGCGCCCGACTCGCTCGCGCCCGATGCGAGCACCGCGGCGTGGACGCGCATGCCGTACATGCCCGGGCCGCCGAACAGCGGCAGGAGCGCGGCGTGGGTGTTGATCACCGGCAGGTTGCGCAGGCGTATGAAGAAGTCGTTCCCGAGGATGAAGTTGTAGCCGGCCAGGACGACGAGCTCCGCGCCCGCCTCGATGAGCGCGTCGGCGATCGCGCGCTGCGCGGACGCGCGGGTCCCGTACGCCGCGATCTCGTACGCCGCGTGCGGGACGCCGGCGTTCGCCGCGCGCTCGAGCGCGGGGGCTCCCGGGTGGCTCGATGCGACGTGGACCACCTGCGCGTCGAGGCGACCGTCCGCGCACGCGTCGAGGATCGCCTGGAGGTTCGTCCCGCGGCCCGACACGAGGACGCCGACGCGCAGCATCACGCGGACATTCGGGCGCGCCGAAGCTCTGACGGCCCGCCGCGGCCCGCGGGCCTCACGTGGACCGGGTCCGGCGATCGTCGAGGGCGAACTCGGCCGCCCGGGCCGGCGCTGTGGATCTCATGTGAACCGCACCCGGCGATCGCCGCGCGCGGTCTCGACGGTACCGAGCTGGATCGCATCCGGCGCCGCCGCGAGCGCCGCAGGCGCGGCCGCGGCCGGCACGATCGCGACGAGACCGATGCCCATGTTCCAGGTGTCGAAGGCGTCGGTCTCTTCCACGCCGCCCTCTAGCGCGAGCCAGCTGAAGATCGGTGGCACGCGCCACGCGTCGCGCGAGATCGCGGCGCCCTGACCCGGTGCGAGAGCGCGCGGGAGGTTGCCTTCCCAGCCGCCCCCGGTGAGGTGGGCGACGGCGCGGACCGGTGCTGCCGCTCGCAGCGCACGCATCGACGCGAGGTACGACCGGTGCCCGGCGAGGAGCGCGTCGGCGAGCGATGCGCCGAGCTCCGCCCGATGTCGGCCGAGCGTCTCGCGCACGCCGCTCTCCTCGGCGTCGGCGACGCGCGCGACGATCGCGCGCGCCAGCGAATACCCGTTGGTGTGTAGGCCGGACGACGGCAGGCCGATACAGATGTCGCCGGGCGCGACGTTCGCCGGATCCAGGACTCCGTCGCGCTCGACCGCGCCGACGAGGAACCCCGCGAGGTCGTACGTCCCGTCCGCGTACATGCCGGGCATCTCCGCGGTCTCGCCGCCCAGGAGCGCGCAGCCGTGGTCGCGGCACGCATCGGCGATGGAGCCGACGACGCGCTCGAAGACGCTTGGATCGAGGCGTCCTGTGGAGAAGTAGTCGAGGAAGAACAGCGGCTCCGCGCCCATCGCCGCGGCGTCGTTCACGCAGTGGTTCACGAGGTCGCGTCCCGGCACCTCATGCCGGTCCATGATCCGCGCGAGCTCGAGCTTGGTGCCGACGCCGTCGGTCGTCGCGACGAGCACCGGATCGCGGTAGCCCCGGAAGTGGAAGAGGCCGCCGAAAGCGCCGATGTCGCCGAGCACCTCGGGGCGCTTCGTCCGCGCGATGCGCTCGCGAACGCGAGAGAGCGCATCCTCCGCGCGGGCGACGTTGACGCCCGCGTCGCGGTAGGTGGTCACGGGCGCGCGCCCTTCATGCGTGCGAGCGCCGGCCATCCGCGCGCTGTGCTTGCGGTGCTGTCTGGGATCCGCATGGACGGATTTCCATGCCCGGTCACGAGGGCTCGAGCACCTCCTTCGCGAGCTCGAGCTGCACGGGGACCGGGTAATCGCCGGTGAAGCACGCGCCGCAGAACTCGTCGGGCTTCCCACCCGTGGCGCCGATGAGGCCCTCCAGCGAGAGGTAGCCCAGCGTGTCGGCGCCGACGTGGTCGCGGATCGCGGCGACGTCGAGGTGCGAGGCGATCAGCTCGTCCCGCCGCGCCATGTCGACGCCGAAATAGCACGCGTGGCGGATCGGCGGCGAGCACACCCGCATGTGGACCTCGCGCGCTCCCGATCGGCGGAGCAGCTGCACGATCGGCCCGCTGGTCGATCCGCGCACGATCGAGTCGTCGACCACGACGACGCGCTTGCCATCGAGGACGTCGCGCAGCGCGTTGTACTTGAGCGCGACGTTGTGCGCGCGCAGCTCCTGCGACGGCTGGATGAACGTGCGGCCGATGTAGCGGTTCTTGATGAGCCCCTCGCGGAACGGGATGCCGGACGTGCGCGCGTATCCGACGGCGGCGGGGATCGCGCTGTCGGGGACGGGTATCACGACGTCCGCGTCGGCGGGATGCTCGAGCGCGAGCGCCTCGCCCATCCGCTCGCGCGTCGCGTAGAGCGAGACGCCGCCGAGCGTGCTCGACGCCGACGCGAGGTAGACGTGCTCGAACAGGCACAGCCCACGCGCGGGCGCAGCGAGGTCGAGGATGCTCTCGGGGCCTCGGTCGTCGATCCGGATGACCTCGCCCGGCGCGACGTCGCGGACGAACGTCGCGCCCACGGTGTCGAGCGCGCACGTCTCGCTGGCGACGAGCCACGAGTCGCCCTTGCGGCCGAGGCACAGAGGCCTGACGCCGAGCGGGTCGCGGATCGCATACAGCGCTCGGGGCGTCAGCAGCACGAGCGACCACGCTCCCGCGAGTCTTGGCAGCGCGCGCGCGAGGCGCTCGTCCCAGGTCACGCCGGCCGCGTTCGCGATCGCCTGCGCGACGACCTCCGTGTCGGACGAGGTGCTGAACTCGACGCCCTCGGCGCGCAGCGGATCGCGGAGCTCCCTCGCGTTGATGCAGTTGCCGTTGTGCGCGATCGCGAGATCGCCGAGGCCCTCCCCCCTCACCACCATCGGCTGCGCGTTGTCGATGCGCGACGAGCCGGTCGTCGAGTAGCGGGTGTGCCCGATGGCCGCGTGGCCACCGAGCGCGACGAGGTCGGGCTCGGCGAACACCTGGCCGACGAGGCCCATGCGCCGCACGACGCGGATGTCGCGGCCGTCCGTCGCGGCGATGCCGGCTGACTCCTGGCCGCGGTGCTGGAGGGCATAGAGCGAGAAGAACTCCATGCGCGCCGCGTCGGTCGGATCAGTCGCGGCCGGCGACCAGATTCCGCATACCCCGCACACGGCTAGCTAACGCCTTCGTTCGACCGCGGACTTCTCGAGGCCCCTCGCGTCGGGACCTCCGTGCCCACGATGAAGTGTCGCGTCGGGGAGGCGACGCGGGCCAGGCCGAACGCCGCAAGAGCGTGAGATGGGCCACGGGTCCAGCCATCCGAGTCGCTCGTGCGAGGCGAGGTGCGCCTCACCCGATGCGTCCGAGAGCGCGCTCGAGCCCCTCGGCGTGGGCGTCGGCGATCGCGCGCAGCGACAGCGTCACGGGGCCAAGCGCGAACGCGTCGCCGCCGAACGCGCCGAGCGTCCGGAGCGGGACGTCGTGCTCCGCCGCGAGGCCGCGCAGGAGCTCGGTGTCGGCCGGTGCGGCGGCGAGCACGATGCCCGAGGGCGACTCGGCGAAGAGCGCCGTCGCCGTGCTCGCGCCGCGCACCGCGGGAAGCGTCGCGGCGGCACCGATCCCCGCACGGATGCACATCTCGGCGAGTGCGGCGGCGAGGCCACCCTCGGCGCGGTCATGCGCGGCGCGGGCCAGCCCGGCGCGGTGCGCGGCGAGCACGAACCGCTGGAGGCGGACCTCGAGCCCGAGGTCCATCTCGTCGAGCCAGTCGTCGACCGGGACGCTGCCGGCGAGCAGCACCTCGTCACCCGCGCGGACGGCGGCGGCGCCAAGGTACCCGGCGACGTCCGGAACGTGTCCCACCGCACCGATCACCGCCGTCGGTGGGATGTCGATGCCGCCGGTCGCGTTGTACAGGCTCACGTTCCCGGAGACCACTGGGACGCCGAGCGCGCGGCAGGCCGCGCCGATCCCGGCCACCGTCTCGCGCAGCTCCCACGCGCCGCGGGCTCGCTCGGGGTTGCCCAGGTTCAGGCAGTCGGTGATCGCCAGCGGCTCGGCGCCGACGCACACGAGGTTCCGGGTGGCCTCGGCGACCGCGGCGACCGCTCCGACGTAGGGGTCGCGCGATGCCGCGCGCGGCTGCGCGTCGATCGCGACGGCGATCCCGTCCGCGCGCCCCTTGATGCGCAGGATCGC
Organism: Candidatus Limnocylindria bacterium; assembly: GCA_038200085.1. GTDB lineage: Bacteria > Chloroflexota > Limnocylindria > P2-11E > P2-11E > JALYKU01. Next base: position 52,681 of record JBBPYG010000022.1, on the reverse strand, counting down.
CGCGTCCGCGCCGGGTCCCACCACGGTGTCCGTGCCGACCATCTGGTCGTACGTGCGATACAGGACTCGGCGGGAGGCGACCTCGGGAGACGCGAGCACGCGGAGCACCTCCTCGTTCATGTCGGCGTCCGCGCGCACCCCCGCCCGGAACATGTCGGCCGCATCGCGGCGCTCCGCGCGGTACGAGTCGGCGAGCGCGTCGATGTCGTACTCGGGCGCGCCGTCGGCGAGCTTTGCGGGCGGCAGCGAGGCGACGGCGGCCCCCCCGTCGCGGACGTCGAGCGTCTGGTCCGCGGTGATCTCCCCGATGCGCGCCGCGTGCAGCTCCCAGCGCGCGAAGACGCGCTCGATCTCGTCCTCCCGGCCGGGCCTCGCGACGACGAGCATCCGCTCCTGCGACTCCGAGAGCATCACCTCGAACGGCGCCATGCCGCGCGCGCGCCGCGGCACCGCGGCGAGGTCGATGCGCATCCCGGTGCCGCTGCGCGCGGCAAGCTCGCTCGTGGCACAGCAGAGTCCCGCCGCGCCGAGGTCCTGGATAGCCTCGACCGCGCCGGCGCCGATGAGCTCGAGGCACGCCTCGAGAAGCAGCTTCTCGACGAACGGATCGCCGACCTGGACCGACGGCCGCTTCGCGTCGTCGCCGGAGCCCAGCTCGAAGGAAGCGAGGAGCGATGCGCCGGCGATGCCGTCGCGGCCGGTGTCGCTGCCGACCAGGTACACCGCGCTCCCGGGCCTCGCGGTCGCCGCGGAGGCGAGCCCGTCGGCGGGCACGAGGCCGACGCACATCGCGTTCACCAGCGGGTTGCCGCCGTACGCGGGTGCGAAGGACACGTGTCCGCCGACGTCGGGGATGCCGACGCAGTTGCCGTAGAAGGAGATCCCGCCGACGACGCCGCGCACCGCGCGCCGCGTCGATCCCTCGGCTGGATCGCCGAACGCGAGCGCGTTCAGGAGCGCGACGGGGCGCGCGCCCATCGCGAAGATGTCGCGCAGGATCCCGCCCACACCGGTCGCCGCCCCCTGGAAGGGCTCGACCGCCGAAGGGTGGTTGTGGCTCTCCGCCTTGAACACGCATAACAGGCCGCCGCCGACGTCGACGGCGCCGGCGTTCTCGCCGGGACCGACGGCGACGCGCGCGCCGCTGGTGGGCAGGGTCCGCAGGAGCCGCCTGCTGTGCTTGTACGCGCAGTGCTCGCTCCACATCGCGCCGAACATCGCCCACTCGAGCGCGTTCGGTTCGCGGCCCAGCAATTCGCGGACGCGGCCGGCCTCGAAGTCGGTGAGGCCCACTTCGCGCGGGATGTCCTGGTTAGGCTGCGCCGCCTCCGTCCCGGCCACGACCGGGAACGGGCTCATGAGTCGGCGGACGCTCCCAGGAACGTCTCGACCTGCTCGGCGAAGGTCGCGATGTCCGCCACGCGCGACTGGATGTGCCCGTAGACCTCGTCGATATCCGTCTGCTCGCGGTCGTACGCGAGAAGGTTGCGCATGTTCGCGAAGTGCTCGAGGCGGTAGCCGAGGCTCTTCTCGATGATCCCGCGCTGGGCGATCGAGTCGAGGATGTCGTGGTAGGCCTCGGGCTTCGGCAGCGCGAGCGCCATCACGAGGTACGCCCCGGTCCCGAAGAGCAGCTCGACGGCCTGCTGGAGGTACCACTGCGCGAGGCCGTACAACTTGGGATCGGATCGGAACTTCGCACGGTCGATCGCGCGCAGGTCGGTGAGCAGGACGACGTATTCGCGGAGCCGGGCGAGGCGGCGGCGAACGTAGTCGCCGTCGATCGCGAAGCGCTCCGTCCGCATCCGCTCGGCGAGCGCGCGCGACTGCGCCTCGTCGTACTTCTGGAACTCGAGGTACTCGAGCACCGCCCGCGCCTCGAACTCCACCCGTCGCTTGCGGTCGCGCTGGTACAGGAGCGACCAGCTCTTGATGACCTGGGCGCGTTGGAGCAGCGAGGACTGGTTCAGGATCACGACGTCGAGACCCTCGGTATCGAGCGCTTTGGAGAGCTCGCTGACGAAATAGACCTGGTAGTCGAAGAACTCGTTCACCTTGATCTTGTCGAGCAGCAGGAGGGCGACATCCAGGTCGGCGTACGCGCCCGCGATCCGCCGCCCCGACGGCGTCCCCTGGGCGTAGGCGGCGTCGACGGGGTTCGCGTGGAAGAGATTCTGCAGCTGCGCCTGCCTCTCGAACAGGTCCATACCCTTTTATATACCGACGGGCACCGGCGCAGTAGCCCCACGCACGCTCGCTAGGCAGGCCAGCACGCGCGCGCCGTCGGAGCCGCCGAGGAGATCCTCCGAGCAGCGCTCGGGATGCGGCATGAGGCCGACCACGTTCCCGGCGCCGTTGCGCACGCCTGCGATGTTGCGGAGCGACCCGTTGGGGTTCGCCTCGGGCGTCGCGGCGCCCCGCGCGTCGACGTAGCGGAACACGACCTGCCCCGCGCGCTCGAGCGCCGCCATGGTCTCCTCGTCGGCCACCCAGCAACCCTCGCCGTGCGCGATCGGCATGCGGAGGATCTCGCCGCCAAGGCCGCGGGTGAACGGCGTCGCCTCGCTCTCGACGCGGAGCCCGACCCAGTCGCACCGGAACTCGAGACCGGCATTGCGCACGAGCGCTCCCGGCAGGAGCCCCGCCTCGCACAGGATCTGGAACCCATTGCACGAGCCGAGCACGAGCCCGCCGGCGTCGGCGAAGCGCCGGAGCTCGGCGGTGCCGGGCGAGATGCGCGCGATCGCGCCGGCCCGCAGGTAGTCGCCGTACGAGAAGCCGCCCGGCACGATCGCCGCGTCGAAGCCCGCGAGGTCGGCGTCGGCGTGCCACACGATCTCGGATCGGACCCCCAGGACCCCGAGCGCGTGCGCGAAGTCACGCTCGCTCCACGTCCCCGGGTAGCGAAGGATGGCCGCCCTCACGACCGCATCCCGTCGCGGCCCAGCTGCACCTCGAAGCGCTCGATCACGGGGTTGGCGAGGAGCTGGTCCCCCATCCGGCGCGCCGCCTCGAGCGCGCCCGTCTCGTCGGCCGCATCGAAGCGCACGACGATCTCCTTGCCGGTGCGCACGTCGTCGACCGGCACCCCGAGCGCGCGCAGCGCGCCCGCCACAGCCTCACCTTGCGGATCGCGGACCTCGTCCTTCGGCCGGACGTGGATCGTCGCCACGAAGGCCGTCACGCTAGCTGCCTCGCGGCCGCCTGCCGGCGTTGGCCCTTGCGGGCGCTACGCGTGGACCGCGCGGTGTCGCCCGCCATCCCGTCCGCGCGCGGCGCGTTCAGAGCGCGGACCCGGTGAGCAGCCGGTAACACTCGCGATAGCGCTCGCTCGTGCCGGCCACCACGTCCTCCGGAAGGGCGGGTCCCGGCGGCTCGCGGTCCCAGCCGCTCCGCACGAGGAAATCGCGCACGAACTGCTTGTCGTACGACGGCGGGGAAGCGCCCGGGCGGTACGTGCGCGAGTCCCAGTACCGCGAGGAGTCGGGTGTCAGCGTCTCGTCGATGAGCAGCAGCTCGTCGCCCGCGAAGCCGAACTCGAACTTCGTGTCCGCCAGCACGAGCCCGCGCCCGAGCGCGTACGCGTGCGCGTGGCGGTAAAGAGCCAGCGTGACCTCCTCGAGCCGTTCGGCAAGCCCGCGACCCACCAGCGCGGCCAGCTGCGCGCGGGAGATGTTCTCGTCGTGCCCGGTGACGGCCTTCGTCGCGGGAGTAAAGACGGGCTCGCGGAGCTGCGCCGACTCCTCGAGGCCGCGCGGCAGCGGCTCGCCGGCGAGCGTGCCGCTCTGCCGGTACTCGGCCCAGCCGGATCCGGCGAGGTAGCCGCGGGCCACGCATTCGATGTCGACCCGGTCGCAGCGCCGCACCAGCACCGCGCGCCCCTCGAGTTCCGGCCGGGAGGCGAAAGGCTCGGGGAAACGCGCGAGGTCGGTCTCCACGAGGTGATTCGGGACGACGCCCGCGGTCCGTCCGAACCAGAAGTTCGAGAGCTGCGTGAGGACGCGCCCCTTGTCGGGGATCGGCGTCGGCAGGACGACGTCAAAGGCGGAGAGCCTGTCGCTCGCGACGATCACGAGCGCCTCTTCGCCGGCCTCGTACACCTCGCGGACCTTGCCTTCGCGGAACAGCGCCGCGCCCGGGATCTGGGAACGTACGAGCGTCGCGGTCATGTCACTTCCCCATCCGCCGCCGTCAGGTCCGGGCCGCCGGACCCGCGGGTGTTCGTGGTCATTCGGGCAGGAACTCCGCGAGTCGCGCGCGCCAGGTCGCGGCGACCTCGCGCGCGATCTCGGGCGCGAGGCCGCGGTACTCCTCGGGACGCTCGAGCATCGCGCGCTCGCCGGGCGCCATCTTCGCCACCAGCGCGCCGACATCGCCGTCGCGGGCGGCCACGACGAGGAGCGGCATGGCCGCGCGGTCGGCCTCCAGCGTCAGGCTCCGCACGGCCTCGTGCGCGTCCGCGTGCCCGTGCTTCGCGAGCAGGACGTATAGCGCCTCGGCCGCGATGCCGCCCCGGGAAAGGGCAAGGTTCGCGGCCATCCGCTCGCGGTCGACGCGGATGCCGTCGAGTGACGCGGCCAGCCGCGTCGCCGCGTACGCCGTGGCCGCGAGGATCTCCCCCGTGAATCGCTGCGAGGCCGAGTTGGTGAGGTCGCGCTGGTGCTCGCTGATCTGGTCCATGTAGTTCGTGACGACGCGCGGCATGAACGCCTTCCAGATCGACTTCACGTTCTCGAACGCGACGGGGTTGCGCTTCTGGGGCATCGTCGATGAGCCGACCTGGCGCGCGCCGAACCCCTCCGCGATCTCCGCTATCTCCGTCCGCTGCAGGTGGCGCATGTCGTCGGCGAAGTTCGCCATCACGCCGAGGCAGGTGACGTGCGCGTGCGCGAGGTCGGCCCAGGCCTCGGGCTCGACGATCTGCGTCGAGTGCGGCCCGGGCTCGAGCCCAAGCGAGGCGAGGTAGCGGACCTCCAGCGCGCGCGGATCGGGCACCAGCAGCGAGGCCGCGTTGTGCGCGCCGACCGCGCCCGACAGCTTCCCGCGCAGCCGCGCCGCGGCGTCACGCACGCGCTCGATCCGTCCGCCGAGGCGGCTCACGTACTCGGCGGCGGCGAACCCGAACGTGATCGGCACGGCGTGCTGGCCGTGGGTGCGGCCGGCCTGAGCGGTGTCCGCCTCGTTCTCGGCGAGCGCGATGAGGCGCGCCGCGAGCACGCCGAGCCGCGGCAGCACCACGCGGGTGACGCACTCGCGGTACCGCCAGGCGTTGGCGGTGTCGACGATGTCCATCGAGGTCGCGCCCAGGTGCACGAAGCGCCGCGCGTCCTCCGGCACGCGCTCGCGGATGAGGTTCACCAGCGCGCGCACGTTGTGGCCCACGCGCGCCTCCTCCGCGTACACCTCGGCGGCGCCGATCCCATGCGCGGCGGACGCGATCGCCTCCGCGGCCTCGCGCGGCGCGACGCCCTCCTGCGCGAGCGCGCGGGCCAGAGCGCTCTCCGCGCGCGCCATCGCGCCCACCGCCCCTTCCTCGGACAGGTACGGATGCAGCGCCGCGTACAGCTCCGCGTCGCCGCCATAGAAGCGCGAGTCGAGAGGCGAGACGGCGTCGAAGCGGTCGTGCAGCGTCATCCGCGCAGGACCTTCTCCGCCATCGATTCGCGCAGGGCCGACACGCGTTCGGCGAGCGCCGGATCGCCCGTCGCGAGGATCTGCGCCGCGAGGATGCCCGCGTTCGCGGCGCCTGACTCCCCGACCGCGACCGTGGCGACGGGCACGCCGCGCGGCATCTGCACGGTGGAGAGCAGCGCGTCGAGGCCGCCCGCGATCGCGTTCGGGGATGCCAGGGGAACGCCGATCACGGGGAGCGTCGTGACGGCAGCGACCGCGCCGGCGAGGTGCGCGGCGCCGCCGGCCCCGGCTATGACGACCTTGACGCCTTTCCCCTCGAGTCCCCGCGCCCACGCGTGCAGCGCGTCGGGCGTGCGATGGGCGGAGAGCACGCGCACATCGGTCTCGACGCCCAGTCCGTCGAGCGTCTGCGCGGCGACCTGCATGACCTCGCGGTCCGATGCGGACCCCATGACGATGGCGACACGGGCGCTCACGATCGGCTCACCGTTCGCGCGGTCGCGCGTTCCGAGCTACACATCACTTCCTCCGCTCGCGACCTGCGCTCATCAGACAGCCATCGATCGCGGGATCGCGTGATGAAACAGCACATTGCTGCCTCGATGCTCACGGCCAGCGGCGTCACGAGACCGGCACCGCTTCCCGCGCGGCGATGTCATGCCGGTAGAAGGCCCCCGGAAAGCGGATGCGCGCGGCCGCTTCGTAGGCGAGGATCCGCGCGGCGCCGACACTCTCGCCACCCGCGACGACGTGCACCGCGCGCCCTCCGGTCGTCGCGACGGTGCCATCAGGCGTGCGGCGCGTCGCGCCGTGGAACGCGTACACGCCGTCGGGAAGGTCCTCGAGGCCCAGCACGCGATCGCCGGTGCGCGGGGTCCCGGGATAGCCCTCCGCGCACACGACCACGTCGACGTACGCGCGCTCGCTGAATCGCGGCGGAGAGGCCGCGACGTGCTCAGCGAGCCTGCCGTCGCCGAGCGCCCGCATCAGGCCGGCGAAGTCGCCTTCGACGCGCGGGAGTACCACCTCCGCCTCGGGATCGCCGAACCGCGCGTTGTACTCGAGCACGGCGAAGCCGCCAGCGGTGCGCATCAGCCCCGCGTACAGCACCCCGCGATACGGTGTGCCGCGGCGGGCGAGCGCCCGCGCGACGGGCGCCACCGTCGCCTCGGCCACGTCGCGCGCCTCGTCGTCGGGCAAGACCGACGTCGGGGAGACGGCGCCCATGCCTCCGGTGTTCGGGCCGGTGTCGCCGTCGCCGGCGCGCTTGTGGTCGCGCGCGGGCGGAAGCGCGACGACGGTCTCGCCGTCGACGAGCGTCTGCAATGACGCCTCCTCGCCGGCGAGCGGCTCCTCGAGGAGGACCGCGCCGTGCTGGAGTTCGCTGGCATCGAGCGCGGCGAGCGCCGCCGCGCGGTCGCCGGCGACGACGACGCCCTTGCCGCGCGCGAGGCCGTCCGCCTTCACCACGACGGGTCCGTCGCGCCCTTCGAGCGCTTCGCGCGCGGCCGCGACGCCTGGGTACGCGGTCCAGGCGGCGGTCGGCACCCCCGCCTCGTCCATCAGCTCCTTCGCGAAGCGCTTGCTCCACTCGATCTTCGCGGCGTCGCGCGAGGGGGCCACGACCGCGATCCCGGCGCGCCGCAGGCGGTCGCCAAGTCCCGCCGCGACGAGGTCGTCGGGCCCCACGATCGCGAGGTCGATGCGCGCGGAGGCGACGTGCTGCTCGAGCGCATCGCCGTCCGCGGGGATGTCGAGCACGCGCGCGAAGAGCGCCATGCCGCCGTTGCCCGGGACCGCGTCGATCGTCGTGACGCTCGCGTCGCGCGCGAGGCGCCACGCGATCGCGTACGCGCGCCCGTCGCCGCCAACGACGAGGCAGTTGAGCCCCGGCGCGCCCGCGCCGCGGCCCGGGCTGCGCGCAGCGCGCTGCTCGCGGATGAGGTCGAATACCTTGTCGCGTCCGAGCAGCCGTTTCACGCCTGGTCCGTTCGCCGCTCGCGCGCCGCGGGGCCATGGGGTCCGGACGTTCGCGGCGATCCGTCCGCTCGCCTCGCGCGCGCCACGCCGTGCCGAGGAGAGCGCCAACTCACGCGGCTCACTCCCATTCGATCGTCGCCGGCGGCTTGCTCGAGATGTCGTACACGACGCGGTTCACCTCGGGCACCTCGTTGACGATGCGCGCGGACACCCGCGCGAGCAGATCGTACGGAAGCCGCGCCCAGTCCGCCGTCATGAAGTCCTCGGTGGTCACCGCGCGCAGCGCCGCGAGGGATCCGTACGTGCGCCCGTCGCCCATCACGCCGACGCTGCGCACGGGCGTCAGCACGGCGAACGCCTGCGCGATGTCGCGGTACAGGCCCGCGGCGCGCAGCTCCTCGAGGAAGATCGCGTCGCAGCGCCGCAGGGCATCGAGCGAGGGTCGGTCCACCGGTCCGACGACGCGCACGGCCAGGCCGGGGCCGGGGAACGGATGCCGCCACAGGATGTCCTCGGGGATGCCGAGCTCCGCGCCGACGCGCCGCACCTCGTCCTTGAACAGGCGGCGCAGGGGCTCGACGACCGTGAGCGCCATGACTTCAGGCAGCCCGCCCACGTTGTGGTGCGTCTTGATGCGCACGCTCGTCATCGATTCGCGCGAGCGCGACTCGATGACGTCGGGATAGATCGTCCCCTGCACCATTAGAGATCGCCCGTTCGAGGCATCGGCCGGCAGGTGACGCAGCGCGGCCTCCTCGAAGCAGCGCACGAACTCCTCGCCGATGATCGCGCGCTTGCGCTCCGGGTCGGCCTCGCCCGCGAGCTTGCTGAGGAACCGCTCGGACGCGTCGACCGCGACGAGGCGCAGGCGCGGGCCGAACGTCGCGACGACCTGCGCCCCCTCACCCTCGCGCAGCAGACCAGTGTCGATGAAGACGCACGTGAGGCGGTCCCCGATGGCGCGCGCGACAAGTGCCGCGGCCACCGCGGAATCGACGCCGCCGGAGAGGGCGCAGATCGCGTGCCGGTCGCCCATGGTGCGGCGCAGCTCCTCGACCGCCTCGTCGACGAACGCGGCCGGCGTCCAGTCGCCGGCGCAACCGCAGACGCGGAACAGGAAGTTGCGGATCACCTCCGCGCCGCGCGGGGTATGCACGACCTCCGGGTGGAACAGCAACCCGAAGCGGCGCTCGCCATCGCTCATCGCCGCGATCGGGAGGCGCGACGTCCGCGCGGTGGCGTGGAAACCCGCGGGCAGCGCCCGGACCGAGTCGCCGTGGCTCATCCACGCGCGTTCGCTCGCCCCGAGGCCCTCGAACAGCCCGGACGGATCGGTGATCTCGAGCGCGGCTGGGCCAAATTCGCTCGTCCCCTCGGCGCCGACCTCGCCTCCGAGCGTGAGGGTCATCAGCTGCATCCCGTAGCAGATGCCGAGAACGCGGAATTCGCCCGAAAGGATCGCCGGGTCGATCCGCGGCGCCGCGGCGGCGTAGACACTCGCGGGTCCGCCGGAGAGGATCACGCCCGCGACGCCCCGCTCGCGCAGCTCGGGCGCGGTCACGTCGTGCGGAAAGATCTCGCAATAGACGCGCGACTCGCGCACGCGGCGCGCGATGAGCTGCGTGTACTGCGACCCGTAGTCGAGGATCGCGATCGTCTCGCGCGTCGTCCTGGGCGGCGCACCGGGTCCCGCCCCGGCCGTCGTAGGTCGGGGCAGCCCGGCGCCTGCCACGCTAGGGTCGCCCGCCCGGCGTTCCGCTCACTCGCCGCCCTGCCCTGACCGCGCTTTCGCGAGGCTGTAGTTCGGCGCGTCCTCGGTGATGCGGATGTCGTGCGGGTGCGACTCGCGCAGCCCCGCCCTCGAGATGCGCACGAAGCGCGCGCTCGTGCGCAGTTCGTCGATCGTGCGCGCGCCCGAGTAGCCCATGCCCGCGCGAAGGCCCCCGACGAGCTGGTGGACCAGCGGCGCGAGCGGCCCCGCGGCGCGCACGCTGCCCTCGACCCCCTCCGGAACGAGCTTGCTGAACTCGCCGACGTCGGACTGACCGTACCTGTCGCGGCTGCCGCTGCGGACCTTCATCGCGCCGAGCGATCCCATGCCGCGGTACGCCTTGAAGCGGCCCTGCGACGTCTGGATGACGTCGCCCGGCGCCTCGTCCACGCCCGCGAACAGTCCGCCGAGCATGACGCTGGACGCCCCGGCGCCGATCGCCTTCGCGATGTCGCCCGAGTACTGGATCCCGCCGTCCGCGCAGATGGGAACGTCGTCCTTCGCCGCGGCCTCCGCGCATTCGAGCACCGCGCTGATCTGCGGCATGCCCGTGCCGGCGACGATGCGTGTCGTGCAGATCGCCCCGGGACCCATGCCGACCTTCACCGCGTCGGCGCCCGCGGCGACGAGCTCGAGCGTGGCCTCAGCCGTCGCCACGTTCCCCGCCATGACCTGCACGCGGTGCCGTGCCTTCACCTTCTCGACCATGCGGATGACGCTGACGGAGTGGCCGTGCGCGGTGTCGACGACGATGAGATCCACCCCCGCCGCGACCAGCGCCGCGGCGCGCTCATCGGCGTCGCCGGCAACGCCGATCGCGGCAGCCACGGGCACGCCGGCGGCCTTGACGCTGTCGCACTGCGCGACCTGATCGGCGATGGAGAGATTGCGGTGGATGACGCCGATGCCGCCGAGCTTCGCGAGCGCGATGGCCATCTCGGCCTCGGTCACCGTATCCATCGCGGCGGAGACGATCGGCACATCGAGCGAGATCTCGCGCGTGAGACGCGACCTGGTGGAGACCTCGGTGGGGAGAACGTCGCTTCGGGCGGGAATGAGGAGGACGTCGTCGAAGGTGAGGCCTTCGCGGACGATGCGGTCCTCCCTCACAGGCGCCTCACCTCCTCGAGTGTACCCGCGAAGGGCCTCGCGGCGCGACTGCTTTCAGAGCAGCGTCGCCTCGCGCTCGGGCCCTACGCCGACCATGCCGATCGGCGCGCCGACGGTCTCCTCGATGCGCTGCAGGTAGGCCGCGGCCGCGGGCGGGAGAGCGGCCCGATCGGCGAAGTCGGTGATCGGTTCGTGCCACCCTGGCAGGCGCTCGTAGCAGGGGCGGGCGCGCTCGAGGAGCGCCGTCGGCGGCATGTCCGTCGTCCTCGCGCCGTCGACCTCGTACGCGGCGCAGAACGGGATGTCGTCGTAGACGTCCAGCACGTCGAGCTTCGTCACGGCAAGCTCGGTGAAGGCGTTCAGACGGTGGGCGTGGCGCGGGGCGACCGCGTCGAACCAGCCCACACGCCGCGGCCTGCCGGTGGTCGCGCCGTACTCGCCGGCGCGCTCGCGGAGCGCGTCGGCCTCTGGTCCCGACAGCTCCGTCGGCATCGGGCCCTCGCCGACGGCGGTCGAGTAGGCCTTCACGACGCCGACGACGCGCGTGATCGCGCGCGGCGGCACTCCGGCACCGACGGCGGCTCCTCCGGCGAGCGGATTGGACGAGGTGACGTACGGGTAGATCCCCCAGTCGAGGTCGCGCATGGCGCCGAGCTGGCCTTCGAGCAGGATCCTCGCGTCGCGGGCCAGCGCCTGCTCGACCAGCCCGAGCGTGTCCGCGATCCGGTCGCCGAGCGTGGCCGCCGCGCGCAGCACCCCGTCGGCGACGCGTTCGGGATCGAGCGGCGCGTCGCCGAAGCGCTCGAGGATCGCGTTCTTCGTGACGAGCTCGTGCGCGACCCGCGCGCGGAAACGCGCCTCATCGCGGATCTCGCTCACCTGGATGCCGTGGCGCGCGACCTTGTCGGCGTACGCAGGCCCGACGCCCTTGCCCGTCGTGCCGAGCGCTTGGCGGCCGCGCTCGCGCTCGTCGAGCCTGTCGAGCGCCACGTGCCACGGCATCAGCAGGTGCGCGCGGTCGGAAACGCGAAAGTTGGCGGTCGGGATGCCCCGCGACTCCAGGTGCGCGAGCTCCTCGCAGAGCGCGACCAGGTCGATGACCATGCCCGGCCCGTCGATGCACAGCGCGTTCGGATTGAAGATGCCCGAGGGAACGAGGTGAAGCTTGAAGGTGCCGTGCCGGTTGACGATGGTGTGCCCGGCGTTGTTGCCGCCCTGGAAACGGATGACGAGGTCGGCGTCCTGCGCGAGCAGGTCGGTGATCTTTCCCTTGCCTTCGTCGCCCCACTGCGCGCCGACGATCGCGGTCACGGGCACGTGGAGCGATGCTAGCGCCTGGCCGCCGGTCGGCTACGCCCTCGTGGAGGCGGCGGTGAGCCGCAGTCCTTCGCCGAGCGAGGTCCGTGGCTTCCAGCCGAGATCGCGGGCCGCCTTCGACGCGTCGAGGCACGACCGCTGGAGCTCGCCGCCGCGCGACGGCGCGTGCGTCACGCCGGCGGGCGGCCCCAGCAGCGACGTCATGGCGGCGATGACCTGGTCGACCGACGTCGCGATCCCCGTGCCGACGTTGTACGTGCTCAACGCCGCGCGCTCGATCGCGGCCGCCACCGCTTCGGCGACGTCGCCCACGTACACGTAGTCACGCTCCGCGCTCCCATCGCCGAACACCGTCAACGGCTCGCCCCTCCGCCAGCAGCCGAAGAAGACCGCGATGACGCCACCCTCGAGGTCCGTGCGCTGCCGTGGACCGTAGATGTTCGCCGGGCGCAGCGTGGTCGCTACCAGGCCGGAGTCGGCGACGATGCGCTCCGCCTCTTCCTTGAACGCGCCATACGGCGACTCGGGCCGCGCGGGGGCGTCCTCGCTCGCGCAACTCGGCGTTTCTCCGTACAGCGCCCCACCCGTCGAGAAGTTGACGAAGGCCGACGCGTTCGCGCGCCGCGCGACCTCGACGACGTTCCGTGTGCCGTCGACGAGCACGCGCCGGTACAGCTCGGGTTGGGCCACGGACTGCACGACCTTCGTCCGCGCCGCGCAGTGAACGACCGCGTCGAAGCGCTCGCCCTCCAGCGCGCCCGCGAGTGCCGCCGCGTCGGCGATATCGACTGCGTGGAGGACGACGCCGGGGGCGAGGTTCGCGCGGTCGCCGGTGACGAGATCATCGACGACCTGCACCTCGGCTCCGCCGGCGCGAAGGCGGTCGACGACGGCGCTGCCGACGAAGCCGGCACCGCCGGTCACGAGAAAGCGCTGCGCCACGTCGGACCTCCAGGGATCATCTCTTTCGCGCGCCCGGGCCACTGGATCGACGGCGGGAGGCGTCACCAGGCTTCGGCGGTGGACCGACGGTGCACGGCGCTGGGAGAACCGCTGGAACCTGTGGGTATGTCTGCCAACCCGCTGTAGGCAAGTCTGCTGCATTCGGCGCCGCCCCCGCCTAGCGTTCCCGGCCGAGGAAAGTCGCAGCGGTCGGCTGCTGCCGGGAATGCCCGCATGTTTGGGGGAAGGTCTTGACACGGTCGAACGGGTGTTCTAAATCAGCTCCATGACGCTGGAGACCGCGGCCGAGCGCGCCTCGCCCCACGACCCCGCAGCGGAGCGGCACGTCGTCGGCGGGCTGCTGATCGACCGCGACGCGATCTTCCGCGTCGCCGACCTGCTGCGCGTCGACGACTTCTACGAGGCCCGCCACCAGCGGATCTACGCCGCGGCGCAGGCGCTGCTAGAGCGCAGGGAGCGCATCGACCCTCTGACGATCCAGGTCGAGCTCGCGCGCCGCGAGGAGCTCGACCGCGTCGGCGGCGCCGCCTACCTGCGCGAGCTCGTCGATGCCGTGCCAACGGCTGTCGAGATCGAACGCCACGCCCGCGCGGTGCGCGGCCGGTCCCTCCTGCGGCGGCTGCTCGCCGCCGCTACGGCGATCGCTGCCGACGCGTACGACGAGCCGACCGACATGGCGCTGACGCTCGACCGCGCCGAGCAGCGGATCTTCGCGCTCCGCGACGAAGCCTTCGCGAGCCAGCTGCGACATATCCGGCGCGCGCTCGACCAGCACTACGAGCACCTGACCGAGCGCATGGAGCACCCCTTCGAGGTCAGCGGCATCGCGAGCGGCTTCCCCGAGATCGACGCGTACACCGAGGGCTTCACCGCCGGGGACCTGGTAGTGATCGGCGCGCGCCCGGCCGTCGGGAAGACGAGCCTCGGCCTGGCGATGGCGTATCACATCGCGAGGCGCGGGACGAACACGCTGGTCTTCTCCCTCGAGATGGACGCGAAACAGATCGTGGCGCGCTTCCTCGCGCAGAACAGCGGCACCGATCTTCTGGCGATGCGGACGCAGAACGTCGTCGACACGGACGCCGCCGCCGCGCTCATGGGGCTGCCAGTGCTGCTCGACGACACGCCCGGCATCTCGATCATGGAGCTGCGCACCAAGGCGCGCCGCGCCAGCCGGCCGGACCGTCCCCTCGGCGTGATAGTCGTCGACTACCTGCAGCTGATGCGGACCGGCGAGCACGAGGAGAACCGCGTGCAGGAGATCGCGACGATCACTCGCAACCTCAAGTCGCTCGCGCGCGAGCTGAACGTCGTCGTCATCGCGCTCTCGCAGCTATCGCGCGCCGCCGGCGACATTGGGGCTGAGCCGAAGCTCTCCACGCTGCGCGAGTCGGGTGCGATCGAGCAGGACGCCGACGTCGTGCTGATGCTGTGGCGCGACAAGGACGAGACGCCGGCGGGCGCGCCGAAGCCGGTCCACGGCAGCGTCGCCAAGAACCGGAACGGGCCGACGGGCCGGTTCGAGCTGTTCTTCGAGAGCGAGCAGGCGCGCTTCTTCAGCCGTGCGAGCGACGAGGGCATCCCGCTGTGACCCTCGATGTGGGCGCACGCGACCGCCGGGAGCCGCGGCCGCCGCCGGAGAACCCCGAGGCCGAGGCGTCGCTGCTCGGGGCGCTGCTGATCGACTCGCACATCTACGCGGAGATCGTGCGCGGGCGGGTCGCGCCGGCGGACCTCTCCCGCGACGCCCACCGCACGGTGCTCCGCGCGATCGAGCGCCTCGACGGACGCGGCGAGGCGATCGGCTTCCAGAGCGTGCAGGCGGAGCTGTCGGCGGGAGGCGACCTCGAGGCCGTCGGCGGCGCGCAGTTCCTGGTGGGCCTGATGCAGTACGTCCCGACCGTCGCGCACGCGGAGACGTACGCCGCGATCGTCGAGCGCACCGCGCTCCTGCGCCGGCTCATCGGGGCGGCGAACGAGATCGCCCGCCTGGCCCTGACGCGCGACGACGCGGAGCGGGCGGTGCGCGACGCGGGCGATCTCCTCTTCGCCGTCAGCGAGTCATCGCTCCACCGCGACGTCGTGCCGCTCGACGTCGCGGTGCACCGCTACGCCGAGCAGATCAGCGCGCGCGTAGAGGATCGCGGGCTCGGCATCAGGACCGGCCTCGACACCCTCGATCAGAAGACCGGAGGACTTCAGCCTTCGGACCTCATCGTTGTGGCGGGCCGGCCGGGCCTCGGCAAGACGAGCCTCGCGCTGTGCATGGTCGCGGAGGCAGGGCTGGTCCAGGGCCGCACGTGCGCGGTCTTCTCGATGGAGATGAGCGAAATGCAGGTCGTGCAGCGCCTGGTGTCGATGACCGCCGAGATCCCCGGGAACCGGTTGCGGCGGGGCAGGCTGTCGCTCGAGGAGATGAAGTCGATCGGCGGCGCCTCGAGCCAGCTCCAGCAGGCGCCGATCTACATCGAGGAGTCGAGCCGCCTCACCGTGACCGACATCCTCGCGAAGTCGCGGCGCCTCCAGACGGAGCGCGGCCTCGACCTCATCGTCATCGACTACCTCCAGCTGATCGAGGGCGTCGGCGATGACGAGAACCGCGTGCAGGAGGTCGCGCGGATCACGAGGTCACTCAAGGCGATCGCGCGCGAGCTCGAGGTGCCGATCGTCGCGCTGTCCCAGCTATCTCGTCAGATCCAGACGCGCGGTCCAGAGCCGACGCTGTCCGACCTCCGCGACAGCGGGTCGATCGAACAGGATGCCGACCTGGTCCTCTTCCTCTGGCAGAAGGACCACCGGGACCGCGAGGACCGCGTCGTGCGGCTGAAGCTGGCCAAGCACCGCAACGGACCGACGGCGGAGATCGATCTGCACTTCCAGTCCGAGCTCACGCGTTTCCGTGACCTCGGCGAGACGCACGAAGCCTGAGGTCAGGCCGGCTCGACCGCCACCGTGAGCTGCGCGCGCACCTCGGGCGCGAGGCGCACCTCGACGCGATGCACCCCGAGCGTGCGAAGCGGCTCCTCGAGGTGGATCTTCGTCTTGTCGACGCTGACGTTGGCCTCGCGCTGGAGCGCTTCCGCGACGTCCTTCGTGGTGACCGAGCCGAACGTCTTGCCCTGCTCGCCTGCCTTCAGCTTGAACACGAGGGTCACCGCCTCGAGGCGCTTCGCGAGCCCCTGGGCCTCGACCTGCGCCCGCTCGTCCTTCGCCTTCTGGCTCGCGCGCTGCTGCGCGATCCGCCGCAGCTCGCCGGCGCTCGCCTCGACGGCGAGACCGCGCGGCACGAGGAAGTTCTGGGCATAGCCGTCGGCGACGTCCTTGATCTCCCCCGGCCGCCCCAGCCCGGTGACCTCGCGCTTGAGGATCACGCGCACCGGGCTATGGCCCTCAGGCCGTCGGCGTCATCGGCGGCTCCAGCGGCGGCTCCAGCGAGGTGTCCTGCTCGCTCTTGCGCAGCTCCAGCTCCCACGCCAGGACCGACCCGGCGACGGCGAGGATGCCCATGACCGTGAGCGCGCCGATGATCGCGAGGATGGCCTTGATGACGCCGAAGGCGCCACCGCCTGATTCGCGGCCTTTCATGTCCTCCCCTTTCGGTCTTCGCCCTTCGCGCCGCGCTCCTGCCATCGCTCGAGCGCGGAAGCGGCATCGGTCCCGCCGAGCCGCGCGCGCTCACGCTGCAGGATGCGGTCCAGATTATTCCGAATGCCGACGAAGCGTTCGCCGAGCAGCCGCTGCACCTGCTCCATGTCGTGACGCATGTCGTCCTCGTCGCGCGAGATCCGCGCGAGGTGCTCGGCGACGACCTCTCGGGGGGCCACGCGAATGAAGAGGTCGAGCGCGAGCAGGACGACGGCGAGGTCATCGAGCTGGCCGAGGACGGGGATGAAGTCGGGGATGATGTCGAATGGCATGAGGAGGTAGCCGACCACTCCGACCAGGATCATCTTCTGCGGCGGCGGGATCCGGCCGTCTCGCAGGAGCCCCCACACCAGGCGCGCGTATCCCGGCAGCCTGCGGACCGCCTCGATGCCGACGGACACGTCCCGCATCCCTCGCAAGCTACGCACCATGCACCTCGGCCTCGGGGAAGCGCGCGCCCACGGCGGCGAGGCCGGCGGCGAGCGCGCTCTCGAGGTCGGCGGCCCAGAAGGACACGACGTAGCGGGCGATGCCGGCGGTCACTGCGCGCAGCTCGACGCTCGGCGACGGGTCCGCGGCGATGGCCGGCACGCTCGCAAGGGCGTCGCGCACGGCGCGGTCGATCCCATCGCGGGCGTGCCCGGGCGGCAGCTCGAGGACGAGCGACGTGCGCCGGGCGGGGAAGCGCGTCAGGTTCACGACCGGCTTCGTCATGAGGTCGCCGTTGGGGACGATGACCTCGCGGCCGTCCGGCGTGCGCAGCTGGGTCGTCCGGAAGGAGATCTCCTCCACCGCGCCGGCGTAGCCAGAGATCTCAATCGTATCGCCGATCCGGAACGGATGCTCCACCAAGATCCAGATGCCGGCGAAGAAGTTCTTGAGGATGTCCTGCAGCGAGAGCCCGATCACGATCCCGAGGACGCTGAAGGACGTCAGGATCCAGCCGAAGGCGCCCTGGGTGTAGATCGCCAGGACCACGAGCGCCCCGAGCAGAAGGATGCCGAGCTGCGCGAGGTTGCCGAGCAGCACCGTCGCGTTCGGCGGCGCGCGGCGGCGCCCGAGCGTCCCGATGGTCGTGGCCCGGATCGCGCGCGCGACGGCGATGGCGATCACCGCGACGGCAGCGGCCCAGAGCGTTCGGACGCCGTAGTCGATCGCGGTCGCGCGGAGCGTCTCGGCGTCGACCGGCACCGCCGCGAGTGTATGGACCGCCGTATGGTGCCCCTTGGATGGACCGCCGGCTGGTCCGCGACGACGAAGCCAGACCGAGGCGTTCGCCGTCATGTGCCAGCCGGCCTTGACGGCCCGTGACCGCATCGCGCGGGTCCTTGACAGGTGAACAGACGTTCGGTATGGTCGCGGGGTGACGAAGCAGGACCAGCAGCGCGGTGAGCGCATCCTCGAGTTCATCCGCGAGACGGTCGAGGACCGGGGGTACCCGCCGAGCGTCCGGGAGATCGCCGAGGCGGTCGGCCTCGCCTCGACGTCGGCCGTTCACCACCACCTGACCAAGCTCGAGCGCGAGGGGCGCCTCCAGAAGGAGGCCACACGGTCGCGCGCGCTGACGCTGCCGGCGCCGCTCGGTGGGCGCGCCGTGATCGCTCCGATCATCGGAGAGATCGCCGCGGGCCAGCCGATCTACGCGTACGAGGATCAAAGCGAGACGTTATCCGTGCCAGGGGAACTCGCGGCGGGACGGGAGACATTCGTCCTTCGAGTGCGAGGCAAGTCGATGATCGAGGACCACATCGACGACGGCGACTACGTCGTGATCCAGCAGCAGGACACCGCGCGCGACGGCGATATCGTCGTCGCGCTCCTCGAGGACAACACCGCGACCCTCAAGCGCCTGTACCGCGAGCGCGAGCGCGTTCGCCTCCAGCCGGCGAACGGATCGATGGAGCCGATCTACGCTCGCGACGTGCGGATCCAGGGCAAGGTCATCGGGGTCATCCGCCGCCTGTCATAGCGTGGCGCGGCCGGATCGCCCGGTGCTCTCGCGTCGCGCGCTGAACCGTGCGCTCCTCGCGCGACAATTCCTTCTGCGGCGCGAGCCGCTCGACGTCCTGACCGCGATCGACCGCCTCGCGGGGATCCAGGCGCAGTGGTCGCCCTCCCCCTACCTTGCGCTGTGGAGCCGGCTCGAACGTTTCGCGATCGACGACCTTCAGCGCGAGCTCGAGCAACGGACCGTGGTGAAGGCCACGCTGATGCGCCTGACTCTGCACCTCGTGACGGCACGCGAGTACCCGAACTACGCCGTCGCGACTACGGCCGGACGCCGGGTGCCGGCGGCGATCGCTGAAAACGCCGCCGGCGTCGACATCGGCGACATCCGAGAACGGGTGTTGGCGCAGGCGCATGAGCCGCGCTCGTGGACGGAGATACGGGCGGCACTCGATGGGCTGGCGCCGGAGGATCTGCTCGAGGGGCGCTACGCCCTGTGGATGATCGCCGACCTGCACGGCTGGGTGCTGAGCGCCCCTCCGAGCGGCACCTGGCGGTACTTCGGGAGCGGCCGCTACGTCGACGCGCGCGCGTGGCTCGGGCGGTTCGCGCTGCCCGCGGCGGACGAGGCGGTGGCGGCCGTCGTCGAGCGGTACCTCGGCGCCTTCGGGCCGGCGTCGCGCGCGGACATCGCGTCGTGGAGCGGCATCCGGCTGGGGCGGGCGCTGGCCCCGGCGCTCGACGCGCTCGCGCCCCGGCTGTGTATCTTCGAGGACGAGCGCGGCACGACGCTGTACGACCTCGCATCGGCGCCGCGGCCGGATCCCGGTGAGCCGGCGCCTCCGCGGTATCTGCCGAAGTGGGACAGCACCCTGCTCGCGTACGCCCCCACCGCGCGGGATCGCATGCTGCCCGAGCCTTACCGCGGACTCCTCATCGGCACGAACGGCGACATCCGGCCGACCTTCCTCGTGGACGGGATGGTCGCCGGCACGTGGGAGATCCTGCGGCAGAAGGCACGCCGGGCGCGGCTGGTGCTCTCACCCTTCGACGGCGTCGCGCGCGCGTATCGGGCGACGCTCGTGGAAGAGGGCGAGCGGCTGGTGCGCTTCGTCGAGCCCGACGCCCGCGACCACGCGGTCGATCTTCCGCGATGACTCGCGCGATCCTGCACTGCGACCTGGACGCCTTCTACGCGTCGGTCGAGCAGCGCGATCATCCCGAGTACCGCGGCAGGCCGGTCATCGTCGGCGGCGCGCCGGGAGAGCGTGGCGTCGTCAGTGCCGCCTCGTACGAGGCGCGAGCCTTCGGCGTTCGCTCGGCGATGCCGCTCGCGATGGCGGGTCGGCTCTGCCCGGACGGCATCTTCGTGCCGGGCGACCACGAGAGTTACCGCGGAGCGTCGGATGCGGTGATGGCGCTCTTCGGCCAGTACACGCCGCTGGTGCAGCCGATCTCGCTCGACGAGGCGTTCCTCGACGTGACCGCGACCCTGCACCTGTTCGGCGGCGCTGTGGCGATCGCGCGGGCGCTCAAAGCCCGGGTTCGCACGGAGCTGGGCCTGGTGTTATCCGTCGGAGTCGCCGCGAACAAGCTCTGCGCGAAGATCGGGTCGGACCTCGAGAAGCCGGACGGGCTCGTGGTCGTGCCCGCCGGTGGAGAGGCGGCCTTCCTCGCACCACTGCCGCTCGCGCGCCTCTGGGGCGTCGGGCCGAAGACCCGCGAGGTGCTAGAGGACTGGGGGCTGCGCACGATCGGGGACCTCGCCGCGACGGACGCGGCCCAGCTCGAGGCGCGGTTCGGCCAGCACGGCCGGGCGATCCGGGACCGGGCCAGGGGGATCGACGATTCGGCCGTCACGCCGGAGGAGGCGGCGAAGTCGGTCGGGCACGAGTACACCTTCGAGCGCAACACCGGCGACGCGGCATTCATCGAGGCGACGCTCCTCGGCCTGGCGGAGCGGACCGCCCGGCGGCTGCGCGACGCCGGGGTGCGCGGGCACACGGTCACGCTGAAGCTCCGGGTCGCGCCGTTCGAGACGCGGACCCGCCAGCGCACGCTGGCCGAGCCGACCGCGGACGCGGTGGAGATCCATCGCACCGCCCGCACGCTCCTTCGGGACGTCCTCGCGGCCGACCGCGCGGCCGGCCGAGTGAGCCCGGTGCGCCTGATCGGGGTGAGCGTTTCAGGGCTCGTGGCGGGAACGCAGCTCGGGCTCTTCGAGCAGGCGCGCACCTCGCGCCTGAACGCCGCCCTCGACGCCGTGCGCTCCCGCTTCGGCGCCGACGCGCTGGGACGCGCGACCGCCCGCGAAGCGCGCATCAGGCGACGGTTGTCGGACCGCCGGACACGCTAGTGGACAACACCGTGGAAAACGTGTGGACAGCTCTCGCCGACGGGTGGATGAACCTGTGGAGAAGGTGGTGGACAAACGACCTTGCCCATGACGCGCCATCGCCCGAATGATTCGCCTTCGCGGCGGGGGGGACGAAGGTTTGACGAGCGAGCGTGCGGGCACGGTAGCGATCGAGTTCATCGCGTTCTGTTTCGAGCGGCGGGGCGTCGGCTGGCCAAAACTCTATGACGAGATGTGCTACGTGGCCGGGAACCGCCTTTACAAGGGCCTCGGGTACGAGGAGCTGTCCGCGGCCGGCATCGACTTCACCCTGGTGGGACTGGCGCGCACAAGCCGCATCGCGGGCGAGGTCACCAACCGCATGCGCCAGCTGACGGGGGCGATCGCGACGTAGGGCGCCCTGACATCGGCCATACCGGCGGAGCGGCGAGTGAAAGGAAGCGCACTCGCCGCTTCTTTTTGGCCGCTGCTCTGGCAGAATGACGCGGACTCCGCCGGTCCGGTAGGACCAGAGGAGCACCCGGTCCCGTGGTGCAGCGGCCTAGCATACGTCCCTGTCAAGGACGAGATCGCCGGTTCGAATCCGGTCGGGACCGCCAGTCTTTGCCTTGGGTCGCACCGATCGTCACGGCCACGAGCAGCATCACCGCCGGCCGCGGTTTCACCGCCACGATGCGTCCACCGCCGATGCGAATGGTCTCGAAAGCTCAGCGATGAGTTCCTTCAGTCGCTCCGGTCGGGCCCTCGCCCACGTGGCAGCGAGGTCCTGCGCGGTCGACGCGGAGGGGCCGACGCTGCTCCTCGACGAGAGCGATGCCGCGTTCAAGGCGCGTCGAGTCAGCGGAAGTCTGACCCTCCGGAACGACCCATATCAGCGCGGAAGCGACCCCCGTCCCGGGCCGCGGCTCGACCCTTGACTTCGCCCGCGTGCGCGATCACCTGCTGCAAGGTCAAGGTTCGTCCCACCCGCGAGGCTTCTTCGAATGCAGCGGGACCCAGAGCCGCCCGCGCCGTGGCGAGGCCCCGGTGAGTCTCCTGCGGATCCCACGGCAGCTCCTCGTGCAGCGACATCAGCCGTTGCGACGCCGACCAGAGCGTCGTTGCGCTCGTCACGTCACCGAGCGCGCCGGCGACGTCTCAGTTCCGTCGGCGAGCTCGGCGAAGACGAATTCGTCGCCGGTGTCAGCCGAACGCGTCAGTCCTTCGTGATAGAGCGCCGCCGCACGCGCAAGCATGAGGGCGGACGGAGGAGGCGGCGCAGGCCGCCTCCTCTCCTTGGTCTAGGTCCGTGAGGGATCCACGACTCCGCTCGCGCGCTCGTACTGCAGCGGCCAGCTGACCTTCGCGCGCAGCTTCCGCGCCGCGTGCAGGGTCCAATGCGGATCGTCGAGCAGGGCGCGCGCGAGCACCACGAGGTCGGCCCGCCCGTTCGACACGATCTCCTCGGCCACCTCGGGCTCGGCGATGAGTCCGACGGCGGCGCTGCGCACGCCCGCCTCGCGCTTCACGCGCTCGGCGATGGGCACCTGGTAACCCGGGTGCACCGGCATGCGCTGTTCAGCCACGAGGCCACCCGAGGAGCAGTCGACGACGTCAACTCCCTCCTCGCCGAGGAGCAGCGCCAGCCGCACCGAATCGTCGACCGTCCACGAGGGGCGATCCGCGATCCAGTCCGTCCCCGAGATCCGCACGAAGAGCGGTAGATCCGCCGACCATTCGCGGCGCACCGCGGCGACGACTTCGAGGAGCAGACGAGCGCGGCCCGCGAAGTCACCGCCGTAGCGGTCGGTCCGCTGATTCGTGAGCGGCGACAGGAACTCGTGGATGAGGTAGCCGTGCGCCGCGTGGATCTCGATGACCCGGAAGCCCGCCTCCCGCGCGCGGCGCGCCCCTGCTGCGAAGGCGCGCACGACTTCGGCGATCTCCCCCTCTTGGAGCGCGTGAGGTACCTGGTGCCGCGATGCGTACGGGAGTGGTGATGGCGCGACGATCGCCCAGCCGCCATCGCCCAGCTCGAGCGGCCGGCGTCCCTCCCATGGCCGCATCACGCTGGCCTTCCGGCCGGCGTGAGCCAGTTGGATCCCGGGGAGCGCGCCCTGCGCCAGGGCGAACGCCGCGATCCGCGCGAGCGCCTCGCCGTGAGGGTCGGACCAGATCCCGAGGTCCCAGGCGGTGATCCGGCCGCGCGGCTCGACGGCGGAAGCCTCCATCATCGCGATGCCGACGCCGCCGACGGCGCGCGCGCCGATGTGCGCGAAGTGCCAATCGTTCGCCATCCCGTCGTGCGCTGAGTACTGGCACATCGGCGAGAGCATCACTCGGTTGCGCGTCGTGACCGAGCGCAGCGCGAGCGGCGTGAAAAGCGTGCATTCGCGGTAGTAGGCCATCGCCTCGCGGTGCGCCCCTGGCTCGGCGAGTCCCTGGGCCTCGACCTCACGCGCTTCCCGCGTCCCAGCCACGTCCACTCTCCTCCGCCGGCCTTCTCTTTTGGGGGGAAGGCTACTATGTAACATACCAGCCGCAACGAGGGAGAGGCGCCGATGACGAAGCCGGAGCTCGAGTTCCACTACCCCGAGGGCGTATGGCAGGACGCCGGCGTGCCCGGCATGCGCGAGATCATCCTCGCCCGCGACCCCGACACGAGCGACTACAGCCGCGTCGTCCGCTTCGAGCCGGGAACCGACACCTCGCCGCTCGGCGTCCTCGCGCACGACTTCTGGGAGGAGATCTACATCGTGCACGGCGACCTCACCGACCTGCGGCTGCGGCAGACCTTCCACGGCGGCTTCTACGCCTGCCGCCCACCGGGAATGCCGCATGGCCCGTGGCGCTCCACGAACGGCGTCGTGATGTTCGAGACGCGCTACGGCTTCAAAAAGTGACCGTCGCGTACCTCGTTCTGTACGAGGGCAAGCCGCGGGATAAAGCGGCGTTCGACCGCTACTACCGCGAGCAGCACGTCCCGATCCTCCGCCGCCTCCCGAACCTCCGCGCGATCCGCATCCACACCGGGACCCGCGAAAGCGTCCTGTACATGCTCGTGGAGATGCGCTTCGGCTCGCTCGAACACCTCGACCTGGCACTCGCCTCGGAGCCGCGCGCGGAGGCGAGGCGCGACCGCGACCAGTTCCCAGCGTTCGATGGGACGATCCGTCACCAGACCGTGGTGACCGAAGACGTCACCGCCTAGAGATGCGGCCGCAGCTCCTGGAGGACGAGCGGCAGCCGCTTGAACCCTACGATCCGCGCCTTCGCCGCGCCCCCCTCGAAGTAGAGGAGCGACGGCAGGCTCCGGACGCCGTGCTCGCGCGCGGCGTCGCCGTGCTCTTCGACGTTGAGCTTGAGCACACGAACGTCCTCGGGCAGCTCGTCCGCGAGCCGCTCCACGACGTTCGCCATCGGCCCGCACTGCGTGCACCAGGGCGCCCAGAACTCGACGAGCACGCGGTCGCCGTCAGCGAGCGCGTCGCGGAGCGCGGACGTGCCGCCCTCAACGACGCGGCTCAGAGGTAATCCTCCAGGCGCAGCTCGCGCATCCCGATCGGCCAGGCGCGCTCGTAGTCCTTGCGCTCCGCGCGGTATCGCGGCGGCTTGGTGGCGTTGATCCCCCACCGCGACGCGACCGCCGGGTAGCGCGTCTCTGCCGAGTTCGGCATGGCCCCGATCTCCGGTTTCGCCCGCGGGTCGAACATCCACCCTCGCGTGTTCGGGACGATGATCACATCGCGCGCGGGATCGACGCGGGTGGACAGCGCGTACATGACGTCGCGGTAGTCGTAGATGTCCACGTCCGGGTCGACCGCGATGACGAACTTCGTGTTCATGAACGAGCCCATGGCGGCGAGGATCGCATCCGTCGCCTGACCCTCCTGCGTCGGATCGATCTGCATGACCAGGCACATCGCGGCGCCGCCCTGCGGATATGCCAGATCGATCAGGCGGATGCCCATGCCCTTGATCCGCTCGTAGAGGATCGCCTCCTGCCAGAGCCGCGGCAGCTCCTGGTGGTCGGTGAACGGGGTCATCAAGTGGTTCCTGTAGATCGGGTCCATGCGCATGGTGATCGCCGTGACGCGGAAGACCGGCTGTTGGCTCGCCCACGGCGTGAAGAGCATGGTCGGACCCGGCGACGGGCCGTCCTGCGCGGTGGCCACCGGATCGACAAAGCCCTCGATGACGATGTTCGCGTCCGCGGGGACGAGCAGGTCGTTCGTCTCACACTTCACGAGCTCGCCGACCTCGCCAGTGAGCGACTCGAACAGCTCGAGCTCCCACCACTCCTCGTGCGTGTAGTTGTAGGCCGCGGCAAGCTCCCAGGCTGGATGTACGCCGATGACGATGCTCTGGGGCATCGGCGTTCCAGCCTGACGGTGCTCGCCTAGGATGCGCACCGCGGTCGGCGTGACGAACGACGCGACCATCTCGTTCCGCGAGAGCACGCCACAGCGCGGGAACATCGCGTTGAACATCTCGGTCTTGGGGTTCCGGTGCACCACGAAGCTCGTCGTGTACGGATAGGGATCCTTGTCGGTGTGAACGACGATCGGGAGCGCGCTCAGGTCGACGTCGTCGCCGAGGATCTTGCGCTCCTTGCAGGGCGCGTCCGGGACGACGCGCAGCGGTTTCGGCCCGCGCCGCAGGGCGCGGTGCATCGTCTGCAGGACGTCGCTCGGCGCGCACCCAAGCACGCGCGCCTGCGCGGCACGGTCTACGAAGAGCTGATCGATGACTGGTATCGAGTGACCCTCGATGTTCTGGAAAACAATGGTCTTGTCGGCCTGCGCGGTGAGCGCGCCGACCGCTGACAGCGGCACCGGCTTCTTGATCCAAAGGAGGTGCGCGCGGTGGCGATCGAGGAAGCTACGGAGGTCGGTCGACGCCGCCAGGGTGGTCATGCTCGGTGCCCCCATTAGAAGGTTGAATGTAGCATACCAGTTCGGGTAGGCTGTGCCCCATCGAGATGCCGCCTGTCTTGAAGATGATGCGCCCGCGCCTGGTCTCGATCGCCCGCTCAGAGACGCTCGCGCGGCGGGCCTATGCCGCTCTCCGCACGTCCATCCGGACCGGCGTGCTCGGCGCGGGCACCTTCTACTCCGAGGTCCAGATCGCCGAGGAGCTGCATATCTCGCGCACGCCCGTGCGCGAGGCGCTCATCGAGCTTTCGCGCGAGGGGATCATCGAGATCGTTCCGCAGCGCGGCTTCCGGCTGCGCACGATCTCCGAGGCGCAGATGCGCGAGGTCTTCGAGCTCCGCGGCCTCATCGAGTCTTACGTCGTGCGGCGCCTCGCGTCCGAGGCGAGCCCCGGCGACGTGCGCTCGCTCCGTAAGATCCTCGACCGTCAGGCCACGCTTGTGGGAGATTCGAACGCCTTCCTCGAGACGGACGAGGAGTTCCACCTCGCGATGCCGACACTCCTCGGCCTCGAGCGCACCAGCGAGCTCCTCAAGACGCTTCGCGGGATCATGTGGCTCTCCGGCTCGCTCGCGATCAGCCGGCCGCAGCGCGTGCGCGCCGTCCTCGCCGAGCACCGCGAGGTGCTCGAGCGCATCGCCGCCGGCGACGCCGACCGCGCGGTCGAGGCGGTCCGCAATCACACCGCGCAGACGGCCGACGCCGCCGGGGTGACACCGCACTCGGTCGCCGCAAGGACGCCGAGACCAGCCCGGCGGCGCTGAGCGCCGAGGCGTCGGTCCGGCGCGATCACGCGAGCGGCTCGAGGACCTCGACGCAGTATTCGAGGGACAGCGCACGCCCGGTCGTCGGATCGGCGATCTCGGCACGGAAGCGCGCGGCTACGCGCAGGCCCCCGATCGCCGGTAGCGTCCCGCCGAGGACGACGAAGCGTGCCGCGCGCCGCCGCCAGGGGAGCATCTCGAGGAGAAGGCGAGGTGGCAGGAGCGCCGCGAGCTCGCCCTCCTGATACAGGTCGAGCGGCCCATCGCCGGTCCAGCCGCGCAGCACCAGGCGATCCCAGCGCTCCACGACATCATCGAGGCGCCAGGCCGACCGGCCGAGGACTTTCGGGCAGGCCTGCTTGGACAGCTGGACGTCGAGCTGCTCGGCGGCGCGGTCGGTATGGTCGGACGCGATCGTCACGTAGCCGGTGTCCCCGTCCATAAGGAGCGCGAACTCGGCTTCGCCGGACGAGCGTGGCGATGGCGTCTCGAGCACGTCAGCCTGGGTGAGGAGCTCCGCGGGAACGACGAAGTACGCCGGCACCGATGGCGGCGGCTGCACGCCCTGCTCCTCCAGCTCGCGGATATGCGCCTTCACCGCATTCTGATCGCGGCCGGTGTACCCGGCGATGATCACGACCTCCGGACTGAACTCAAGCTCTCGGCCGTCCGGCTCGAGGCGGAAGTTCATGGCTTCACCCCCAGGTACGCGATCTCCAGGCGTGGATCGCGGGACACATCGTCTGGCGGACCGCTCACGACGAGCTCGCCGAGGTTCAGGACGTGCGCGACGTCGGCGAGCCGTAGCGCGCGCTCGACATGCTGCTCGACGAGCAGAATGGTCACGCCGCGCTCACGCAGCCGCGCGAGCTGACCGTAGAACTCGTCGACGACCACCGGCGCGAGCCCGAGCGACGGCTCGTCGAGGACCAGCAGGCGTGGCTGTCCGATGAGCGCACGTGCCACCCCGAGCATCTGCTGCTGACCGCCGGAGAGCGTGCCCGCGGGAGCCGCGAGCCGCCCGCGCAGGAACGGAAAGAGCGCGAGCGCCTCGTCGACACGCTCGCGACGTGTCGCCGCAGGGAGGCCGAATCCGCCAAGGCGGAGATTCTCGGCGACGGTGAGCGTCACGAACACGCCGCGCCCCTCGGGAACGAGCGCGATGCCCGCGGCCACGCGGCGGTGGGCCGGCCACGCCGTGATGTCCTCGCCGTGCCAACGGACCCGTCCCTCGGCTGGACGCGCCAGACCGGCGATCGCGCCGAGGACGGAGGACTTCCCCGCGCCGTTGCGTCCGAGGATGACGTGTGTCTCACCCGACGCGATCGTGAGCGAGACGCCACGGACCGCGACCAGGCGGCCGTAGCGGACGATGAGACCCTGCACCTCGAGACTCACGCGGACCGCCCCATTGTCCCGAGGTAGGCGGCGCGAACGCGCTCATCGCGCCGGATCGCATCGGGGACACCCTCGGCTATGACGAGGCCGAAGTCGAGGACGACGATCCGGTCCGCGATGCCCAGCGCGAGATCGACGTTGTGGTCGACGAGCACCACCGCGATGCCGAGGTCCCGGAGCGCGCGGATGAGCTGCGCGAGCTCGCCTCGCTCGCGCTCGTTCATCCCGGCGGACGGCTCATCGAGCAGCAGCACGAGCGGTGACGAGGCGACCGCCCGCGCGATCTCCACCCGCCGCTGCCCCACGAGCGTGAGGTCGCGGGCGAGCGCCTCCGGCGGCGCGCCGGCGAGCTCGATGAGCCACTCCAGCGGGAGGCGCGCCCGATCTCGGGCCGCGCGCAGGCCGAGGCGGACGTTCTCGCCAACGGTGAGGTGGCCGAACACGCGCACCGACTGGAAGGTGCGGCTGACCCCAAGGCGCGTCCGCCGGTGCGCGGGCAACCGCCCGAGCGAAGTGCGGGCAAGCCGGAGACTGCCGCGTTGGAGTGGCAGGCGTCCCGCGACCACGTTGATCAGCGTCGTCTTTCCCGCTCCGTTCGCCCCCAGCAGCGCGACGATCTCGGCGGGTCGGATCGTGAACGCAACGTCCTCGAGCGCGACCAGCCCGCCGAACCGGTGACCGACGCCGACGACCTCGAGCGCGGAGCCCTCCCCGGCTGTCCAGCGCCGCGCCGGAATGGCCGCCGCGTGAGCCGACGTGCGCAGCCGGCGTAGCCTCCGGCGGAGCGGTGCCTGGAGCGAGCGCACCGCGCCGCGCGTCAGCAGACCCTCGGGACGCACAGCCATGACGGCCATGACCAGGCCGCCATAGATCGCGAAGCGCCAGGGCGACGCGAAGTCCAGCACCGGCGGAAGGCCGAACTGCTGCATGCGGTTGAGCACCTCGAGCAAGTAGGTGATCAGGAACGCACCGACCAGTGGTCCGGCGAGGGAGTGCACGCCGCCGATCAGGACGTAGAGGGCGATCGAGAACGAGAGGCCGATGCCGAACAGGTCGGGTCGGATGAACGAGAGGTACCGCGCGAAGAGCGCGCCTGCGATCCCGGTCAGCGCGGCGCCCGCGACGACCGCGATGATCTTGACCGTGCGTGTGCTCACGCCTGCCGCTGCGGCGGCATCCTCGTCATCGAAGATCGCGCGCATCTCCAGTCCCAGAGGGCTCGACATGAGCCACGCGACGCCGACGATCGCCAGCGCGAGGACCACGGCCATCTCGAGCACGCCGGAGGGCTCCATGCCGTGGATGCCCTGGATGCCGCCGACCGCGTCGAGGTTGGACAGCGAGACGCGCACGACCTCGGTGACCGCGAGCGTGCCCATGAGGAGGTAGAGTCCGCGGACCCGGTTCGCGCCGAACGCGACGGGAATCGCCACCAGCGCCGCGGCTGCTGCCGCAGCGAGCAGCACGGGCACGAGCGGCCAGCCGAGCTTCACGTCGACGTAGCTACCCGCGTACGCGCCGACCGCGGCGAAGCCCGCTTGTCCGAGCGACAGCTGGCCGGTCGAGTACACGACATACATGCCGAGCGCGACGAGCATGTTGAAAAGTAGGAAGAAGCGGAACGCGTCGTTCTGGAAGACGTCGATCACTCCGGCTTCCCGAGGATCCCGTGCGGGCGCACGAGGAGGATC
Organism: Candidatus Limnocylindria bacterium; assembly: GCA_038200085.1. Taxonomy (GTDB): domain Bacteria; phylum Chloroflexota; class Limnocylindria; order P2-11E; family P2-11E; genus JALYKU01. The sequence goes on along the minus strand of JBBPYG010000022.1, from coordinate 23,192 downwards.
AGGACGAGCAGGAGCCACGGGATAGCCGACTGGAACGTGCCCACGCCGATCGAGCTGGCGAACGCCTCCACGATCCCGAGACCGATGCCGGCGACCATCGCGCCGGGAAGACTTCCGAGGCCGCCGATCGTCATGATCGCCAAGCCGACGAGACCGATGTCGGTGCCCGCGAGCGGGCTCACGGATCCGTTTCGCAGCGCGACAAGGAACGAGGCGAGGCCCGCCAGGGCGCCCGAGATCGCGAGTGTGAGGACGGTGATCCGTCCCACCGGGATGCCCAGGAGTGGAAGCAGCCGGGGCGATTCGGCGAGCGCGCGCATGGCCATGCCCCAGCGGCTCCGGTCGACAAAGGCGTTCGTCCCGACCATCACGACGGCGGCGATGGCCAGGATGAACAGCTGGACCGTCGACAACAGGAAAGGCCCGAGCACGAGGTCCGGCGCCGGCAGCGGCTCACGCAGCCCGACCGCGGTCGAGGAGCCGCGGAGCTGGAGGGCGGTGTTCTCGATGACCAGCGCGAAGCCGATGGTCGCGACCGCCGCCGCGATCGGTCGCCCGAGCCCGACCGGGCGGAAGGCCAGGAGATCGGTGGCCACGCCGAGCGACGCTCCGACGACGATCGCGACGAGCCCGGTGACGATGAGCGGCTGTCCCTGCCGATCGGCCGCGACGAGCGCGACCAACCCGGCGGCCATGAAGATCTGGCCGTGCGCGAGGGTGAGCAGGCGGAGCACGCCGAAGACCAGCGTGTAGCTGAGGGCCAAAAGGGCGTAGTTCGCCCCCAGCAGCAGCCCATTCAGCAGGGTCTGCGCGATCTCCGTCATCTCGACCTGCGTCGGCTGCTAGTTGCCGAGCGCCTCGATCTTGCCTCCGTTGACGACGAACAAGTACACGGTCTTGTCGGCGTCCCCGGTCGCGGTGAAGGTGATCTTCCCGCCGATACCCGGGTAGTCCTTGAGCGCAAAGAGCCCGTTCTTCAGATCGGCGCGCGCTCTCTTCACGTCGGTACCGCCGTCGATCTTCGCGTCGGTCAGGACCTTCGCGACCATCTTCACGATGTCGTAATAGTTTGCCGCTTCAGGCACCGTGGGGGGCTCCTTGTCACGCTGCTTCATCTCGGCGACGTACGACTTCACCGCCGGGTCGTTCCGGTCAGGGTCGAAGATCGAGGGCAGGACCCACTTGTTGATCTGGACGCCGCCCTGCTCGTAGAAGGTGCTCGAGTTCTGCGCGGGGTGGCCGACGATCGGACGGGTCTCGCCCTGGCGCGCGAGCTCCCGCGCGATGAGGCCCGCCTCCGCGGGGGCGGTCACGATGATCAGGCCATCTGCCGGCGTGCCCTTGATCCGCTGGACCACGCTCGTGAAGTCCGTCTGGCCGCGGTTGAAGGTGATCGGCGCATCGTTGTTCACGATCGTGATCCCGACAGCCTTCGCGACCGCTGGAACGGCCGTCTTCGCGGCGGCCGAGCTGACCGGCTCCTGGGCGTCGAATACGAGGACCGCGGTCTTCACGCTGTACTTCTTCGCCCAAGCCAGCAGTGCCACCTTGTAGAGGTCGGTGTTCGACGCGGTGTCGCGGAAGGCCCAGCCCTTGCCGATCTCTGTGATGCCTTCCTTGTTCGCGGTACCGGTTAGGATCGGCGTCTCGAGGCGCGACGCCTGCGCGTAAGCGACCTCGGCCTCACCCGAAGAGATCGGTCCGAGGACCGCGAAGACGCCTTTGTCGCTCAGCTCGCGATATCCGACGACGGCCTTCTCCGGATCGCCCGCCGAGTCAATGACGACGAACTCGATCTTCGACCCGTTCACGCCGCCCGCCTTGTTGATCTCCTCGGCGGCGAGCGCGGTCGATTCGCGGATGTCCTTGCCGAACGAGATGAACCGGCCCGAGAGATCGATGAGGACGCCAAGCTTGACCGCCGCCTTGGGCGCGGGGGCGGCCGTCGCCGTGGACACCGCCTGGCCAGTGGTCGCCGCGGGACCAGCGGTGCCGCCGCTCTGGCAGGCCGCGAAGACAAGCGCAAACGCGACGAAGGGCACGAAGCGACGCGGTAGCTCACGCACGAAAGCCTTCCCCGAATGTCCATTGTCGCGATGCGCGATCACTGCGAAGGATCAACCCCGACCCAGTGCGCATCGGGCTCGACCGGGTCCTCGAGCGGGATCCCCATCGCCGTGTGCATGGTGTTGTACATCTTCCAGAAGCCCGCAACGAGGACGATCTCCATGCACTCCTGCGGCGTGAAGTGCTTCGCCAGGCGCTGCCGTAGGTCGTCGGTGACGCCGGCAGCGTCGAGGCTGGCCTGGTGGACGAACTCCATCCCCACGGCCTCACGCTCGTCGCCCGGCTGGTCCATCTTCAGCAGGTGCTCGATATCGGTGTCGCTGTACGACCAGCGCCTCTTGAACGTGAGCGCGTGATGCGCGGTGCAGTAGGTGCACTCGTTGTCGCGGCTTGCGACCATCGAGAGCCGGTACTTCAAGTGCTCGGAGAGACCGTTCCTTTCGTCGCGCATGACCGCGTTGTTCAGCTTGAAGAGGAACTCCGCGATCCAGGGGACGTGCATGTAGAGCTTGATCGTGTACGGCAGGAACCCCATTCGCGAGACGTAGTAGAGAAGGTCGGGGCGCACGTGGATCGGCACGTGCTCGAGCTTGTCGCCGATCTTCGGATACGGGATGAAGGAGGGCTTCTCGCCCTCCCTGACGATGTCTTTGGTGATGGGCTCAGGGCTCGCCTCTTGGACCTTCCGGGCACTGGCCATCGCGTCCCCTCCTCGGCGTCTGCTATGTAGTACCTCGCATACTAGCCTGTACGGAGCGCAGCTACCGTCGCCGCCCAGCGCTCCAGCACCGGGCCGGGGTCGCGCAGACGGAAGCGGACCCCGCTGGTCAGCTCGGCGTAGCCGACGGCGTCCACCCGGATGGCGCACACGGTCGCGGCGAACCCCGCAAGCGGGACCGGGCGCAGGACGAGATCGGGCCCGCGCGTGGAAGCGAGGCGCACGTGGTACGCGGCACCGCCGCTGACCAGCGTCAGGCTGGCCCGGCCGTTGCGGGTGAGGTTCCCCGTGATGGTGCTGTCCGGCCAGAGTGCGAGGCGGATCTCCCGCGACCCGGGCGCATACACCTCTCCGACGCTCAGCAGGGCGAGATGCGGCCAGCCCTCTTCGGAGATCGTGGACAGGAGGAAGGTCTCCCCCGCCTTCGCCGCGAGATCGGTGCCGTCGAGGAGTCCCCGAAGGGTCTCCGGAAGCTCCGGCGTCGCCGCCACTAATCCTGTTTCGGGGGACCGGACCAGCGGCGGAAGAGATCGTGCTCGATGCCGAGCTGGTCGAGCGCTTTGCCCACGGTCTGGTCGACGATGTCCTCGATCGTCTTGGGGAGATGGTAGAAGGCCGGCACGGGCGGGAGGATCACGGCGCCGTAGAGCGAGAGCTCATACAGCTGCTTGAGATGGCCGGCGTGCAACGGCGTTTCGCGGACGATGAGGACCAGCCTCCGGCGCTCCTTGAGGTGCACGTCTGCGGCGCGCGTGATCAGGTTGTCGGTGAGCGAGTTGGCGACGGCGGCCATCGTGCGGATGCTGCAGGGGGCCACGATCATGCCCACCGTCCGGAACGAGCCGCTGGAGGGCTTCGCCGCGAGGTCGCGCTCGTCGTGGACCACGTCGGCGAGGGCGAGGACGTCCTCGAGCGTGCGCGAGGTCTCGTAGCGGATCGTCTGCTTCGCCCCGGAGCTCACGATGAGGTGGGTCTCGAGCCCTTCATGCCCACGAAGGACTTCCAGGACGCGTATCCCGTAGATCGCGCCGGATGCCCCGGTGATCCCGACGATGATGGGCTTCGCGCTCAACCCAGCCATCGCAGGCCGACGACCCTAGCATTCCGCATAAGCGTGTGCCTTTCCTAGCGAACAAATGTTCGGAACGAAAAGGGCGCGATCCGGTCGCATCGCGCGGATAACACCCCGCTATGGTCTACCGCGGGCGGCGCGGCCGCGTCCGCCTCCATCACGAGAGATATCGGCGCGAGCTTGCAGCCGGTCGGTGCGACCGAGGTGCTATGACACCGGAACGAAGGGCCGCCGACGTGACAACCGTCGGCGAGTCTCCACTCTCCCGCGACCGAGCGGTCTGCTGTGACGAAGGAGTCAGGGCGGTGGCCGAGCGCTTCTCCTAGGCCGCTCCGACGCCGTCTTTGTAGAGTCACCGTTCGTGTGTTCGATTGCTTGACATTCTCCTTGCCAGGTCTACGTTCAACCAAGGTGCGACTCGGTTACGAGCCGAGCTCCGAACCTCGAGGGGGTAGCCTCGATGATTCTTCGCTCCGTCACGCCCGTCCCCGATGGCGTCTGGAAGCGCGCAAGGCTCCACGGCGAGCACTCGTGGACGATTCGCGAGATCGATGGCCGAATGCTTTGGGTCTGCGACCGTGACGGGTGCGAAGTTACCGCGGAGACCCGGGCCATTCACCGGACCCGGCATCTTGGAGCTAAGGCTCGGACGGGATTAGTGGTGGGTAGACCGACTAAGCCCGCCCGGCCTTAGTTGGCCGCACTGTAAGCCTCCTAGCTCTCGGGTGCATAAGTCGCGGCCGTAGGTCCGGACCTGTGAGAGCTGGGCCTGGCACTTCACAGCCGCGCAGCGCAGCGGCGCGCGCCATCGCGTAAGGAGAATCCGAATGCAGAGTTCCACACCCCGCGATCTTCCAGGCGGTCGGGATACTGAGGTGGCAGGCGAATCCTTCTACCTGGAAGGGCTGGAGGGACTCGCTCGCGACGGGCCGATGGTCCGGCGGGCGGTCCTCGTCCCTGATCTCAACAACCCGTACGACCGCAACGCCGTCTGTATCGTCATCGACAGCGTCCATGTCGGGCACCTCGACCGCGGCACCGCGATCGAGTTCCGCGCGGTGGCCGAGCGCATCCGCAAGCTCGGGTGCGAGGTGCGGTGCGCCGCAAGGATCGTCGAAGGCGGCCGACTCGACGCCCCCCGACTCGAGGGCCGCAGTGGCCCGATATTTTCCATCGTGCTCGACCTCGGAACGCCTGACGAGTGTCTTTCGGCCCTCGAGGCGGCCGCAGGCCCGGTCCGCACGGTGACCACGATCGCGCGTCCCTGGCGCGACAAGCGCCCAAGAAGCAGCCGAGCCACTCAAACGGTGTCGGCGAGCTGAGATCTTGTCAGCGACGTTCCAAGCAGAACGGCGTGAAGCAGACGGCATGTTCGGCGATCTGATCGAGTTCGAGTGCGTTCGCTTGGATCACCTGCCTCCGCTCGTCCCGACAGGACGCGAGATCACGATATTCGACCGCCGTTGGGCGCACTGCCGCGGTGGCGCAGACGGCGACCATGAGTGGCAGCGCGTCCCGACCGCTGGCCGCGCAGCGCCCTCGCGGTCGCCTCGGCTGCGACGGCGGCCCGGCCGATCGCCGGTCGGAGCGGTCCAGTGAAGAGCGCACCAGAGATCCAACACTTCCACGACGTGATCCAGGAGCTGGCCGATGCCGGGTGGAGCGAATGGAATAACGACATCGACAGGAATATGGCGGAAACCACCGTGTGCCCGCTCGACGACCAGCCGCGGACGTATCACGGATTCATGCGTGAAGACCAACGAGGCTACTTCCGCCGCCGCAGTTTCGCGATGTGCCGCGAAGGGCACGCGGAGGAGTTCTAGGTCCCATAAGTCGAAGATGAACGCCGCCGAGCCGGCCGAAGATCGGTCGTCCGCCGCGGAGGCCCGTAGTCATTGACGATCCGCTGAGCCGACGGCGCGCGTCCTGGGGCCGTTGTAGCGACCTGTGGGGCAGGCAGCGCGCCCAGCCCCGGCCCAGCCCGCCCATGTGGCATGGACGCGCGGTCAAGCGGTCCGTATGGCATGGGCGACAAGTTCGTCCACGCCTTCTACCCGGACGCCATCGAGAGTACACATGTCCGGTGCCGATCCCGGTCGGGACCGCCGGTGCGCGTCGCTCGCTGAACCCTTCGATCCAGGTGGCCGCGGCGCTGTGTCTGCTCACCGCGATCGGCTTCGGCCTGCCCAACATCCCGGCCATCAGGAGCCCGATGAGCGGTGGCGGGGTGCCGCTGCTGTTCGGCTTTCCCGCTTACGGCGGCGGCTACTTCGAGCGGTTCGGGATCATGACGTCGATCCCGCTTCTCTGCGCTTTCCTGGTCGTCTGCGTTCTCGAAGGGATCGCCGGCTGGCTTCTGTGGAACAGCCACCAGAGCGGCGGCATTCTCGCCTTGGCACTGGTTCCCGTCGGCGCGGTGTTCTGCATCGGCTTTTCCCTGCCCTACCCACCGATCATCGCTGTCGTCCGAACGGCGCTGATCATCCTGAACTGGAGCAGCCTGCGGTAGGGAATGCCGACGCGCGGTCGCCCCGGCAACGCGAGACGCGACCGGCGGTCACGCGGACCGGTGCCTCGGTCGCGCAGCGCGATGTTGGTTGCCGCGCCCGGCCATCCGCGGACCGCGTGCCGCGATCAGCGCGGCGGAGGCGGAAGAGGGTCGACGAGCCCCCAACCGACAGCACCCAGCAGGGCACCCAGGCCCAGCGCCACGACCGGTCGCGCGAGCGCGCCCGGCATGAACCTCGACACGGCGAGCGCCACCGTCCCCCCGACGGGGAGGTTCGCGTAGCGGAATCGCGTGCGGCCGAGCCGCCGGCCCCAGCGCCCGGCGTCCGGGTCGTCGTGAAGGCGGCGGGTCACCGCGATCCCGGCCGCCAGTCCCGCGGCGGCAGCGAGCGCCGTCACGGATCCGGCGACGTTCAAGCGGCGATCGCCGCGAGGACGTCCTTCGCGTGGCCGTCCGCCTTGACGCCGGACCACGCGCGTTCGATCCGCCCGTCGGCGCCGATCAGGAACGTCGAACGGATGACGCCTTCGCCGCGGCCGGGCCGCTCGCCCCGCGCGCCGAACTTGGCGTGGACGGACCCGTCGGCATCCGTGGTCAGCGGGAACCGCAGACCGTACTTCGCGCGGAACGCCTGGTGCGAGCGAGCGTCGTCGCGCGAAACGCCGATCACCGGCACCTCGGCGCGGTCGAACTCGCCGAGATCGTCGTTGAACTGGCAGGCCTCCTTGGTGCAGCCCGTCGTGTCGTCGGCGGGATAGAAGTACAGGACGTAGCGCCTTCCGCGCATGGACTCGGAGTCCACGACGTTGCCGGAGTCGTCGGTCAGAGTGAAACGCGGAGCGGGATCGCCCGCCGCAAGCGTCGCCATGAGGACCTCCCTGCCGGGCGCGGCACCGATGCGGCGCGGGCCCGATGAACGGAACGATAGAGCGCTCGAGTGGCGTCGCGACGTTCCGCCGATGCGCCTGTAGCTGCGGTCGAACGGGTCGGTCGCCGGGCGTGGGAGGCGGCCGTCCACAGACCCCTGAAGCCGCGGACGGCCTCACGCGCAGGTGGCCTTGCGGTGCGACCTCAGGCGCTGCCGGCGAAGAAGGCGCGCAGCTCCGCGTACGTCTCGTCCGGCGCCTCCTCGGCGAGGTAGTGCCCCGCAGTCGATCGCCCCTCCGCGCACGTCGCCGGCCCAGTCGCGCCATACGCCGAGGACGTCGTAGAGCTTCTCGAGCTCACGCCGGCCGCTCCACAGCACCAGCACGGGACACGCGATCCGCCGCTTGCCGCGGTCCGCTTCGTCGAGCGCGTAGTCATAGGTCGCTCCGGCGCGATAGTCCTCGCACATCGCGTGGATCGTGCGCGGGTCCCGGAAGCAGCGCAGGTACTCGCGCGCCGCTTCCTCGGACCATATGTCCCGCTTGTCGTCGCGTCGGAGGAGATACCAGTCGGGATCAGCACCGATCAGCCGCTCGGGCATGTCGTACGGCTGGGCGAGGAAGAACCAGTGCCAGTACCGGAGCGCGAACGCCATGTCGGCGCGGCGGAAAGCCTCGCCCGTCGGAACGACGTCGAGCACCGCAAGCTTCCGGACGCGGTCGGGTTGATCGAGCGCCATGCGGTACGCGCAGCGCGCGCCACGGTCGTGACCGGCGACGAAGAAACGCTCGAAACCCAGGTGCCGCATCACGGCGACCTGGTCGCGCGCCATCGCGCGCTTGGAGTACGGCTCGTGGTCCGCCGTCGTCGGCGGCTTGCTGCTGTCGCCGTAACCGCGGAGGTCCGCCGCCACGACCGTGAATTCGCTCGCGAGTCGCGGGGCGATCGCGTGCCACATGACGTGCGTCTGCGGACTGCCGTGGAGGAGCAGCAACGGCGGGCCGCTCCCGCCGTGCCGCACGCGGATCACGGCCTCTCCGGTGTCTACGTCCGTCGACCCGAATCCCTCGAACATGGCCCTCAGCGCTGAACTGAGGGCGCTGTCGCACGCGCACGCACACAAGCGTCAGCGTGCCGCGCGCGCGTACTGGCCGGTACCTTCGCGGCATTGTGGCGCGGGGTCGGCGTCATGTACGGTGATTCGCCTCCGTGCGTCTGCTTTTCCTTTCCATCATGGTCGCTGCGGCACTGCTCGCGCTCGCGCAGCCCGCTGCTGCGGCGCCGCCCAGTTACTACCCCCCGGTCCGCTGGGTCGCGGCGGCCAGCCAGAACTTCGACGCGGGCCGCGGAGGCGCGGACGTCACGTACATCGTCATCCACGCGACCGCCGGATCGTACGCAGGCGCGATCTCGTGGTTCGGCGATAAGCGCGCGCGGGCGAGCGCGCACTACGTGATCCGCGCGAGCGATGGGCAGATCACGCAGCAGGTGGCCGAGGCCGACACCGCGTTTCACGCGCGGGGATACAACCGGACGGGGATCGGCATCGAGCATGAGTTCGACCCGCTCCACGGGATCGGGTACACCGACGCGCAGTACCGCGCATCCGCGTCTCTCGTCTGCGCTATCGCGCGGCGCTACGGCATCCCGATCGACCGCTCACACATCGTCGGGCACAGCGAGCTGCCGAACACCGACCACTCGGACCCGGGTCCGACGTGGGACTGGTCCCGCTACATGTCGCTCGTGTCGTCGTGCGCCGGCGGTGCGGCGGCATCCGTCACCTCGACGGGGCAGGACGTGCCGACCGTCTGCAACGCGGCCGGGTGCCGCCCGGCTGCCGGGCTCTCGGCCGGGGACTCGGGACCCTCCGTGACGCTGCTGCAATGGGACCTCGTCTACCTCGGGCTTCTCGAGCCGAGGGAGGTCACGCAGGGCGAAGGCCGGTTCGGACCGCGCACGGTCGCCGCGGTGCGCGCCTACCAGCGCAGCCTCGGGCTGCCTGCGACCGGGTTCTACGGACCGCAGACCGCGGCGGCGCTGGGGACCTCGCTCGCGGCCGCGCCCGTCCGCTCACCGGGAAGCGGGCTGACGCTCGGGAGCCGATCGAGCGACGTGACGCGCCTCCAGACCCTGCTAGCGCGGAGCGGTTACATGGATGGCCCCACCGGCTACTTCGGCCCCGTGACCCGGGACGCGGTGAAGCGTTTCCAGGCCGATCGCGCGATCACGCCGACCGGCGCATACGGCCCGGCGACGCGGATGGCGCTCGCTTCGGCGCGCTAGGTCCAAGTCCTTCCTTGACTGCCCCTCGGCGCTCACGTATGGTCCGCGACACGTGAAGAGCCGCTTGCCGCTCTCGCTGATCGCCATCGTCCCGCCGCTCGGGACGGGGAGATGCGCGGGAGGTTAGCGACTTCCGACCGGCGAACGCAGCGAACGAAGCCTCCCTCCAAGGGGAGGCTTCTCTGTTTCCGGCGGACCACGCTCGAGGGAGGACAGGGCCATGGCCACGATCTACGGCGACAGTCACGCGGACCCCGGGATGCTCCGCGGGAAGACCATCGCAGTGATCGGCTACGGCAGCCAGGGACAGGCCCAGGCCCTGAACCTCCGCGACAACGGCCTTCCGGTCGTGGTCGGGCTCCGGAGCGGGAGCTCCGGGTGGACGCGTGCTCAAATCGACGGCGTCGAGGTCCGCGAGGTGGCCGACGCCGCGCGCTACGCCGACCTCGTCGTGCTGCTCGTTCCGGACGAGGAGCATCAGACGGTCTACGAACGCGGGATCGGGCCGCACCTGGGCCGCGGACGGACGCTGCTGGTCGCCCACGGCTCGTCGGTGCATTCGGGGCGGCTTCGCCCGCCCGCCGAGATCGACGTCGCGATGGTCGTGCCGTGCGCCCCGGGCGATCGCGTGCGGGCGCTGTTCCGTGAAGGCCGCGGGGTGCCCGCGCTGCTCGCCGTCCACCAGGACGCGACGGGCCGGGCCGAGGCGACCGCGCTCGCTTACGCGCAGGCCATCGGATGCACGCGCGCCGGCGTGAAGCGGACCACGTTCGCCGAAGAGGTGGAGACAGAGTGGCCCAAGGTCGCGAAGGGATGGGCGTCGTGATGGATGAGGCGATGGACCGCTTCGCCTCGCGGCTGGTCCGGCTGGGCCTACCGCTCGGGGAGGGCGCCCTGGTCGATGCCCACGCCCGGGTCCTCACCTACGCCAACGACCAGTCCGAGATACACGATCTCGCGCTGATGGCGATCGCGGTCGAGTCCTATCGCGGGCCGCAGCTCGACCTGCCGCTGTGGGTATGAGCGTGGCCTCGCGCGCGCCAGCCCCCTCGCGGGGCGCGGCGGTGACGGACGGCACGACCGCCGAAGGCACGCGTCTCGAACGCGCCGCGCGCGTCATCCACGGATCGTTCATCGACGAGACCATCGCGATCGTCGCGCGGGCCGGCGAAGGGACCATCTCGTTCGCTGTCGGGTCTCCGGCGCGCGAGGCGCTCGATCTCGCGCATGCCGATGAGCTCGCGGCGACCGTGCTCGAGCGCGACGGCCGGAGCGCGCTCGGCTACGGGATCACCGAAGGCGACGACGAGCTGCGCGACATCATCGCGGACGCCGCGCGGCGCCGCGGCATCCAGGCATCGGCGGAGGACGTGATCGTGACGGCCGGAGGACTCCAGGCCATCGACATCGCCATCAGGCTCTTCATCAGGCCGGGCGACATGGCCGTCGTGGAGTCGCCCGGATTCGCGAACGTCCTCGCGGCGCTGCGCAACCACGGGGCGCGCGTGCTCGAGGTGCCGGTCGACACCGACGGCCTCGACGTGGCCGCCGCATCACGCCTGATCGCCGAGAGCGGGGCGAGCCCCAAGGTCTTCTTCGTCGTGCCGAACTTCCAGAACCCGAGCGGCGTCACGCTGTCGCGCGCGCGCCGGGACGCGCTGGTCGAGCTCGCCGCCGAACACGGATCCATCGTGATCGAGGACGATCCGTACCGCGAGCTGCGGTACCGAGGGGACGACCTCCCGCCGATCGCCGCGATCGCGCGCGACGGCGTCGTGAACATCGGCTCGTTCTCGAAGACGTTCCTTCCCGGCGTGCGCGTTGGCTGGGCGATCAGCGACCGCGCCACGGTGAAGCGCATGGCCGCGGCGAAGCAGACGATGGACTCGTGCACGTCGTCGCTGAGTCAGCGGCTCGTCGTCGCCTTCCATCGCGACCGCGACTTCGCCGTGCACGTCGAGGCGCTGCGCGCGCTGTATCGACCGAAGCAGGCCCGCGCTCGCGAAGCTCTGGCGGAGCACTTCGGCGACGTCGCCGTCCGGTGGAACGACCCCGACGGCGGTTTCTACCTGTGGGTCGAGCTGCCCGACGGTCCTTCGGCGCGCCGTCTCCTCGACGCGGGACTCGCGCGCGGCGTCGCGTTCGTGCCGGGCGACGCGTTCGCGATCGAGCGCGACCTCGGATCCTCGCTGCGCTTCTCGTACGCGTCGGCGTCGCTTGCCGACATCGACGAGGGAGTGCGGCGCCTGCGCCTGGCGTACGACGACATCCTCGACCGATAGGCGATCACGCGGAGACGAACGGCGCCTGGCGGATCAGCTTGGGGTCGTCCAGCGCGTCGAGCATGAAGCGCGCGACATCGGCGCTCGCGATCTTCGAGCCCGGTAGGCGCTCCAGCCCGACGCGGTAACGGCCCGTGCCCGAGCCCTTCGTGACGCGGGGTGGGCGCACCGCTGTCCAGTCGAGACCGCTCGATCGCACGAGGTCGAATTCGCGCTGCTTCGCGGCCACGATCCAGCGGGCGAGCCGCCGAACGAGTGCGGAGGTGACGCGTCCCTGGACACCCTTGCGGTCCCCCGGAGCGTCGACCGCGCCACCGGCGATGAGGATGAGCCGTGCGACCCGCTCGGTGCTCATCGCGTCCAGGATCGCTCGCGCGGCATCGACCATCTCGTCCGCCGCCTGCGACGTGTTCGCGCGCGGCCCGAGGCAGCTGATCACCGCGTCCGAGCCTTGGATGGTGCTCGCGACGGCCTGCGCGTCGCGCGCGTCGCCCGCCACCACCACGAGTCGCTCGCTCCTGATGCCGACGCCCTCTGGAGATCGCGTGAGCGCGCGCACGTGGAGTCCGCGCTCGAGCGCGAGCCGAAGGACCTCGCCACCCAGCGAGCCGGTCGCCCCGAAGAGCGCGATCCTCACGCCGCATATTCTGCACGCGTGACGCGCTGGTGACGTACGACCTCGTGATCCGCGGCGGCACGATCCACGACGGTGGCGGCGGGGAACCGTTCGTCGGCGACGTCGCGGTCCGCGCCGATGCGATCGCCGAGGTCGGCCGCGTGACCGAGCGCGGGGCGGCCGAGATCGATGCGACAGGGCTTGCGGTCGCCCCCGGGTTCATCAACATGCTGAGCCACGCCAACGGCGCCCTCATGGTCGACGGCCGTTCGCAGAGCGACATCAGGCAGGGCGTCACGCTCGAGGTCTTCGGCGAGGGCTGGCTCATGGGTCCTCTGAACGACGCCATGCGCCGCGACGCCCTCGAGCAGCAGGTCGACATCCGCTACGACATCACCTGGTCGACGCTCGCGGGACAGCTCGCGGAGATGGTTCGCCGCGGGATCTCGACGAACGTCGCGTCCTTCGTGAGCGCCACGAACGTCCGCATCAACGTTGTCGGCCACGCGGACCGCCCACCGTCCAGCGACGAGCTCGAGCGCATGCGCGCCCTGGTCCGCGAGGCGATGACGCAGGGTGCGCTCGGCCTCGCGACGGCGCTGATCTACGCGCCGGCGACGTACGCGGACACATCGGAGCTCGTCGAGATGTCGCGCGCCGTGGCGGAGTTCGGCGGCATGTACATCTCGCACATGCGGAGCGAGGGCAGCCGCCTGCTCGAGGCCATCGACGAGCTCGTGACGATCGCACGCGCGGCCGCGGTGCCCGCCGAGATCTACCACCTGAAGCAATCCGGTCCCGCCAACTGGCCGAAGATCGGCGACGCGATCGCGCGCGTCGACGCGGCGCGCGAGTCGGGCCTGCGCATCACGGCGGACATGTACACGTACGCCGCGTCTTCAACGGGGCTCGATTCGGTGATCCCGGCGTGGGCGCACGAAGGCGGGCACCGCGAGCTGGTGGCGCGCCTGCAGGAGCCCGCGACCCGCGCGCGGATCCGCGGCGAGATATCGGCCGTCGCGTCGGGACGGTGGGATGCCGTGCGGCCGGTCAGCTTCCGCGAGCCGCGGCTCCGGCCGCTGATCGGCAGGACGATCAGCGAGATCGCCGCCGAGCGGGGCCGGGATCCGGCCGAGACGGTCATGGATCTGCTCGCCGAGGACGCGAGCCGCATCACTTCCGTGTTCTTTTCGATGTCCGAGGACAACGTGCGCAGGGAGGTCGCGCTGCCGTGGATGAGCTTCGGGTCGGATGGCGCCTCGCTCGCGCCGGAGGGCGACTTCCTGCGCTCGAGCATCCATCCGCGCGCCTACGGAAACTTCGCGCGGCTGCTCGCAAGGTACGTTCGGGATGAGGCCGTCGTCGCGCTCCCGGAGGCGATCCGGAGGCTGACCTCGCTGCCCGCCTCCAACCTGCGGCTGGACCGGCGCGGACGGCTCGTCCGGGGGCACTTCGCGGACGTCGTCGTCTTCGACCCGCGGACGATCCAGGACCACGCCAGCTTCGAGGATCCGCATCGCTACGCGTCGGGCGTCGCGCACGTCGTCGTCAACGGCACACCGGTGCTGCGCGACGGCGAGCACACCGGTGCCCTGCCGGGTCGCGCGCTCGCGCCGGTGGCGGGCGCATGAGCCGCGGCGGCCGCCCGCAGTCTCGGCGCGCGAGCGCGGGCGGCGTACTCGCTCTTCGGCGCCCGAGCGAACGCGGCGGGGTCGCTCGTCCGAGCGCGAAAGGACGCGGCGGAGTCGCGCGTCGCGCGGAGAGGCCGCGCACCGCCAACGCGAACGCCTCCCCGCGTTTCGAAGACCTCCCCTCGGCGCGCGCGACGATCGCCGGCATGCGGCCGCGCCTCGGATCGTTCGAGCCTGCGACGCGTTTCGTGGTGGGCTCCAGCCGGGCGGCGGGCGCGCGGCGCACCCTGCGGTGAAGGGCAGGACACTCACGCTCGCGCCGCTCACGCAGCTGCGCCGAATGCTGCGGCGGCGGGAGATCGGCGCGCTCGAGCTCGCGGACGCGCATCTCGATCGCATCGCGGCGCTCGACCCGCGGCTGAACGCGTTCGTGCGTGTCGACCGCGCCGAGGTGCGCAGGGCGGCGAGGTCGGCGGACCGGCGGCTCGCGCGGGGCAGCACCGCGGCGCTGCTCGGTGTGCCGATCGCGATCAAGGACATCTTCGATGAGCGGGGACTGGCGAACACGGCGGGCAGCGCGCTGCGTCTTCGCGCGATCGCGCGCGCTGACGCGACGGCCGTGGCGCGCCTCCGCGCCACCGGAGCGGTGTTCGTGGGACGCACGAACCTGCACGAATTCGCGGCGGGCACGACCAACGTGAACCCAACGTTCGGACAGACACGCAATCCGTGGGACCCCGCGCGGATCCCGGGAGGATCGAGCGGCGGATCGGCGGCGGCCGTGAGCTCCGGGATGGCTGCCGCCGCGCTCGGCACGGACACCGCGGGTTCGGTGCGCATCCCCGCGGCGTGCTGCGGCGTCGTCGGGCTCAAGCCGACGTACGGCCGCGTGAGCCGCGCCGGGGTCGTCGCACTTGCATGGAGCCTCGACCATGTCGGTCCTCTCGCGCGCACGGTCCGCGACGCGGCCGCGCTGCTCGATGCGATCGCAGGGTACGACGCGCTCGATCCGGCGAGTTCCGATGCTCCCACCTCGCGCTACGAACGCGCGGCCGGGCGGAGCGTGCGCGGTCTGCGGTTCTCATCGGGGGACGCCTACTTCGCGAGCGCGCTCGATCCCGCTGTCCGGGCCGCACTGTCGCGCGCGAGGGAGATCTGCGCGGCGGCCGGCATGACGCGCGTGCCGACGAGCATCCCCGGCGCGTCTACGTCGGGCGCGGTGCAGTTTCTCGTCGCGCGGCCCGAATCGAGCGCGGCGCACGAGGACGAGATCCGCTCTCCGCGGGCGCGCGAGATCGCGAGGGACGTACGCGCCCGCCTGCGTCTGGGGCTACGCATCAGCGCCGTCGACTACCTCCAGGCACAGCGGGCGCGCGCGGCGCTCGCGGCCCAAGTCGACGAGGCGCTGCGCCAGGCGGACGTGCTGATCGTCCCGACGACCGCCGCGGCCGCGATCCCGATCGGTGCCGACGGCGCGCGCATCGCCGGGCGGTGGCGATCGCAGCGCGAGATCCTCGTGCGCTTCTGCGCGCCGTTCAACCTGAGCGGCCATCCATCGCTCGCGCTGCCCGCGGGCTTCGATCGCCGCGGCCTGCCCGTATCGCTCCAGGTCGTCGGACCGTATTTCGGTGAGGCGCTCGTGGTGCGCGTCGCCGCCATGCTGGAGCGCGAGCTCGCGCTGGATCTTGTTCCTTCGCTCGCGGAGGCACCCGCCGCATCCTGACCCGGCGCCGTAGCCTGCCGCGCGAGCCAGGGCTGCGGCACCCCGTCCCGCGCCGCGCGCCCTGACCTAGAACCGCTCGAGCACCGGCGCATCGTCGCTCGAGAAACGGTCGGGTGAGAACGGCCCGAGGTCCGGCGAGAAGGGCTCGCCCGTGATCGCTGCTGCGATCGCCTCCGCGGTGATCGGCGCGAGGAGGATGCCGTTGCGAAAGTGGCCCGTCGCAACGAGCACGTTGCGCGCGCGGTCCGTCCGACCGAGCGCGGGCAGGAGATCGGGAAGCGCGGGCCGGAGGCCGGCCCAGCGCAGCGTGAACGCGGCGGGGTGGAGCGACGGCACCAGACGGACGGCGCGCGCGACGATCGCATCATGCGCGCGGTCGCCGATCGTCAGATCGAAGCCGCGCTCCTCAACAGTGGCGCCGGCGACGAGAACGCCATCGGCCTTGCCGGCGACGTAGCCGCCCGCGCCGAAGATCGAGTGCTCCGGCGCGCGCCGAACCTCCGCGATCGCCAGCTGGCCCTTGACCGGGCGAACGGGGAGAGGGCCGACCGCCAGCGCCCGGGCTACCGCGGCGCTCCACGGACCTGCGGCGATCACGACCTCGCCCGCGAGCAGGGACGCGCCCGCCACGACGATGCGGTCGACGCGGTCGCGCGAACGGGAAGCGGCGACCTCCCCTCCCGCGACGACGAAGACGGCGCCGCGCATCCTCGCGCGCGCCGCGAGCGCCGCGGTCAGCCGTCCGCTCGTGACGACGCCGTCGCGCGCGGATCGCAGCGCGCCGAGCATGCGATCGCCGAGCAGGGGCTCGGCATCGCGCATCGCCGGCGGCTCCAGCCACTCGACGTGCAGTCCCGCGGCCCGCTGCCACTCGACGCGGGCCTGAAGCTCGGACTTCTCCTCCTCGGTCTCGGCCACGCGCAGCGTCGCGCGCTCGCGCCAACCAACGTCGATCCCGGTCTCTCCGTTCAGCTCCGCTTCGAGCTTTGGGAAGCGCTCGAGCGAGGCGAGCGCGAGGGTCAGGAACGGCCCAGGCCCGGGCGCCTCCACCAGCGGCGCGAGCAGACCCGCCGCGCCCGCCGAGGCCGCCGCGCCGATGCCCGTGGGGTCGAGCGCGACGACAGACAGCCCGCGTCCCGCGAGAGCGTCCGCGATCGCGCACCCGATGACACCCGCGCCGAGGATCGCGACGTCGGCCTTCGCCGGCAGATCGCCGGCGACGCCGCGCCCCATCACCGGGAGGCGGGCCAGGCGCCCCGACCCATCACCCGGAGGAGGACCTCAGGCGGCGGTCGGGGCCGTCGGCACTCCGTGCTGCGGGCTCGATGGCTCCGCGTCCGTCCGCCGCGGCATGCGACCGGCTAGGAACGCCGTCCGGCCCGCGATGACCGCGAGCTTCATCGCGTGCGCCATGGCGACCGGATCCTTCGCGCGCGCGATCGCAGTGTTCACGAGGACGGCCGACGCGCCGAGCTCCATCGCCATCGCCGCCTCGCTCGGCACGCCGATGCCGGCGTCGACGACGACGGGCACCGAGACGCGGCCGATGATGCGCTCGATGCCGACCCAGTCGTTGTAGCCCTGCCCCGAGCCGATCGGCGATGCCAGCGGCATGACGGTTGCGGCACCGGCTTCCTCGAGGCGCAGCGCAGTGACGAGGTCCGCGCTCACATACGGCAGGACGGTGAAGCCCTCGCGCACCAGCTGCCTGGTCGCGACGATCGTCTCGGCGTTGTCTGGCCAGAGGTACTGCTTGTCGCCGATGACCTCGAGCTTGATGAAGTCCGTGCCGGTCGCGGCGCGCGCCAGCCGCGCCATCTTAACGGCGTGGTCGGCGTTCGTCGCGCCGGCGGTGTTCGGCAGCAGGCGGTATCGCTCGAGGTCGACCCCGTCGAGCACGCCGCTCGCGCGGGGGTGGTCGAGGTCGACGTACCGGATCGCGACGGTGACGAGCTCCGTGCCCGAGGCCGCGAGCGCGGCGCCCGCGAGCGCGCCGCTCTGGAACTTCCCCGTTCCGGTGAAGAGCCGCGAGGTGAAGCGCACGCCGCCGATGACGAGAACGTCGCCGTCGTCGTCGGCACCTCCCTGGATGATCCTGATCACCTCTACCTCGTCGCCCTCGCCGACCGGTGTCTCGGCCCAGCGCTCGCGCGACACCACATCGCCATTCACCGCGACGGCGACGCCGGACCGCGGAAGACCCTCGCGGTCGAGGAGCGTCTGGACGGTCGTCTCGAGCGCGATGGTCCGGACATCGCCGTTCAGCGTGATGGTCACGGTCCCAGTGTCTCGCAACGGGGAACGAACGTCGCGGCCGCGCGGAAGGCGTGCGCAGGTTCGCCGCAGGCGTCGAGCGCGGCGCGGAGCGAACGCGCCGCGAGCTCCGGGTCGTCGCGGCCGAGAATGGCGCTGATCACGGCGACGCCCGCGCAGCCCGTTGCCATCGTCTCGGCGACCCGGCCGGCGTCGATGCCACCGATCGCGAGGACCGGAACGTCGGCGGCCTCGACCACGTCCCGGAGGAGACCGAGGCCGCGCCCCGGCACCCCCGGGTGTGAGCCGCTCGGATAGACATGGCCGAAGAGGAGGTAGTCCGCGCCCTCCCGAAGGGCGACGATCGCCTCCTCCACGGAATGCACGGACACCCCGACCTGCTGGGCAGGAGCCAGCACGTCGCGCGCCGCGGCCACCGCTGTGCCGAACGAGGGCAGATGCGCCCCACTCGCGCCCGCGGCGCGCGCGACGTCGGCGCGGCCGTTCACGAAGACGCCCGCGCGTCCGCCGCACGCAGCCGCGGCGTCACGCGCGATCGCGCAGAGCTCGGCCGGCGTCGCGGCGCGATCACGGACCTGGACGCTGTCGATGCCGCCGCGGGCGGCGGCGCCGATCGCAAGGGTCAGCTCCGCGACGCGCGAGGTCACCAGCTGGAGGTGCGCCGCGGAACGGGGGAGCGTCACCCCTGCTCGATCGGCGCACCGGTGTCGGTGGAGCCGCGCAGGAAGAAGACGATCAGGGCGACGACGGCCGCGACGACGCCGAGGCAGCCGCAGCCGGTCACCGCGTCGCGGCGGCCTGTCTACCGTCGGCCGCAGGCGCAGCCGCCGCCGGCGGCCGCGTCGCGGACGGTGAAGCCCGCGCCCATCAGCGCGTCGACGAAATCGATGGTCGCGTCCTTCACCAGCGGCAGGCTGCGCGGGTCCACCGCGACGGGGATGCCCTCACGCTCCACGACCGTGTCCCCGGGCTCGGCCGACTCGTCGAAGGCGAGTCCATACGAGTAACCGCAGCAAGTCTTCCCCGCGACCCAGAGCCGCAGCACCTGCTGCCCGCCCGCCGGGTCACGCAGCTCGTGCAGCTTCGCGGCAGCCGCCGCGGTCAGTTCGATCACTCATTCCGAGGGTACACCGGGGTCGATACGATTAGAGGCGTGGAGGTGCACCGCTGATGGACGAACTTCGTGGCCGCACCGTGGCGCTCCTCGTCGAGAAGCTCTACGAGGATCTCGAGCTCTGGTATCCGCTGTACCGCCTGCGTGAGGCCGGGGCGCGGACGATCCTGGTCGGACCGGCGGGCGGAGAGACGTACGCGAGCAAACACGGCTATCCGGCACGCGCGGAGCGCGCGAGCGCGGACGTGGCCGCCGCCGAGGTGGACGCGGTGATCATCCCCGGCGGATACGCCCCCGATCACATGCGGCGCGACCCCGAAATGGTGCGCCTGGTGCGCGAGGCGGACGCCGCGGGCAAGGTCGTCGCGGCGATCTGCCACGCGGGCTGGATGCTCGTCTCGGCGGGCATCGCGCGCGATCGTCGCCTGACCTGTTTCCATTCGATCCGGGATGACCTCGTGGCCGCCGGTGCCCTGTTCGAGGATCGCGAGGTCGTGCGCGACGGGAACCTGATCACCTCGCGCCGGCCGGATGATCTGCCCGCGTTCTGCCGCACGATCATCGCGGCGCTTTCGGAGACCGGGGTCGCCGCGCGCGAAGAGCTCGTGGTCGCCACGTGACCCGCGACGAGGCGTGGGCGCTGCTCTGCGAGCACACGCGGAGCGACAGCCTGCGCAAGCACGGCCTCGCCGTGGAGGCGTGCATGCGCCATTTCTCGCGGCGGTACGGAGGCGAGGAGGAGAGCTGGGCGGTCGCGGGCCTGCTCCATGACTTCGACTACGAGCGCGATCCGGGCGGCCACCCGCAGAACGGTAAGCCGATCCTCGAGCAGGCCGGCGTGCCCGGCGACATCGTGCACGCGATCCAGTCGCACGGCGATCACCTCGGGATCCCGCGCGTCACGCCGCTGGAGAAGACCCTCTACGCGGTCGACGAGCTCTCGGGTTTCGTGACCGCCGTCGCCCTGGTGCGGCCGTCGAAACGCGTGGCGGACGTCGACGCCCCGGCGGTGCGGAAGAAGATGAAGGACAAGGCGTTCGCGCGCGCCGTGAGCCGGGACATGATGCTGAGCGGGGCCGCGGACCTCGGCATGCCGTTCGAGGACCTGGTGACGGAGGTCGTGAACGCCCTGGCGGCCGTGGCCGATCGCCTCGGCCTCGAGGGCTCCCCGGCGGCCTGAGCGGTCCCGTCGCCAAAGAGGGCGATCGCCGCCGCGCGATTCGGCGCGCCGAGCTGTTCCCGGATCCGCCGTACGTGGGTGCGGACCGTGGCCTCCGTCACGCCGGCGCGCTGCGCGAGCTCCTTGGTGGTCAGCCCGGCAGCGACGCCGCGCATGATCTCGCGCTGGCGCTCGGTGAAGGGATCGGCGCGGCCGGCTGGGGGCGGGCAACGTCCCGCGGCGTTGCCGGCGAGCCACCCCGCCGCCGCTCCGAGCGCGAACGCGAAGCGAGCCTTCACGTCGCAGGAGAACGGCGGGGCCTTGCGAGGATTCAGCTCGCGCGCTTGAGCTGGCGGTCTCCCCGACGAACGACCTCGTGCTCGTAGCGCTCGAGGAACATCTGGCCGCCGCATCGCGGGCAGAGCGGCTGGACGTTCTCGTCCCAGAGCGGTCTCTGGGCATGGTCGGCGTATGCGGCCCGCAACTGCTCCGGCGTCGGGCGGCGTGCGGTGGTGGCCACGAGCACCTCGCCGATGCCGTGGCCGCAGAAGTAGCAGTAGAGCTCAGCGCGAAGGGACATGACGCGCCTCCAGTCATCGACGACAACGACGTGCGTGTCGTACATGCCATAGATACCGAGAGAGCGGCCCGGTTGTTCCGTCTCTTCGCTAACTCTTACGAACGGGCGGGAGGCGGGGATGACACGCCCGCGCCCGAACGTTCCGCGCCTCGCAAGGGCATCCGCGACGTCGAACGCGCGGCGGGCCCCAACCCGCGCCAGCACCACCGTCGCGCTACCGGGGTCCCCCGCAGTGGCGCCGGCTGCTTCCGTCGCGCCGCGGCCTAGTGCGCCGAGACGACCTCGAGCGGGATGGTCCGGTCGTACGCCGGCCGCAGGATGGAGAGCTCCCGGATCACGCCGCGCGGGATGATGTGGAAGTCGTTATGACGGTATTCCTTGCCGCCGTTGCTGATGTCGTAATCCCCGACGATGACGACGTAGTCGTCGGTCTCCTTCCAGAGGAGCCCACACGTCAGCTTCATGAGCCGGTACGGCTCGAAATCGTCAGGGAGCGCGGTCCTGGCGTACGCGGTGATGTCCTCCCATTCGACCGCAACGAGAGCGACGCGCGGAAGCTCGTCCACTGCCATCCCCTTCCCCCGCCATCGCCCGCGCCCGGCGATCGGCGTTCGCTCGGCGGTACACATGCGGGGCGCATATGTACCTTCCAGTACAAGGGACGACGATACGAGCCGCCGACACGTTGTCAACGGCCCGCAGACGTCATTTCGTCACAATAGTTACGCGAACGCTAGTTTAGGTCGCCTGCCTGCCTCTTGCGATGAGTTCGGCGACCTTCTGGCCGCCCTTCTTGCCGATCTCCTCGAAGTGCTCGTGACCGTACTTCTCGGAAACGGCGTCCCCGCCGATCTTGCCGATGCGGCCGTAGAAGCGCGGACCGTACAGCTCCTTGACCTTCTGGCCGCCCTGTTTGCCGATCTGCTCGTAGAAGTCGGAGCCGTGTCGCTCGGCGGTCGTCTTGCCGCCCTTCTTCCCGATCTGCTCGTAGAACTCCGGACCATGGCGCTGGGCGGTGGTGGCTCCCCCGCGTCGGCCAGCTTCGGCGACGGTCATGGCACCCTTGTTACGCGGCATCCCTGTCTCCTTTTGCGCGCGCGAACGAGCGCTCTGTGACTCGATGCAGCCAACTCGTGATTCCGCCGAGCGAGGTTGCAAGTTCCATACCAGCGTTAGCTCGAACGGTGGACAGTCGTACGAGCCATAGGCCGACGCGGTAAGCTGACGCACTAGCGCATGTGCACGGCCAAGCGCCTGCTCGGTAGGCCAGGGAAGCGCAAGAGAAGGGCGCGGTCCGAGCGATGTGACAGGGCCGAGACGGTGCGCTTCGGGCGCGCCCCCGGGGACACGGCGCGGTGAGTGCCGACGACAGTCGCGTGAGAACCCGCTGGAGGGCCATTCGCGACCGCCGGCTTCGTGGGGCGGCGGGCCGCTCCGCCCATCGAAGTGCCGAGCCTCTGCCGCGTCCGCTCTGGGGGTCAGGCGCGCTAGTTGCCGACTCGCATGAGAAGGCTGCACAGGTCGGGGCAAGCGAGTGCCAGGCGTGTGGCGTTCGATAGGTCGAGGGTCCGCCCCGCGACGTAAGGGCCTCGGTCGATCACGGGCACGCTCACCGTCCGCCCGCCGTAGGTCAGGGTCACGATGGTGCCGCAGGCAAGCGTGCGGTTCGCCACGCCCTGGATCTGCGTCGTGTAGACCTGTCCGCACGCGGTCCGGTTCCCGTAGAAACCCGGCCCGTACCAGGAAGCGAGGACGAGCGTCCCTCCGCCCACGGCTGCGGCGAGCGCGGCTGCGGGTGCGGGCGTGGGTACCGCAGTCGGTGGCAGTGGCGGCGGCAGCGCGCGCGCAGCGGGCGACGCGCGGGGCGGGTCCGGCGTGGGCGGGACGGGTTCGTCCGGCGTGGGCGGGACGGGTTGGTCCGGCGCGGGCGCCTCGGCGGCGACCGGGGGCGGCGCGGGCGCCGCGGCGGCGACCGGGGGCGGCGCGGGCGCCGCGGCGGCTACCGGGGCCGGCGGCGTGGGCGCTTCCGGCGGGGAGAGGGCGATGGACCGCGCGGCCCGATGCGCGAGCGGGAAGGCGCCCGAGGCGACGCGCCATTCGTCGGCGACCGCGCCGGCCATGAGCTGGCCGCCACCGGGGATCACCGTCCGCTGCGCGACGAGCGGGACGAGCAGGATCACGCAGAACACGAGCGTCCCGCACAGCGCGAGGACGCCCGCAAGACCGATCCCTGATGACGAGGCTCCTGGCACCGGGGAATGTCAGCCCGCAATCGGCGGCCCCCGGTCTGT
>JBBPYG010000021.1:0-19824 GCA_038200085.1 Candidatus Limnocylindria bacterium | reverse complement strand
GTGGTGAGCAGCGCGAGGATCGCTACGCGGCGGATCCGACCGTCGAACCCCGCGGCGCGCGGCGGGAAGAGGCCCTGAAACAGCGGCACGTCGGCGGGCGACAGGGCGGGCGATGACCGCGAGGCGGCGGCGCGACCCTGACCGAGGTCATCCCCGCGCCCGGCGGCCGGCGACGACGGGGTGCGCACGCCCCTTGCTTGTTCCACGTGGACATTGTGCGGCAAGCAAGCACTCGGTCGGAGCGAGCGGTCGACGCCCACGAACGCGTTCGGCCGCGGGTCCAGGGCCGATGCGCGCGAGATGCGCGTCCGCGGGCTCGAGCGCGCCGATCCGCGGCGGCTCAGCCGAACAGGATCGCGAACGGGGAGCGCTCGAGGAGGAGCTGCGGCGCGACCGCGGCGACGGCGCCGCCGAGGGCGAGGAAGGGGCCGAAGGCGATCGCGTCGCCACGGCGGACCCGGCGCGCGGCGAGCAGGACCACCCCGACGAGGCCCCCCGCGACGAAGGCGCCCCAGAGCGCCATGGCGCCGAGCGCGGGGCCGCTCGCGAGCGCGATGAGCGCGGCGAGCTTCGCGTCGCCCATGCCCATCCACCCGCGTACCGTGAAGAACACGAAGAACGCGAAGGCGACCCCGGCGGCGGCGAGGTTACCCACCGGCACGATGCCGATCCCGTCCGGCCGCGCGACGAGCGCGAGGATGAAGAGGGGATATGTGATGACGTTCGGGATGCGCCGCGTGCGCAGGTCGATGATGAGGATCGCGAGGTAGCTCGCGACGAATACCGCGCGCACAACGAGCACCGCCTCGGCGGGCATGCGCGCCGCAGCCTACGGCATCGCCGCATGACGGGGGCTCATTCGGATCTATCGATAGAGCCCTAGCATGCCTGCATGGCTATCAGGGTACTGGTCGTTGACGACCACGAGCTCGCCCGGCGCGGGATCATGGCGATGCTCTCGAGCGGCCGCGGGATCGAGATCGCCGGCGAGGCCGGCTCCGGACGCGAGGCGATCGAGAACGCGCGCGCGCTCCGCCCGGACGTCGTCCTGATGGACGTGCGCATGCCTGACATGGACGGGCTCGAAGCGACCCGCCACATCAAAGCCGAACGGCCGCGCACGGCCGTGGTGATCCTGACGATCCACGTCAACGCCGACTACCTGGCCGACGCGCTGAAGGTCGGGGCCGCGGGATACCTGTTGAAGGACATCACGGGCGCGGATCTCATCCACGCCGTCAGGCAGGTCGCCGACGGCGCGCCGGTCGTGGCCGCGCAGGTGCTGCGGGGGGCGCTCCAGACGATGCGCGTCGAAGCGCCGCTGCCCGACTCCGCCAAGAGCCTCACGAGCCGCGAGCGCGGCATCCTCGGTTACATCGCCGAGGGGCTGACGAACCGCCAGATGGCGCAGAAGCTGTACCTGTCGCCGGAGACCGTGAAGAGCCACGTCGCGGCGATCCTCGACAAGCTCGACCTCTCGGATCGCACGCAGGCCGCGGTCTTCGCCGTGCGCAACGGCCTCGCGGGGTCCTCCGCGCTCAGCTGACCTCCGACGCGGGACTTCCCCGGGCGATGGTCCAGCACGCGCCGGCGATCAGCGCGGAGGCGGCATGCCAGGCGTCTCGGCCTCGTCGACGAGCATCACCGGGATGCCGTCCCTTACGGGGTAGCGCCTGCCGCACGCGGAACACACCAGCCGGTCGCCCTCTTCGCTGACGGGCGCGTGGTCGACCGGGCACGCGAGGATCTCGAGAAGCTCGCGCGCGACGGGCACGCGCGGAAGAATACCGCTTGCACCGATCGATCTTCTGCTGTCTACTGCGCATTGACACGATGCTGAACGACGACCCGCCGGGCCCATCCCGCGCTCTGTTGACGCGGCTCCTCGTGGAGCCCGCGCGCCCGATCTCCACGTCGGTGCTACCGGGCGAGGATCCCGCGCGGGCCGCACGTGCGGCCGCAGGAGCGGAGGTGCCGCTGGCGCTGCTCGAGCGGTTCGGTGCCGCGGTACGCCAGACCCACCGTCGTGCGGGCGTGGTCGTCGTCGAGGTCCCCGAGGAGAACCAGGAGGCGCTCGCCGCCGCGCTGCGCGCCGCGGGTTTCAAGGCGCGGCCGCCCAAGCCGGTCGCGCCGCTCCTCGACGAGAGCGTGCCGCAGATCCACGTCCCGCCGCTGTGGGAGGCCGGCCTCTCGGGCGCCGGCATCCGCGTCGCCATCGTCGACACCGGGTGCGACGAGCACCGCGACCTGGCGGGGCGCATCGCCGCGCGCCGCAACTTCGCCGGCGGCCGCGATGTCGACGACGTCGGCCACGGGACCCACGTCGCCGGGATCGTGGCCGGCGCGGGCGAGGTCTTCCGCGGCGTCGCGCCCGAGGCGACGCTCGTGCTCGCGAAGGCGCTCGCGGCGGAGGGCGGCAGCGAAGACGCGGTGCTCGCGGCGCTGTCGTGGGCGAGCCAGCAGGACGTCGTCGCGATCAACTGCTCCCTCGGAGGTGCCGGCGACGCGAACGACCCGCTCTCGCGCGAGGTCGACGCGCTCGCGGCGGAGGGCATCGTGGTGTGCGTCGCGGCGGGCAACGATGGACCGGAGGCGCGGACGATCTCGTCGCCGGGCACCGCGGCCGGCGCGCTCACGGTCGGTGCCGCCGACAAGGACGGCCGCGTCGCTGACTACTCGTCGAGGGGCCCGGTCCCGGGGCTCCGAGCGCGCAAGCCGGACGTGCTCGCGGTGGGCGGTGGCGTCACGCGCGGCGCGGCGTGCCTGTACGGGACGGGCGTCGCGAGCGCGCGCGCCGCGGTGCTCGCCCGCGATGCGTGCGCCGTGCCGCCTTCCTACGTGCGCATGAGCGGGACCTCGATGGCGACTCCGCACGTCACCGGGCTTGTCGCGCTACTCATCGAAGCCTCGCTCGAGGCGGCGCCACATCTGGCCAAGCCCGCGCGTGCGCGCGCGGTGCGCCGCGCGATCGTTCAGGGCGCCCGAAGCCTCGGTGCCGGCCGCGACGCCGAGGAGGCAGGGCTCGTCGACGGCGAACGCTCGCTCGCGCTGGTCAGGCCCGGTTCTCGCGCCTCGGCGCCCGTGATGAGCTCGTCGTCGCCGACCATCGCGAAGATCGGCACGAGCCCGAAGTAGTTCTGCAGCGAGCGCCAGCCGAGGTACAGCGGGACGAACGGAAAGACGAGCGCCCCGATGGGCACCTTCCGCCAGCGCACCCAGAGCAACCCGAGGAGCGACACGAATGCGAGGGCCGTGAGGATCCCGTACGCCGCTCGCGGCAGCGCCGAATGGCGGTCGCCGAGACCGAAGCTCACGAGTCCGACGCCCGATGCCGCGAGCGGCCCGAACATCGGTCCCGCGATGCCAGCGACGAACTCCCTCGGCGCATCGAGGATGAAGGGCAACTCCGGCACCAGGAACGCGGCGCCGGCGATCGCGCCCCGAACGAGCATCTCGCGGCGTCCGTCGCGCTTCCAGACCGCGAGGGCGTAGAACGGCACGACGAACCACGCGGGCTGGCGATCCGCCGCCGCTAGGCCGATCGCGATGGCCGAGAGCCAGCGATCGTTGATGAACACCCACGCGACCGACACGAGGAGCGCCCATAGCGGATCGATCCCCGCGAGCACGTTCTGGCGGCGCACGACGCCGTTGCCGACGACCGCCGCGGCCACGAGCGGGCGCCACGGGACGCGCACCCTTCGCAGCAGCACGAGCACCATGAGGACGATCTCGGCGAGGTACACGACGCGGATGTCGCCGATCCCCGCCGCGACGAACGGCGTCACGCTGAGGAACGACAGCGCCGGATAACTCAGCGAATGCAGCGCGCTGCCGTCCTCGAGGTGCGTGACTAGCTCGGGATCGAGCCCGAATTGCTGGAGCGCCTGCACCAGGTCGAACGCGCGATAGGGGTCCTGTCCCGCGAGTACCAGCTGCGCCGCCCGGTGCGGCGCGGTGACCGCGTCGGAGTGGTACGCCTTGCCGAGGATCAGCGCGAGGCCCACGACCGCGTAGGTCCCGAGGGCGAGGCCGGTCGCGAGCGCGTCGCGCGTACCCGGTCGGATGCGGGCGACCATGAGGAGCGGGAACAGCGCCACGACTGCGAGCGCCATCAGGTCGTCGGGGGCGAGCCCGAGCGAGGACACCACCTGGTGCCGCTCGACGACCGCGCCGACACACGTCACCGCGAGCAGACCCAGCCCGATCCGCCGCAGACGCTCGTCCGCGTCCATCGAAGGCCGGCCCACCACCGTGGCGGCGAGGGTCGCGAGCGCGAGGACTGACGCGAGCGCGAGGATCGGCGGGAACGAGCCGCCATAGGGATCCGCTCCGAAGAGGCGCAGCGCGGGCGTCCAGAGGGCGAAGCCGGCGACGACGACGGGCCGGAAGGGACGCGCCGTCGCGAACACGCCCAGGGCGGCCGCGGCCACGAAGGCCGCCATCCCGACCATGCTTCCCCGCCCCGCGACGGCGGCCGCGAGGTACGTGGCAGCGACCGCGACGAAGGCGATCGGCAGCGCCCCGCGCACGGGCCGCCGCGGGGTGGCGAGAAGGACGAGCCCGAGAAAGACCGCGTACGCGAGCGCGAACGCGAGGTCGTCGCCGGCCTCGTCGGCCGCGTTGCGCACGGTCGCCGCGGAGATGACGCCGGTCGCGGTCAGGACGAGCGAGGCGCGGACCAGGGCGCGGCTGCGCGGATCGCTGACGTGCTCGGTCTCCCGCACGATGGGCAGCTTACCGGGCGGTGGCGAGCCGGCGCCGGTCGAGGGCGAACGTCACCGCTGCGGCGGCCTGCGTCAGAAGGCCCACGGCGAGGACGATGCGCGCTAAGGTGATGGCGTCGCGCGCCAGCACGACCATGAGCGCGAGCTCCAGCGCCACCGCGACCGCGAGCAGGAGACCGACGCGCATCTCGCCTCGCCCGATGAAGTACGCGATCCAAAGCGAGAGGAGCGCGTTCGCGAGCGCCGCTATCCCGTACGGGCCGATGATCGCGACGGTGGCGGGGTACTGCGAACCGACGACGATGCCCACGAAGAACGCGGGAGCGATGAGGTACGCGAGGGTCACGGCGCCGCTCGTGACGAGCACGAAGCCCAGGGCCAGGAACAGCATCCGGGCGTTGTCCTCGCCTCGCGCGTGCGCGTTGGCGGTGCGTTCGAGGAGGATGAAGCCGACCGCTATCGGAGCGAACAAGACGATCTTCGCCATGGTGATGGCTCCCGCGTACGCGCCCGCATCCTCCGCCGAGAGCAGTCCGCGCATGAGCAGCGCATCCATGTTGGTGAGCGCCGAGTACGCGAGGAGGACGATCGCCGCAAGAAGGAAGAAGCGCGTCTCGGCCGCGGCGAGCGCGACGGGGTGCGCCGCGCCGCGCGCGGCGCGCAGCAGCGGCCAGAGGGCGATGAGCGAGCCAAGGACACCCGCGATCGGAGCGCTCGCGGCGCCGATGAACGCGCCGCTCACGCCCAGCGCCGCGAGGACGAGCGCGGTCCCGATGGCGAGCCGCGCCGCCGCCTGGAGAAGCAACAGCGCGCCGAGCCACATGAACCGGCCGAGCCCCTGGAGCAGGCCCTGCGTGAAGGTGAGCATGCCGTTGAAGAACAGAGACACGCCGAGTAGCGCGACGGTCAGCGGGGGCAGCGCGAGCAGCGCGCCGAGCGGGAGCGCGAGGACGACCACCAGCAGGGCAGGCGGTCCCGCGGCGACCGCGATCCGGCGCAGCCAGCGGAGGACGAACACGTGGAGTGCGGCCGTCTCGCCGCGCGCGCGGTACTGGGCGGCGAGCTTGGCGGTCGCGGATTGGATCACCTGCGTGCTGATCGACTCGAGGATGAGGTAGCCGAACAGCGCGGTCAGGATCGCGTAATCGGCCGGTGCGAGAAGGCGAGCCATCACGAACTGGTAGCCGAACGCGAGCACGTTGGCCGCCGTTGTCGCGACGTACAGGAAGAGCGAGCCGCGGTGCGTCGCGAGCGCGGCGCGCATCGCCGCGGACTCTAGCGAGTCGCTGCTAGTGGGTGTGCGCTCCCACCGGCGTCAGAGGCGCCTTCGGCGCGACGGAGAGGAAGTTGGCCACCAGCTCGGAGAACTCCGGCGAGAGGTACTCCTCGATCCTCCCGTTGTCGGCGAGATTCGCGATCACGGGATCGATCGGGATCTTCGCGAGGAGCGGCGCGTTCGCCGCGATCACCAGCTTCAGCCCCTGTGAAGGACCGAAGACCTCGTTGCGCGAGCCGTCCGGCATGTTCACATACGCCATGTTCTCGACGATGCCGAGGATGTCGCCGCCCAGCTGCTTCACGAGGCGCACGGCTTTGGTGACGACCATCGTCGCCAGCGCCTGCGGCGTGGTCACCAGGATGACGCCGGAGATCGGAAGCGCCTGCATCACCGTGAGCGGCGCGTCGCTCGTGCCCGGCGGCAGATCGACGATGAGGAAGTCGAGGTCGCCCCACGCGACGTCGCTGTAGAACTGGCGGATCGCGCCGGACACCATCGGCCCACGCCAGATGACGGCCTCCTCCTCGCCCGGTAGCAGGAGGTTCATCGACATGATCGGGACGCCGCCGCGCGAGGACGGCGGCACGAGCGTCTGGCCGCCGGCGACGCCCGGCTTCTCGCGGACGCCGAACATCCGCGGGATCGAAGGTCCGGTGATGTCGCCGTCGAGGACGCCGACGGAGAGCCCCTCCTTCTTCAGCCCGACCGCGAGGAGCCCGGCGACGAGCGACTTGCCCACGCCGCCCTTGCCTGACATCACGGCGATGACGTTCTTGATCCCCTGTTGCTTCGGCGCCATGCCCTTCGGGCCGCCACCGCCCGCGGCGACCTTGCTGGCTTCGGGGAGCCCCTGCGGCAGCTTGCCCGTTTCGGCGAAGGTGTTCAGGTCGCGCAGCAGCTCGTTCAGGTCGACGCGGCCGCCGCCGTGGCCGAGCGCGCCCTGACGGATCGTCTCGCTCTTGCTGATCGCGCACGACGCGCACCCGAGTCCGTACCGAGCGAACAGGCGCGCGGTGTCCGGCCACCGCTCGGTGACTGACGCGATGGTCATGTCGGGATCGATCAGGGCCAAAGGGGGGACCTCCGGAAGGGTCGCGCGAACTCGAGTGTACCGCGCGTCCGTTCAGATGCTGGTCACGGCCCTCGTCACACCGAAGATGAATACCGCACCGACGACGGTCGCCACCATCACCAGCGGCGATCGCTCCTTTCGATGCGCTTCGGGAAGGAGCTCCGCCGCGCCGACGTACAGGAAGAATCCGACGAAGGTGCCGAGGATCGCCCCGAGCGCCGGGCCTTCCACGGTCAGCAGAAACGCCGACAGCGCGCCGACCACGGGCGCGAGCGCGTCGACGACGAGCCAGCGAAACGCGGTCCGCGGTTTTGCGTCGTTCGCGAGGAGGATGGAGACGGTCCCGATGCCGTCGGAAAAGTCGTGCAGGACCACGACCAGCGCGACGACGAGACCTAGCTCGGTACCCGCGTGGAACGCCGCGCCCACGGCGACACCGTCGAGAAGGCTGTGGATCGACATCCCGCCCGCACCGAGGGTCCCCACATGCTCGTGGCGCTCGACCGCGATCCCCGCCTCGTGGCCGACGTGCAGCAGCGTCAGTCGTTCGAGGAGATAGAACGCGAGGAAGCCGATGCCGGCGAAGATCATCGCGGCGTCGATGCTGCCGAGCTCCCTCGCGGACTCGGGCGCGAGGTCGAAGAAGGCGGCGCCGATCCGCACGCCGGCGCCGAGCGCGAGGATCACGCCCAGGTGGCGCACGGTCCGAAGGGCGATGAGCCCGCCCGTCATGGTCGAGACGAACGTCGCGAGCACTACGCCCATGACGATCACGTACGGTCCGCGCAGTCGCCGCAGACGCCCTCGATCTCCACGGTGTGGACGACGGCGCGAAAGCCGCGGTCCGCGGCGAGCCGGCGCAGCCGGCGTTCGAGTCCCGGCTCTGGGAGTTCGTCGACGCGGCCGCACGCGCGGCAAACGAGGTGATGGTGGTGCTGCGGCGCGCACGGGGTGTAGCGCTGGCAGCGGGCGCCGCGCTCGACCCCATGTATGCGGGCCAGCACGCCTGAGCGCACCAGGAGGTCGAGCGTCCTGAAGACGGTGGCGCGGCCGGCGCCGCGCGCCGCGAGCTCGGTCACGAGCTCCGCCGCGGTGAACGGCTGCCCTTGCCTGAGCGCCGCAGCGATCACCCGGGCGCGCGGCGAGGTGCGCCGGATGCCCCCGCGCTCGAGTCGCGCGAGCACGGCACGCGCGGAGCCATCCGCCATTGAGACTGAGTATCAATGCGCGCCGCCGCGGCCGTCAACGCGCGCTTCACGGTCAGGAACGGCGGCCCGGCGCGATCCCGCACCTAGACGCGAGGCGATGCCCGTCAGCCGCCACGAGGCATCTTGGCGCGGCGATCGGCGGCGGTGGCGCTGGTCGCGCAACTGGTCCGCCGCCTCGCGCCAACGCGCCGCTACCCC
The DNA here is from genome assembly GCA_038200085.1 of Candidatus Limnocylindria bacterium. Classification (GTDB taxonomy): domain Bacteria; phylum Chloroflexota; class Limnocylindria; order P2-11E; family P2-11E; genus JALYKU01. The sequence continues at coordinate 11,340 of JBBPYG010000021.1, read as the reverse complement.
TCAGCCGGCACGGCAGAGCTCGGCCCGCACCTGATCGGAACGGTCCAGCTCAAGACCTCGGAGCTGGCCGATCGGTCTTTGGGCAGGCAAGCATTCGCGCCGCAGGGGTCGCGGCTGCGGATCAGCGGCGCACGAGCACGACCGCGACCGCCGTCGTGATCGGGACGCAGATCACGAGGCCAACGCTCGCGATGAGGACGGACAGCACCGCTCCGGCGACCGTCTCGCTGTTCAGCGACGTCGCCAGCGGCGAGTTCCCCAGCGAGAGCAGGAGCAGCAGCGGCAGCGTCCCGCCGAAGTACGCGAGGGCGAGGGTGTTGACGAGCGAGCCGATGTGATCGCGCCCCACGTTGAGCGCGCTCGCGTAGAGGGCACGGCCGCGGATCTCGCGGTCGACAGACGCGATCTCGAAAGCCGCCGAGGCCTGACCGACGGCCATGTCGACGAGCGCGCCGAGGGACGCGAGGAGGACGCCGGCAAAGACCAGGCGCGACAGGTCGATGGGAGTCGCGACCGCGAGGAACACCGCCTCCTCCGACCCCAGGCCGGTGATGTGCGCAGCGGGCAGCGCGAGCGCGGCGATGCCGGCGACGGCGGCCAGGCTCGCGGCCGCCCCTACCAGGGCAGCGATGCTCTTGCGGTTGAGACCGTGGACCACGAAGACGGCCACGAGGAGCACGGCCAGCGACCCCAAGAGCACCCCGGTCAGCGGATCCTCCCCGCGGCGGAGGCTCGGGACGATCACGAGCAGGAACACCCCGATGCTCCCGGCGAGCCCGGCGAGCGACGCGACGCCCTTGAGACGCGCGACGAGGAGCAGCGCCGCGACGAAGGCCCCGGCGACCGGGACGAGAGCCGGCAATCGGACCACCTCTTGGATCGTGTACGTGCGCGTGTTGCCCGCGTCCCGGGTGACGGTGACGAGCACGCGGTCGCCCTCGCGCAGCAATCCGCTGGCATTCAGCGCGGCGCGGCCGCCCCATTCGACGGTCACCTCTTCTCCCCGGTACAGCCCCCCATCGAGCTGCAGCGCCAGACGTTGGAACGGCTGCGCGCGTCCAGCGACGATCCGTTCTCCGGTCTGCAGCACGCGCGTGACGTGGGCATCCTCTACCGCCCCGGCCGTGCCGACGTTCAAGTCGCCGCACGATGCGAGGACCGCCGCGAGCGCGGCAATGACGATGAGCGAGCGGCGCGTCATCGCGGGGCAGCCTATGCGACGGTCATCCCCCGATGAAGCCGAAGATGCGTTGCAGATCAGGCAGCGTATCGGCGAGGTCGAAGAGGAAGTACGCGCCGACCACGAGGCTGAACACTCCCGCGAGCGATCCGATCGCGACGTAGATCCCCTTCTGCCGCGCGGCGGTGATGAAGCCGCTCGCGGTGAGAAGCGCGACGACGCCGTTGGACAGCACGAGCCCGACCAGGAACGCGCCGAGCATCAGGACGCCGAGCCCGTTGTTCCCCACGCCGGCGATGCTCGCGATGAGCAGCACCTGCGTGCCCGTCTCCGCGCCGACGCCGTGAATCATCCCCACGCCGAACGCGGTGCGCGGACCGTAGGAGGTCGCGTGTGCCGATGGCTGATGCTCGTGGCCGTGGATGCGGGCCTGGAGCGCGCCCCACGCGTAGCGGACGCCGTCGAAGACCAGCATCCAGCGGCTTCGCAGGCGGAACTCTCCCTTCCCGCGAAGGAACTGGACCAGCGACACGAGGACCCACGCGCCGAGCACGAGCAGGGTGAGGCCGACGACGCGCTCCATGATCGGATCCACCCAGTCGGGCAGGACCGCGTTCAGGAGGATCGCGGCCAGGCCGAGGACCGCGACGACGGACGCGTGTCCGAGCGCGTACAGCGTCGCGAGCGCGAGCGCGTGCTGCTGCTCGTGCGCCCAGCGCGACTCGCGCAGGACGTGGACGGGACCGGCGCCGGCGTGCGAATGCGGGTGCGCGGGCGTTGCGGCGACGTCCGGTGCCGTAGGGGCCGCCGCTGCCGCAGCCGTCGTCGCGACGGGGGGTGTGGCAGTCGTCGTCGCGGGGGGCGCTGCCGCGGCGGCCCGATCCGAGGGGAGCGTCCCCTCGTGATGGCGATGGGGCGGCATCGGGTCGACCAGGCGGCCATCGTCCGCCGTCGCCTGGCTCGTGGTCGTGGTGCTCGTGATGTCGGTGATGGCCGCAACGTGGTCCCAGTCGATCCCGTGCCGGAAACCGAGCAGGAACGTGCCCGTCAGGAGCGCCAGGATGCCCAGGTCCATCGGTCCGACCGTAGGCACAGCGTGGTCTTAATGCAAGTCCTCGCACTAAGATCTCGACGCGAGAATGGCGCTCAGCCAGCATTGGCCGAAGGATGCCCGAGGACCTGATCAGTCCGGGCGCAGTCGCGGCCGCTCGAGAGGCACAGGGCCAAGCGGCGGCGCGCGACCTTGCGGGCCTCGGCCCCCGCCCGGACGACCTCGCGTTGTTGCAACCGGGTCGCAGGTGCCGGAATCTGGCGATGTGGACGTCGGGCGCGAGCTGCGCGCGCGCGGGAAGCGGATGACGGTGCAGCGCCGCCTCGTCCTGGAGGCGCTCGAGCGGACCAGTCACCACACGACAGCCGATGAGGTGGCCCGGCAGATCAGGGAGCGCTATCCCCAGATCGACCCCTCAACCGTCTACAGGAACCTCGAGGCGCTCGAGGAGCTCGGACTGGCGACCCACACGCACCTGAACGACCGTGTCACGCGCTGGCACCGCGCCGACCTCGAGCGCCACGGCCACCTCGTCTGCCGCGTCTGCGGCGGCGAGCAGGAGGTGCCGCTACGCGCGCTCGACCCGCTCGACGCGGTACTGCGCGCGGAGCATGGCTTCGCCGCCGATCTCGCCCATTCGGCGCTCGTGGGGATCTGTGCGAGCTGCGCGCGTGTATCCGCCGGAGGATGAGCAGGGTCGGCGCGCATGCGCCCTCCATTACGCGACCGGCCTCCATCGCGCCAGGAGTCGCGGCCCACCGACCGCGCTCGTGAGCCGCGTCGCCGTGGTCGGGCGCCCGGCGCTCGCCGTTTGCCTTGCAGCGACCCTGCTGCTCGGCGCCGGGACGGTCGCCGACGCGCACGCGACCTACGTCCGCTCGAATCCCGCCGCGGACGCGCGCCTGGTCCGGCCCCCGACGGAGGTGCGCGTCGTCTTCAGTGAACCGCCCGCGCCGGACGGCAGCGGCATCGAGGTGAGCGATGCGAGCGGGCGGCGGGTCGACAAGGGCGACGTCGCGCCCTCCGGCGAGGAGAACGGCCTCCGGGTGTCGCTCGAGCCGATCGGCGACGGCGGATACACCGTGGTGTGGAGCGCCCTCTCTGCGGTCGACGGCCACAGCTATCGCGGCACGTTCGTGTTCGCGGTCGGCAGCGCGCCGCTGCCAGGGATCCCCGACGTCGCCGATGCGTCGCCGTCCCCATCGGTGATCGAGGTCGCCGGGCGGGCGCTCTCCTACGCGGGCATCGCGATCTCCCTCGGGCTCGCGATCTTCGGGTTCGTCGTATACGCGGCGCGCGACGAGGGTGAGCGTCGCCGGGAGCGGATGGCCTTCTTCGGCGGCGGCGCGCTGCTCCTTGCCGGGGCGGGCCTGCAGCTGCTGCAGCAGGGCACGGGCGTGCCGCCTCGCCTCGCGCTTCTCCTCGGGATCCGGGCGCTCGCGGGCCTCGCGATCATCGCCGCCGTCCGTATCCCGCCACAGGTGCTCGCGTCGATCCAGCGGCGCGACGTCATCTACGCGGCAGGACTCGCTGGGACGCTCACGGCGACGCTCGTCTCGCACGCGGCCGCGACCGGCAACTACAAGTACATCGTGCTCGACCTCGCGCACATCCTGTCCGTGTCGGCGTGGCTCGGCGGGATCGCCGGCGTCCTCGTCGTCGTCCTGCCCGGAGCCCGGCCCCGGACGGCAGACGACGGTCGGAGACTCGGGCGCATCGTGTGGCGGTTCTCGCTGCTGGCGCTCGTCGCGGTGGCACTGATCATCACGACAGGGACGCTCCAATCCCTCGACCGCCTCGTGCTCGTGCAAGACCTCGTCGAGACGCCGTACGGCATCGCTCTGTTCGCGAAGATCCTGCTGCTCGCGGTCGTCCTGGTCGTCGCGGCGCTGAACCTTTTCGTGTGGGGGCCGAGGCTGCGCGCCGGGCTACGCGTCGAGAGCGCGCGTCGCGCCCTGGTTCGCGGGACGCTCGGCGAGTCAGCGCTGCTCGCCCTCGTCCTCGTGGCCGCCGGACTGCTCACGGCGTTCCCGCCGCCGAATCAGCGCACCGCGGCGGCGTACGACGACACCGAGCACGTCGGCGGACTGCGCCTCGAGCTGCTCGTGCCAACGACGCTTCCCGGCCGCAACCGCTACGTGCTGCGGGTGCACGATGGGCTGCGCGCGGTGGAGGACGCGGAGAAGGTCGCTTTCCGTTTCAAGATGGTCGAGCACGACATGGGCGAGAGCGAGCTCGTGGCGACACAGCGCGCGCCAGGAGAGTACGTGGCGGAGGGAAGCCCAACGGCGATGTTCGGCACCTGGCATATCGAGGCGATCGTGCGGCGCACGGGACGCGAGGACGTCTCGGCCACGTTCACGTTCCCGGTATCCGCGCCGGCGAATGCCGGGTCAGTCGCGCGCGCGATCACCGCGGGTCCGTACACGGCGGTCGTCTTCGTCGAGCCGACGCTTCCCGAAGCGGGCGCGCCGCTGATCGTGACCGCGCTCGTGATCGACGCGAAGGGCGACCCGGTGCCCGCGAAACCGGTGTCCGCGGTGCTGCGGTCGTCGGAGCCAGGGCACGATCATCCCGACATCCTGATCTCGACGGAGACCTCGACCGGGCGGTACCGCTTCGATATCCCATCCCTCGAGGCTGGAAGCTGGACCATCACGGTCTCCATCGGCGACGAGGGCAAGGCGGAATACGCGTTCGACGTGGCGCCGTGAACCCGGCGCCGCTGGCCCACATCATCGGCACGGGCACGCCGCTCGACATCTTCGTCGACTTCTTCGTCGAGCTCATCCTCCCGCTTCTGCTCTTCATCGGTCTGTACCTGTGGCAGCGGCGCAAGGAGCGGCGCAAGCCGTGACCTTTCCCATCTCGCGCCAAGGGCTCGAACAGATGGCGCTCGTGCTCGGGGTTGGGATCGCGTTGTTCGCGGTGCTCGCCGGGCTCAACGCGCGCAGCGGTCGCCCGTGGCGGCGCACCGCCGCGTCGGTGGGAGTGCTCGCCGGCGTCGCTGCCCTCGCGCTCACGCTGGGGTACACCGTCGCGCCCAACATCCCGACCCCGCCGGTGCCCTTGACCGCGCGCTTCGCCGCAAACCCGGTGCCGGACGACGCCGGGTCGGTAGCCGCGGGTCGCGCGCGATTCCAGGCGAGCTGCGTCGTGTGCCATGGGCCCGAGGGCAAGGGGGACGGACCGGCGGCGTTCACGCTCCAGCCGCGGCCCGTGAACCTCCAGGTGCACGTACCGCAGCACGCCCCCGGAGAGATCTATTACTGGGTCACGAACGGGATCTCCGGGACGCCGATGCCCGCGTGGAAGGAGAACCTCTCCGACACGGAGCGGTGGCAGATCGTGAGGTATCTCCAGGCGCTCGCGGCGGGGAAAGTCTGAACCGTCGTGAGCAGACTACTTCACGGAAATCTTGAGCGAGGGCGGAAGGATCTTCAGATCGCGTGCGGAATCGAACGGGCAGTCCGCAACATCACCGCCAAGGCGAGCGCCGTTAGAGCCGGGATTAGTGCGCTTGTCGTCTCCTGGCCTCGGGCGTTGCCCCAAACGAAGAGCAACCACGGGAGCACGGAACTTAGCCCAATGAAGACCACAAGCGCCACGAAACGCGGGCTGCCCGTCAAGCGTGATGTGAGAGAGAGAAGCATCGCCCACGGGAGCGCAAGGACGAGAAAATCGTAGCTCCAGACGTGAGGCGACACGAACAATGACAGCGGGATCGCCAGCGCCAGCCCTGTGATGGCCTCGAGGCGAAGCGGACGGATCAGTACAGCAACTGCACCGCTGACCGCGGCGACGAGCGGGAAACCGAACGCCGTATCGCCGAGAACGTCGTGGGCGAGGCCCCAAGCCGTTGGGAGCACCGGAATGAGGGCGACTCGCGCGTTAAGGATACCCTCGACCCACTGGAGCGGCCATTCGGGCAGGACCAGGAGCGACACCAGCGCAACGAGAGAACCAGCGCCGACGGCCGCCATCAACGTCCGGGTGCGATGTGCGCGGAGATCACTTGCGATCATCACGATCATTGGCAGCGCCCACACCTGCGGTTTGAACGCCAACGCGACGAGCGTCAGACCCGTTCCAACCGAGGCCTGTGCTCTAAGTGAGCGGCAAAGTAGCCCCACGAGCGCGAGGCCCATGCCGCTTGGCTGGCCGCCCATGAGCATGAGGAGGAAAGGCTGGGAGAAGATCACTGCGATGGCGAAGACCAAGCCGAGTCCACGCGCTCCGCCAACGGACCTCCACATCAGAACGATCCCCGCCACGGCGCCCGCGATGTCGGTCGCCATCCATAACGGACTCGCCAACTCGAGGGGCAACAGCCCGAACGGGGCGAGCAAGACAGCAGTGGTCAGCGGGTACGCCCAGCGCGCTTCGCACGACGAGTGCGCGGGCGATCCATGGCGATCCGAGTAGTAGCCGCCGGTCGCGCCGGACCAGACATCTTCCGCGTATGGGCTCTCGCGCTGGACGAACAGGCGCGTCGCGCTCAAGAAGCAGAATGAATCGACGGTCCGGTCCGCGTGCGGGAACGAGAGCACGACACCGCAAGCAAGCAGAAGTGCCGCGCCGACTGCCCGCGTCGCAAAGCCGCCGGTCGCGACAGCCACGACAGCGCTCCTCAGAGACAGCCCAAACTAACCGAACCGGTCCCGCAGCACGCTCCCTCCCAGCTGCCGCTCCAGTTCCATTACTCATTGTTCCGAGGCGCGACGGCACGAACGGTAACGACCGCCTCCCCGACTCCATGACGACTCATACCGGTCTGGCGATCCCCGAGAGCCATCGCGGAGCCGACCGCGATAGCCGTTCCGATCATCGCCGATGGGAACGCTGTCGCCGGGTCGAATGCCTGCAGCTGGATCAGCAGCCATGCGATCGTCGCTGTCACGCGAGCCCAAGATGGGACGTTCCCGAGTGCCAACAACACCACGAGCGGCAGCGAGAACAGCACGTAGCTGTACCAGACGAAGGGCGAAACATAAGGGGCGGCCGCAAGAGAAGCTGCGAGCGCGAGGCGGGACGGCAGCCTGCCAGCGCGCATCAGAAGGCCGAATGATGCCAGCGCCACGAGCACTGCAGCGAAGACGAAAAGCCTTCCGCCACCTGCTCGAAGAGCACCGGGCACGACGTTGTAGTCGGTCGTTTGCGGGCCGGCTGCGAGCTGCAGCGTTAACGCGGCCCAGTCCGTCCAGCTGCTGCCCACGAAGGGCCACGTAATTGCGACGAGTACGACCAAGACCGCTGTGGTAAGCACAAAGCTTCGCCAGCGTCCGCCCACCGCTATGGCGCCCAAGAGAGGCAATACAAGCAACTTGAGACCCGTGGCGAGCGCCAACAACACGGCCGACCGCGGAGGGCGGTCTCGAAGCGCATAGGCGCCCAGGGCGAGGGCCAGCGTGACGAGGGTCAGATTTCCCCAGGCGAGCTCCCAATCCAAGGGAAATGCGCCGAGAACGAGCGCCGCGGCCAACGGTCTTCTCGTCGGCGCGACAGCCCGCGCGATACTGAACGCTACGAGCGCCGCCAGCGCGGTGAGACCGATCCCCCACGCGACGCTGACCAGTCGGAAAGGCGCGCCGAGCACCGGAACGAAGAGGAGAGCAACGGGTGGGGGGTACAGGTACAGACCTCGGTCACCGAGCGTGTAGCCACCCGCGAATTGCGGATACAGCGGCTCGCCGTTGACCAGCCTTCGTGCGGCTGCGATGTAGGCAGATAGGTCGACGGTGGCGAAGTTCCTGCCAAGTCCGCGCTGTCCGATGAGCAGAAGGATCGTCGCTGCCGCCAGCAGGCACAGCACCCAGCCTATGGGCACAAATAGATCATCGCGCGGCGGCCGCAGGTGGATGGCCAGATGTTTACGCGATGGGGAAGGGCGCGCGAGCGCTCAGCCCTCGATCAGCGAGTATCCGGACGCGCGTCGCGAGCAGAAGCGCGGCCAGGTACAGCACCGCGACGAGCAAGAGGAGCTGCTGGTACCCCGTGATCAGCGCGGTGTACTCGAGCGCTCCACCGAGCGTGGCGCCGATCAGGTTGGAGGCGAAGGCGGTGTCGGCTCGGGCCGTGTCCCGGAATGAGTAGGCAAATACGAGATTCGCAGCAAATACGGGCGCGAACGCGATGAGCGAGGCCGCGAGGTATCGGAGCCAGGCGGGCTCGAAGAGCAGTGCCTGCGGCGGGACCAGGTACGCGATCACCAGCGCCACACCGAGTGCGGCGTATAGCCAGCGAGCTTCAGGGAATCGTATCCGTGCGTTCACGGCGATCGCCAACAGAACGCTCGCGAGGATCCCAGCAAAGACCAGCGCGTTGACATACCAGGTGGTCCCGAACAGCAAGCTGAATGTCACGAGGCTCCTGGTCTCGAGGAGAAGGAACGCCGCACCCAACGCGAAGAAGTGAGGGCTAAAGGCTCCGCCCGCGCTTCCGAACCTCATGGCACCGAAGACGGCGAACGCCGCGAACAGAAGTACCAGTCCGAGCACGACGAGATACTGAGAGCCGACCTCGGGGCGCTGCAGGTATGGAAAGGGCCAATCGTCGCGGGCAGGTCTCGGAGCTGAAGAGATGATGATATCGCGCCCGTCCCCCACCCCGGTCGCCACGAGCCGGGCTGCGGGGTCTCCGGCTGCGAGGACAGCGCCGCGCCCGCCCGATTGGGCGAACGTCCGGATAAGCGGCGGCACGCCAAATGTTTCCTTCAGGGTCCGCGCATACCGGGCGATCACCCAGTCCTCCCGGTAATAGTTGTAGAGAATGAAGACACCGCCCGGCGCCAGGTGGTCCCGCGCGCTGGCGAATGCTTCGTCCGTGAAAAGGAACGACTCCAGACGCAAGTTCGCAGTGGCCGTCACCAACGTCAACGAATCGGTGAGAGCCAGGACGATCAAGTCGTAGTAGTCGGTGCTCGAGCGAAGGAACGCACGCCCGTCATTCACATGGCGTCGCACCAGTGGGCTGTCGTACGGCCGATCCGGATGCCGCTCAACGCCCAGTTGAAGCAGGGCGGGATCGATATCGACCGCGTCGATGCTATTGACGCCGTGCCCGAGCGCGACGGCGACATCCGTGCCGGTCCCGGCCCCGATGATGAGTGCTCGCTCGAAGTGTCGCGCTGGGAACCAGTCATACACCTGCTCGTAGAACGGCACCTTGTCAGGAGATGCGGCAGCCGCCATTGTCTGGTGGCCGATCCCGTTCACGTAGACCTGCTGAGTCCCGGAGTCGTCGACGCGCAGATTGATCCGGTAATACGGCGAGTAGACATCGCCGCTCGCGTACGACACGAATGACAGCGCGATGACCGCTGCCATGGAGATGGCGCCCAACACGGCGCGGGTCGTGAGCGGCCTTCGGCCGCGGAGATAGAGCATCAGGCCGCCCAAGATGACGAACCATGCGAATGGTGGTGTGGCGAAGGCCGACAACACCGCGAAGACGACGATCCCGGCGAGAGATCCGGCGATGTCGATCGCGTACGCGCGCAGGGGCGGCACCGCACGCAGTAGCGGCCCAAGAGGCAGCGCCAGAGCGGCCATCAGCGCCACGGTCAGAGTGAAGTAAGCCGCAAGAGCCACCATGTTGATGCCGATATCGGTGTGCTCAGCCAGCCCGAGAAAGAGCGCGCGATCGGAGGTCACAGTGCTGTTGACCTGTCCGATGTAGACAAGTGCCGCGAGTGCGAAGAGCAGGAGATTCGCCAGCGGCCACGCCGGCTGACGTCCGCCGCGGCCGAGCAGAATGCCGACGCCGATACCCAGGAAGCTGCCTATGAGGATGAGATTGTTGAAGAAGCCCACGTAGACGACGTTTTCGGGGATCCAGCGGATGAGCAGCAATTCGGCGAATAGGAGCGTGCCGCTGGTCAGAAACAGTTTCACGGGCATCGGGAGCTCGTTGGTCCCCCCGCGCCTCAGGAGCGACATTGCTGGACACTAACGGTGTCATGCGGTCGTCGTCACGCATTTTCGACCTCGAGCGTCGGCCGATCGCGCGATCGCAAAGGCCTCGCGCGCGGGTTCGTTGCCGGCGGTGGCCGAGAATGCGCGAGGCTGCAGGGTGACCGGACGGCTCGCTGTGGCTCTTGTCGCTGCTCTCGTTGCTGCGCTGAGTGAGCTGCCAAGGGTGATGCAGGCCGCGGGCACCCTCCCGGCATCGCTCCAATTCATAGGATTCAGCGACCACCTCCTGCTTTTCGAGACCCGTGGTCTCGCGGGACACCAGCTCCCGTACGTGGGGGCGGCGTTCGAGTACCCGCCTATCGGTGGTTATATCGCCGCGCTCGTGGACTTGATGGCCACGGATCGCTTTGGCTACGTCCTGGGGTGGGCGGCGGTCGTCGTGATCGCCGCCGGCGTTGTGGGATATCAGCTCGCGGGGATCGCAGGAGGCCGGCCCGCGCTCATGTATTGGGCACTTAGCCCCCAACTTCTGCTGTTCGCAGGGATCAACTACGACACCGTGCCGGTCGCGATCACCGTGGCTGCCGTAGCCGCGGCGCGAGCGGACCGTCACGCCCGTGCCCTCGTTCTCTTCGCCCTTGGCGGCCTGACGAAGCTGTTTCCGTTCGCTGCTGTCCCAGTGCAGCTGCTCCGGGGGCCGCGGCCCGTGCGGGCGGCCCTCATCGTCCTTTTCCTCGTCGCCATCGTCAGCGTGCCGATGATCTTGGCGCCCCGCGGGACCGAGCTCCTGCTGTTCTATCCCACTGGACTCGAGGCGAACGTCGACTCCGTGTGGGGACTTCTCCGCTCGGTGCTTCTGTCGGTGGGTCTGCCAGCTGACCCCGTGATCACTGCGGTGACGCTGGGCGGCCTGTTGGTCACGTATGTCGTCCTGCTGCAGGGAGCGGTAAGGACTCGAGATCCTGCGGTCGGCATCGCGATCGCGGTCGTCGTGTTCCTGCTATGGACTCGGCGCTACTCCCCGCAATACGCCCTTTGGCTTCTGCCCTTCTTTGTGTCGGGCGTCACGGAATTGACCCACCCCTCCCCGTCAGCGTCACGTTATTGACCCACCCCGCGACACGGAAATGACCCACCCGGCGCCGTCCTGAAATGGGCCTGCCAGCCTCCTCGTGGAGGAGGTGGAAGGCATGGCC
>JBBPYG010000020.1:0-6525 GCA_038200085.1 Candidatus Limnocylindria bacterium | reverse complement strand
GCCGGGATCGGCCTGGCCTCTGAACGTGAAGTCCGTGCCGTTCGCCGATGGCGTGACCTGCCACTCGAATGCGAATCGCGCGGAGCCCCCTGACCCGCGTGCGGCGAAGCGACGATCGGGTTCGTATTCGGTGACCTCGAGCGTGGACTCGATGTCGCGGCCCAGGAATCGCCTGATCTCACGCCACTTCGATCCTTGTTTCAGCGGGCCGTCCGCCGCCACTTTCACGAGCCCGGATTGCCAGGTCGTCGCGTTCTTCGGGTCGCTGAAGAAGGCGAACACTTCGTTGGCCGGCCTGTCGATCGTGATGGTGTGCTCGTAGCTGATTGCCACCCCGCCTCCGCGAGCGGAACCTACCAAATCGCGCTCACACACGCTCCAGCGAATCCAGGATCTGCCTGACGTCGAAGTCCGCCGCGCCGACGCAGCGGTCCGCCGCGCCGTAGTACACGCGGATCTGAGACGGATCGTTCAGCTCGACGTGCCCGCACGAGTAGACGACGTTGTTCAGGAATCCCTGCCGCTCGAAGGGCAGCTCGGGTACGAGGATCGGCTCGGGGGAGCGGCGCAGGACGCTCGAGGCGTCGCAGCCGTCGAGCAGCGCGGCACCGAGCGCGTAGCGGCCGTCGCCGTCGACGCCGTGATAGATCTCGAGCCAGCCACCTGGGACGCGGAACGGGACGGCCGACGCGCCGGTGTGGCGCTCGTCCCACCGCCCGTGACGCGGCATGAGCAGCGGCTGGTAGCGGCCCCAGGGGAGTCGACTGTCCGGCATCGCGATCCAGATGCCCAGGACGTGGTCGAAGGAACTCGGCATCGGCCGCATGAGCGCGAGGAACTTTCCGTCCCGCCGTTCGGGGAAGAGCGCGACGTCCTTGTGGTCCGGCAGCGTCATGGCGCCCTCGCGGGTGAAGGTGCGGAAGTCCCGCGTCGTCGCGAGGCTCGTCGTGATGCCCAGGCGCGACACGGAAACGTAGGTGATGTACCAGGTGTCGCCGATCAGCGTCGCGCGCGCATCCTCGCAGCCGTACTCCTCGAGCGAGGACGCCGGCGCGATGGCGGGCGCGTCGTCGATCGTGAAGTTGATCCCGTCGCGGCTCCGCGCGACGCGCAGGTGCGACATCTGCGTCAGGTAGACGAGCCGCCGGCCCAGCACCGGATGAGGGAGGCTCACCGCGCGCGGGTCGCGCGTGTCGAGCCCAGGCAGGTCGCGGGGCAGGTACGCGGTGACGACCGTCGGATCGGCGCGGCGGGGATCGAGGAGGGCGATCGGGACGACATCTTCGGCGCTATGGCCGCTCGCGAGCGGCCGGAGCAGCGGGTGGACCCCGCCGAGGTCGAGCGTGAGCGCGTCGGCGGGCAGTCCGCCCGCGCCGCTGGCCCGCTCCGCGATGCGCAGCAGGAGCACGAATTCGTCGTCCACCCGTGCGGCCGCCGGGTTGAGCACGGCGACGACTTCGAAGCCGGGAAGCGAGGGCCGGACGTCGGATGGCTCGATCAGCGGTCCGCCGCCCACGCGGCTCGCCAGGGGCGAAAGCGACCTCGAGGCGAACGCGGTCTCAAGCATGGCGACCCACTAGGCAAGCTTCATACCAAGCGGGCAAGCGTTTACGTGTTTCTCCCCTCGCGCGAGCGATTCCCGGACGTTTTCGCACAGAGGCACGAACGGACAACGCCTGACAACGATGCGCGCGGCGCCTCGCGTATCCTCGCCGCCGTGGCCGACGACCTCCGAGTGCGCCCACTGACGGAGCTCGACATCGACGGCATCACCCGGATCGACGAGCGCATAACCGGCCGTTACCGCCCCGACGTGTGGGAGCAGCGCGTCGGCTACTACATACGGCGCGACCCGGACTCCTCGCAGGTCGCGGAGAGCGGCGGACGGGTTATCGGCTTCATGCTGGGTGAGGTGCGAGGAGGCGAGTTCGGACTCGAGGAGCCCACCGGCTGGCTCGAGTTCTTCGGCGTCGACCCGGACGCGCGCGGCCGCGCCGTCGGCCGGCGCCTCTGCGAGGCGCTCCTGGCGTATTTCCGCGAGAAGGGCGCGCACATCGCGCGCACGATGGTCGCCGCGAGCGACGCGGACATCGCGGGCTTCCTCGCCGCCATGGACTTCGTTCCGGCCCCCCTGACCGCGCTCGAGAAGCGCCTCTGAGCCGCGATCCGGGGGGCCCAAGCGCCCCGCGCCCGTTACCCTTGTCTCCATGACCGACGAGACCCGCGACCTGCCGCCCACCTACCACGGCGCCGTACTCCACTGGCAGCGGCACAACTTCCCGGAGTACACGCGCCTGCCCGAGGATTGGGAGCGGTTCTTTCCGAAGGAGCCGGCGTTCTGCCTCTGCGCCAAGCTCGCGGGGAGTGTCCGCGACGACATCGAGGTCGGCGACCGCGCCGGGCAGCCGAAGGCGACCGAGCCGAAGGACCTCGACCCGGAGGCGGCGAAGGGCCTCCTCGGCATCATCCGCGCGCAGGCTTCGACGGAGTTCGGGTCGATCCAGCAGCACCAGCAGACCCTCGCCCGCGCGCAGGATCCGACCGACCAGGCGTGGGTCCTCCGTGTCATGGCGGAGGAGCTCCGCCATGGCTACCAGATGATCCACCTCCTGACGAGCGCCGACTGGTCGCCCGTGACGGACCAGAAGCCTGCGGACATGGTCGAGGAGATCCTGTCGATGAAGACGGGTTCCCACGTCCTCGCGGCGTTCAACCTCGAGTACGACAGCTTCGTCGACAACGTCGTCTTCGCCGCCTTCATCGACCGGGTGGGGAAGTACCAGCTCACGATGCAGAAGGTCGCCGCGTACAAGCCGATGGCGGCGAGCATGCCGCCGATGCTGCGCGAGGAGGCGTTCCACCTCGCCGCCGGGGTCATCCCGATGCGGCGCTGGGCCGAGGCGGCCGCGGACCCCGAAGCGCTCATCACGATGCCCGCGCTCCAGAAGGCGATCTGCAAGTGGTTCCCGCGCGGGCTCGAGATGTTCGGCGACGAGCGCGGCGGCGAGACGAACGTGCGCCTCGGCCTCAAGGACAAGCCGAACCGTGAGGCGCAGGACCTCTACGTCGCGGAATGCGACCAGATGCTCGACGACCTCAACCGCCGCCACGTTCGGGCACGGTTCCCGAAGCTTTCCCGCGATGAGGCCGACGCCCTGTATGCGCGAGTGAAGGCCGATCACGGTCAGGTGGATGGCCTGTCGTGGGACGACGATCTGCTAAAGCTCCCGGACCGCGGGTTCTTCCGCCGCCGCGGCGAGTTCGCGTTCCAACCCATCGGGTTCGGCGGCGAGAAGTTCGACGACATTGAGCGGTACGTCGGGCACGTGCGCGACCGCCTACCGGAGGCCTACCTCGCGTCGCTCGACGTCAAGCACTGGGCCGACCTCCAGCGCGCGGTGGCGGCCGGCACGACGACGCTGAAGGACGCGATCAAGAGCATGCCGCGCCTCGCGCGCGTCGGCGGGGCCTGCCCGTGCGCGAACTCCGTCCGCTGGGTGATGGAGACCTCGGACCAACAGCCGGCCGCAGGAACCGCTCCGCCCAACCAATAGCGGCACGGCGCGCTCGAGCCGGTCGGTGTACCGAGCAGAGGCAACCGGCACTGTTCATCGGGTCGCGACGACCATCGCCGGAGCGACTCCATCGCAAGCCGTGACTGGGAAGCGCGTCGGACCGGTATTTAGCGGGCAAACAGCTTCCAGTGCCCCTGGGAGACGACTTCTACGGTGCCGTCGGTCACTTTGATGGCGGTCTGATCGTCGATCGCGTAGCAGGGCACCCGCATGCCAGCGGCCCATTTTTCTGCGTTGGCCATGGAGTTGTCCGGCAGGTCCTCGTGATCCAGGTGCGGAAACATCGAAAAATCGACGAGTCCCAGCGTTCTATCGCCACCGGTGGGCGGCTTCCAGCGGACGAAATCCTCCCCGACGTTGGGGGCCATCACCATGCTCCCGGCGCTCAGTCCCACGTAGACCGTGTTGCGGAGTGACGGCAAGAGGTCCGCCAGTCCGGACTGCCGCATCCAGTGGCACAGATACAAGGGGTCGCCGCCATTCACCAGCAGGGCGTCCGTCTCCTGGACTAAGGGGACCCAATACCCTTCGTCGATGCTGGGCAGCGCGGTGAGCTCCAGCACGCCCAATGACTTCCAACCCAGTTCGCACATGGGGGTTCTGGCCTCTAGTCCGGTGATGAACTTCCATGCCTCGCCAGGACCGGTCATGGGATGCGCGTACGACGCGGTGGGGATGCAGAGGGCGCTGGACTCGGCAATCGGTTTGCCCAGTAGGTCGACCAGCGCGTCGTGGATGCTCGTGTTCTTGATGCCAGCGGAAGTGAGAAGAAGCCTCATGATTCCTCCGAGTCACTACTAATACTGCTGACGCGTTCGCTGGGTGGCGCGGTACGGCGGGATGTCGTGAGCCGCGAGGACGTGGAGGGCCCGCGCGTCGCCCACGTCTTCACGAGGGTGCGGTCGCGAACGATCGCGGCGTCGATCTGCTCGCGCGCGAGGCCCCTTATGCCGGCGCCGAGTGCCAGAGGGACGGATGACGCGAGCTGCGCGTGGGCTCCGCACATGTCGGCGACGGTCCGGATCAGCCGCTCGGCGTTGACGCGGCGCGCGAGGTGACCGCCGCCAAGACGCCACGAGGTCACCTGCGTCCAGGTAAATGAGGTGATCGACGGATGCTAGGCGGTCGGCTGGGCCGCGAACGCCGCCCGTCAGGCCCGCCTGGACATCTCCCGGGATGGCCTTACCCTCTACTACGTTGGCGTAGGAGGTCGGCGATGATCCGTCACGAGATCGGCGACGGTACGCGCGGGTCGCCATCGCGGAGGCGCGTTTTGCGGCTCGGCCTGCTCGGAGGGTCCGGCTTCGCGCTCGCGGAGCTCTTCGCCAGCGTCGTTCCTTTCATGCGGGTCCAGCGGGTCGTCGGGCTCGGCGAGCGCGTTCCCGTCGGCACGCGGGAAGAGATCCTCGAACGATTCCGCACCACCGACGATCGCCCGATCCTCTTCTCGACCGGAAGATTCTTCCTCCTCCATGCCCCAGGCGGCATCGTCGCGGCGTATCGAAAATGTACCCACCTGGGCTGCAGCGTGCCGTTCGTCCCCGCGGAGGACCGCTTCCACTGCCCGTGCCACCAGTCGGTCTACGACAAGCGCACCGCCGTCGTCGTAAGCGGTCCCGCGCCGAAGCCCCTTCAGTTGTTCCACATCACGACGCAGGAGGGGACGCTCGTTGTGGACACCAATCCGCTGAACGTCATCGACCGACGCGACAACGTCTGGGACCCTGCCGTACTCGAGGTCAGCCGCTAGCGCGCGTGCGCGTCGGCCTCGGCCACGCGGCGGCTTCATCGCCTCGACGAGCGACGGAACCGAGCCACCGTGCGTGCACCAACGCACCGGCGTTCGGTCACTCGCACCGGCATTCGCGGCCGATCACGCCGGAGCGGCGCCGACTCGGGGCCCGGTGCGAGATTGTTTCACGTGAATCATCCGTTCTATCTTCATGGATCCGATCTGAGCGCCAGTGACGCCAAGCCGATCGCGGCCGCCGTGCCGAGCTGGGCGATCTCGCCTTGGGCGAGCGCGCGCACGAGCCGAGACAGGGGCATGAGCTCCACCGCGATCTCCTCGAGATCGCCGCTCGCGGGCTCCGCGACGCGGGAGGCGCCGCGCGCGAGGAAGGCGTGCATCTCGCCGCAGCCCGTGTTGCCATCCACCACGAAGCGCCCGAGCGACGTCCACGACGCCGCCGCGTAACCGGTCTCTTCGAGTAGCTCCCGCCGGGCGGTGCTCTCCGGATCCTCGTTCTCCTCGAGATAGCCCGCGGGCAGTGAGATCGCGACCCGTCGCGCGCCGTGTTTGTACGACCGTTCGATCACGACGTCGCCGCCTTTGCTCAGCGCCATCACCACCGCGTAGTCGCGCAGCCGCACCCAGTTGAAGTCCTCGACGACGCGCCCGTCGGGCAGCTGCACGCGTTCGTCGCCCACCGCGACCCACGGCGGCCGCTCGAGAAGCGTCCGCCGCGACAACGTCGTCCACGGCCGCGGCTCCCGTTCGCCCGCTTCGCCCAACCTACGAGAGACGGAAGCGCTCGAGCTTCTTCCGGTCGAGCGTCATCCCGAGACCCGGACCCGACGGCACGCCGAGCATGCCCGCCTCCGGCTCGGGAAACGGCTCCTCGAAGATGTCCAGCAGCGGGTTCGTGATGAACATCCACTCGAGCCGGTAGAGCTGCGGGACGGCTGCCGCGAGGTGGAGCGAGGCGATGTGCGCGACGCCGCACGAGAACCCGGTGTGCGGCGCGTAGCGCACGTTGTGCGCGTGGACGAGCGCGCCGAGCCGCTTCGCCGCGGTGAACCCGCCGACGCGGGCAACGTCAGGCTGCACGATGTCGAGCGCGCGCCGTTTCAGCAGCTCCCGGAAGCCGAACAGCCCGAACTCCGACTCGCCGCCGGCGACGGGGATCGGCTGCGAGCGGCGGATCAGCTCGTACCCGTCGATGTCGTC
>JBBPYG010000019.1:0-13014 GCA_038200085.1 Candidatus Limnocylindria bacterium | reverse complement strand
CGTCGTCACGGCGCTGCCCGAGCGATCGCGATCACGTCCCCGAGGATCGCGCTGGCGGTCGCGTCGCCGCCGGCCCCGGCTCCGATCCACGCGAGCCGCCCGGTGAGATCCGTGTCGATCGTGACGACGCTCGTCGCGCCCATGGCCGTGCCCTCCAGCGAATCGGCGGGGACCTCTTCCGGTCCGACGCGGCCCTTCGTCGCCTTCGCGCCGAAGTCGGCCGCCGCCACGTGGCGCAACCGCCCCCCGCGCGTGACGGCCGACGCCGAAGACTCGGGCGTCGCCTCACGCAGGGACTCGCGGCGAATGTTCTCCGGCGGAAAGTGCCGGCCCGCGAGGATGCTCACCAGGATCGAGAGCTTGTATGCGGCGTCCCAGCCGTCCACGTCCTTGCTCGGATCCGCCTCCGCGTACCCCGCGGCCTGCGCCTCCGCGAGCGCGGCGTCGAACGTCACGCCGGCGTCCAGCCGCGAGCAGATGTACGCGGTCGTGCCGTTCAGGAGCCCGCGGACGCTCCGGACGCGCGCGGCCCCGAGGCCCTGCGCCCCCGCGATCACGGGCACTCCAGCGGCGACGGCGGCTTCGTAGCGCAGCTGGCGCTTTGCGAGCCGCGCCGCTTCGTGCAGCGCGTCCCATTCGCACGCGACGAGCTCCTTGTTCGCCGTGACCACGTGCTTGCCGCGTTCGAACGCCGCGTGATGCAGATCCGACGCCGGCTCCCTGCCACCGATCGCCTCCACGACGACGTCGACCTCCGGCGCGTCGAGGATCGCGAACGGGTCCTCCGTGACGGAGACGTCGCCCGCATCGCGCGGCCGCGCCGCGTCGCGCACCGCGGCCGCCACCAGCCGTACGCTCCGGCCGGCCGCCGCGTCGAGCAGGCGCGAGCGGTCGCCGAATGCGCGCGCCACGGCGCTGCCGACGGTGCCCAGGCCGAGGAGCCCGACGCCGATCCCGCGCTTCGTCACGCGACGCACCGCTCGAGGAGGTCGAGGGCGGCGCCGACGCTCGCGAGCCTGTTGCCCGCGCGGTCGAACTCGAAGCGGCACGTGCGTACGGTCGACAGCGGGTCGCTCTCGATCGCGACGTAGACGAGCCCGACCGGCTTGCTCGCGGTCCCGCCCCCCGGGCCGGCGATGCCGGTGATGCCGAGGCCGACCCGTGCGCCAAGCCGGTCGCGCGCGCCGCGGGCGAGGGCGGCGGCGACGACGCTCGAGACCGCGCCGTGGCCGTGGATGAGCTGGCTCGGCACGTCGGCGAAGACGGTCTTGGCGTCGTTGCTGTACACGACGGCCCCGCCCAGGTAGTGGTCGCTCGAGCCGCTGTGCTCGGACAGGACGGCTGCGAGCAGGCCTCCGGTGCACGACTCCGCGGAGGCGACGGTGAGCCTCACTGTCTTCAGGCGCTCCTGGATCCCGACCATGCGCGCCACGAGCTCGTCGTACGACGGGGCGCGGCTACCGCGCCGTGCCACGCACGTCTCCGTCCCTGCGCGCGGCGGGTCGCCAGCGCGCGGGAACGCCGCGCCCGGCCATTGCCCACGACGCCTGCCAGAGGTACGCCGCACCGGACAGCAGCGTCAGCCCGACCGCGGCAGCGAGCAGCGCGTACGCGACATCCGCCAGGACCGGCGAAGGCGCCGTGAGGAAGAGCAGGAGCGCCGCCGTGGCCAGGGACTGGACGACCGTCTTCGCCTTCCCGTATGTGCTCGCGCCGATGCTGTAGCCACGCGCGGCGGCGACGGCCCGCAGGTTAGTGACGACGAGCTCGCGGGCGACGACGAGCACGACGATCCACGACGGTACGAGGCCGCGTGCCCCGAGACCGATGAGCGTGCCGACGATCAGCAGCTTGTCGGCGAGCGGGTCGAGGAACGTGCCGAGACGGGTGACCTGCCCGAGGCGCCGTGCGATCGGTCCGTCGGCGAGGTCGGTGAGCGCCGCCAGGACGAAGAGGACCAGCGCCCACGCGGCCGCTCCGCGCTCGGGCTGGCCGAGGAGCAACACGATCGGCGCGATCGCCGCCATGCGCAGGTAGACGAGAGCGAGCGCGAGGTTCACGGCGTCGCGAAGGTGCGCTCCATCACCTGCCCCGGATCACCCATGAGCCCGACCTCGATCCCGTTGTGCGTGACGTACGTCGTGCCGGCGTTGCCAGTGCGCAGGACGACGCGCTTGCCGCTGAATGTGAGGACCTGGCCATCCGGGAACACCTTGTTCGTGTTCGGCGCCTGCCGCCCGTCGACCGTCGCCAAGAGCCACGCCGCCCCGCCGCGCACGCGCACGGTGACGACCGCGGCGGTGTACGACACGCCCACTGTGCGCGTCTCCTGCACCTCCGCTCCGGTGGCGGTCCGCGCGACGACGTGGACGGCCTGCTGCCCCGCCGCGAAGTTCACCGTCATGCCGAACGTGCCGTCCGCGGCGGGCGTCACGGGCGTTCCGTTCACGAGCAGGCTCGCGACGGACCGGTCGACGCGGCCCGAGACCGTCACCGGCGCGTTCGTGTACGTGCCGCCGTTCGCCGGCTGCTCGACGATCAGCTGCGGGGCCTGCTCGGCGTCGGCGACGCTCTCGAGCTGGATCGCGCGCGAGACGCGGTCCACCTTCCCCTGCGCGAGCACCTCGACTTCGACGTGGTTCGTTCCGGGGTGCAGCTGCACCGTGACGCCGAACTCGCCATCGGCGCCGGGATGGATGTCGGTGTACGTCTGGGGCCCGGGGAAGACGCGAACGGTGATGCGTGCGTCCGGCGTCGTGCGGCCCTTGATCACGTAGTCCGCCGACTGCGCGACCGCGTCGGCGGGAGGCTCGGTCACCTCGATCTTCGGCAGGACGGCGAACGTGCTCAGCTGGTAGTAGAGGTAGCCCACGAACAGCGCGACCGCGGCCGCCGCGGCGATGGGCAGCAGCAGGGACGGCCGCAGGACCACCGCGCGCCTGGCGATCGGGCGCATCGGCTCGAAGCGGCGCGGTGCCTCCGCGGCCGGCCGCTCGGATCGATAGAGGCCGACGAGCCTCGCGGGCGGCAGGTCAAGGTACTCGGCGTAGTTGCTGAGAAAGCCCTTCGTGTAGACGGCCCCGGGAAGCGATTCGTAGTCGCCGTCCTCCAGCGCGCGCAGGAAACGCTCGCGGATCTTCGTGTCGTCGGCGGCCTGGTCGAGCGTGATCTTCTTGCGCTCGCGCTGGGCGCGCAGGACCTCGCCGAGGGTCGCCATCAGGCGTCGCCGTCCTCGTCGGGCGAGCGCCGCGGCGGCGGCCCTCCGTAGACCTCACGCATCTTGCCGGGCCCCTGCGCGGGGCCGATCACGCCGTGCTGCTCCATGACGTCGATGAGCCGTCCGGCGCGCGCGAAGCCGACGGTCATCTTGCGCTGCAGCATCGACACCGATGCCTGGCCCGCGCGCTTCACGATCTCCACGGCCTCCTCGTAGCGGGCGTCGTCGATGTCCCCGTCGCCGCCGTCGTCACGCCATCCCCCGCCCTTGTCGGGGTCCTCGAGGACCTCGGGATGCGGATCGAGGCCGCCCTGCGCCTTCCAGTGCGCGGTCACGGCGGCGATGTCCCGGTCGGAGACGAACACTCCTTGGGCCCGTATCGGTTTGGCCTTGTCGGGCGGGAGCACCAGCATGTCGCCTCGGCCGAGCAGCTTCTCCGCGCCGGTCATGTCGAGGATCGTGCGCGAGTCGATCGACGACGCGGTCGCGAAGGCGATCCGTGCCGGGATGTTCGCCTTGATAAGGCCCGTGATGACATCGACGGAGGGGCGCTGCGTCCCGAGCACGAGGTGGATCCCTGTCGCTCGCGCGAGCTGCGCGACGCGCGTGATCTGCTTCTCCACCTGGATCGGCGCCTGCAGCATCAGGTCCGCGAGCTCGTCGATGATGAACACGATGTAGGGGATCTTGTCCGGCCCGGACCTCGACTCGTTGTAGCTCGCGATGTTGCGAGCGCTCGCGCGTGCGAAGAGACGGTAGCGGCGGTCCATCTCGCCCGTCACCCAGTACAGGGCGTTCAGGATCTTGTCGTGCTCGGTCATGATCGGTACGACCAGGTGCGGGAGGCCGTTGAACCCCGTGAAGTCGACGCGCTTGAGGTCACCAATGAGGAGCCGCACGCGGTCGGGCGTCGAGTTCATCAGGAGGCTGCAGATCATCGAGGAGATGCACACGCTTTTCCCCGAGCCTGTCTGTCCCGCCACCAGTAGATGCGGCAGCTTCGCGAGGTCCAGCACGATCGGAGAACCGGCGACGTCGCGCCCGCACGCGACGGTGAGCGTGCTGGTCGCGTCGACGAAGGTCGCGGTCTCGGCGACATCGCGCAGCGAGACGAGACCGATCGCGAGATTGGGGATCTCGATGCCGACGACGCTCTTCCCGGGGACGGGAGCCTCGATGCGCAGGCTGCGCGCGGCGAGGGCCAGCGACAGGTCGTCGGACAGCGCCTCGATCCGCGACAGCTTCACGCCCGCGGCGGGTTTGAGCTCGTACCGCGTCACCACGGGGCCGACGCTCACCTCGACCACCTTCGCCACGATGTTGAAGTGGAGCAGCGTCTCCTCGATCACGCGCGTGTTGCGCATGACCTCGTCCCGGCCGGACCTCGATGCCGAGCCCTCCTCCAGGAGGTCGATCGAGGGCAGCGACCACGAACGGTCCGCGGCCGCGTGCAGCACGCCCTCCGCGGCGACCGCGGCCGAGGCGAGGCCCGCGGGCCCGAGCGCGGCAGGCGCCGCGGCGGCGACAGGCAGGGCGACAGCCGCTGCCGGGACGTCGCTGCCGGCGGCCCGCGGGGCCCGCTCTTCCTGGAGGTTGATGCGCAGCGGCTGCTGGATGGCGTCTTCCGCCTCGGACTCCGGGTCGGCCCGGCGCTGGCGAGCGGCGGCCTCGCTCTTCGCCAGCCCCGCGGCCATCGCGGTCGCGGTCCCTCCGGGCAGAGTGGCGCCGGGTCGGAACACGAAACTGGGGCGGCGCAGGATGACCGCACGCGCGAGGTCCGCGGCCCACCTGCCGAGGCCCGCCGCCCCCGACGCGAGCTCGCCGGCCGAGCGGCCGGAGGCGACGACCAGGGCGACGAGCGCGATCGCGATGAGGAGGAGCGCCGCGCCGACGTCCCCGAGCGCGGACCGCGCCGACCCGCCGACGAGCCTCCCCGCCATGCCGCCCGCCGGCGAGCCGGGCTCGCTGCGCACCGCGACCTCGAGCAGTCCGAGGACCGCGACGAGCAGCACGGCGCCGGCGGCCGCGGGCGCGACCAGGCCCGGACGGAGCGACGGAAAGGCGACAGCGGCTCCGACCAGCGCCAGGCCCGGCGGCACGAGCACCGCCCCCCAGCCAAGAAGCGCGAACAGAGACGCGCGCCACCAGTGCAGCAGCGCTCCCTGATCGGCCACGAGGGCGACCGCGGACAGCAATGCGAACACGAGCAGCGCGATCCCCGCGATCTCGCCGTGGCCGCCGCCCTCGAGTCCCCCAGCGCGCGGGCGGGCTGGCCGGCGTACCGCCGCCCGGTCGGTGCTCTTTCTCACACCTGCATGATGACGGGCAGGACCATCGGGCGGCGCTTCGTTCTCTGATAGAGGAAGGAAGCGACGCTCGAGTGGATCGAGTCCTTCAGCGCCACCGCCTCGACCAGGTGCTCGCCTGTCTGTGCCTCTCCAAGGCCCTCGATGATGCGCTGGCGCGCCTCCTCGATGAGCTTCCCGGCGTCCTCTTCGGGGACGAAGCCCTTGGTCACGATGTCTGGGCCCGCCACGAGTGCTCCCGTTTGCCGCTCGATCGTGATGACCACGAGGAACACGCCGTCGCTGCCGATCGACCAGCGGTCGCGCATCACCGACTGGCTCACGTCTCCCACGCCGAGCCCGTCGACGTAGACCTGCCCCGTCTGCACCCGCTCGCCGAGCTTGGCCCCCCGCTCGCCGAACTCGAGCACGTCGCCATTGGTCATCACGAAGGCGTTGTCGGGCTCCACGCCGAGGTCCATCGCCATCCGGGCGTGCTTCACCAGCATGCGGTACTCGCCGTGGATCGGGACGAAGTACTTCGGTCGCAGGATGTTAAGCAGCAGCTTCAACTCCTCCTGGCTGGCGTGCCCCGACACGTGCGGCCGCACCGCGGCGTCGTAGATCACCTCGGCTCCCAGCTTGAAGAGGTTATCGACCGTCCGAGACACGAGCTCCTCGTTGCCGGGGATGGGGTTCGACGACATGACGACCGTGTCCCCGTCCTTCACGGCGACGTGGCGATGGTCCCCGAGCGCCATGCGCGAGAGCGCGCTCGTCGGCTCCCCCTGGCTGCCAGTCGTGATGATGCAGATCTCGTGGTCGGGCAGCTTGCCGATGTCCCCCGCGTGCACGATGGAGCCCTCGGGGTACTCGAGGTAGCCGAGCTCGCGCGCCGTCCGCGTGTAGTTCTCCATCGACCGGCCGACGATCGCGATCCTGCGGTTCCAGGCGGCGGCGATGTCGACGATCTGCTTGATCCGCGAGATGTTCGAGGCGAACGTAGTGATGATCACGCGGCCCGACGCGCGCGACATGATCCCGTCGAGGATCTCGCCGACGTGCCGTTCCGACGGCGTGTACCCGGCCACCTCGGCGCGGGTCGAGTCGGACAGCAGCAGCAGGACGCCCTTGGCCGCGATCGCGGAGAGGCGCGCGAAGTCGGTCTGTCGCCCATCGACCGGCGTGTGGTCGAACTTCCAGTCGCCGGAGTGAACGATCGTCCCGTACTGCGTCTCGATCGTGACGCCGACCGCGTCGGGGATGCTGTGGCAAACGCGGTACGAATCGCACTGGAAGGGCCCGACGGTGAAGGGCTCCCCGGGGATGATCTCGCGGAAGACGGCGCGCTCGGCGAGACGATGCTCACGAAGTTTGGTGCGGATGAGGCCGATCGTCAGCTTCGTACCGTGGATCGGCACCGTGCCGAATTCCCGAAGCACGTACGGGAGGGCTCCGATGTGATCCTCGTGCGCGTGGGTGATCACGATCCCGCGCAGCCGGTCGCGGTGCTGGCGCACGTAGCCGATCTCGGGGATCACGAGGTCGATGCCGAGCATCCCCTCGTCGGGGAACATGAGCCCCGCGTCGACCATGAGCATGTCCTCGCCCTGCTCGACGAGCATCATGTTCTTTCCGATCTCGCCGACGCCCCCGAGGGGGATGACGCGCAGCGGCGGCGATCCGCGCCGCGGCTCAGCCAAAGAGCGTCATCTGGTCCGCGGGTTTCTTCTCGGCCGGCTCGGGCGCCCGCGGCTGCGCCGTCGCCGCGAGGAAGGCCCCGAGCGCGCGGAAATCGGCGGCGAGCTCGGCGCGCAGCGAAGGCTGATGGAGCGCCGCCGCCGGGTGGTAGACGGGGAAGATGAGCTGGCCGTTGGCGCGGCGGGCCCTGCCGTGGATCCGCGAGATCGACTCGCCGGGCAGGAAGCGCGTCATCGCGTGGCGGCCGAGGGTCACGATCACGCGCGGGCGCAGCGCCTCAAGGTGCCGCCGCAGCCACTGGTCGCACGCGAGGACCTCTTCGGGCAAAGGGTCGCGATTCTCGGGGGGACGGTGGCGGACCACGTTGGTGATGAAAACGCTCGCGCGGTCGAGGCCGATCTCCGCGAGCAGCTCGTCGAGCAGCTGGCCGGCGGCGCCGACGAACGGGCGCCCCTGGACGTCCTCGTGGTACCCCGGCGCCTCGCCGAGCATCAGGATGCCGGAGGCCGCGCTGCCCTCGCCCGGCACGGCCTGCCGGGCCGTGCGGTGCAGCGGACACGCCGTACAGGCGCGGATCTCGGCGGCGAGCGAGGCGAGCAGGTTGTCCGGAGGTCCTTCGCTCATCGGCAAGATCATGCGGAGCCTAACCCAGCCGCGGCGCTTTTCGCGCGAGATACACGACGTCGGTGTACGGGCGGCGCCGCATCTGGACGACGTTGGCGAGCAACCCGCTGCGCCGGAACATGTCGAGCGCGTCGTCGCGCGACGGAAAGTGCAGCCTTCGACCGCCGCGGGTGAGGCCGAGGCTGACGCTCATCATCTCCTGCGCGAAGGTGAGCGCGTACCGCGGCCCGATCGATCTCTCCTGCGCCTTCACGATGACCGGAGCGTTCTCGGATACCGCGGAGGCGGCGCCACGCAGCACGGCCTCCTGCGCCTCGAACGGCAGCAGGTACAGCACGTCGACGATCACCACCGCGTCGCAACGGGGCGGCGGCGTGGCGACGATGTCGCTGACCTCGAAGCGCAGCCCCTCGCGTCCCTGGATCGTTCGCCTGGCGACCTCGATCTTGCGGGCGTCGATGTCCACGCCGAGCACACGGCGCGCGGGCGACACCCCCTTGAGCAGGTTGCTGAACAGGCCCTGCCCGCAGCCCAGCTCGACGATGAAGCCGTGGCGCGGTACGTATTGCTCCACGAACGGAAGGTCCGACATGAAGGCCCGCCCGTGGACCAGCCACCTCGTGTCCAGGCGCGCGTCCCGGTACCGCTGGAGGGCCTCGCGCAGGGCCGCGCTGGTCGTGGAGCCCGGCATCACCCCCCTGCGGACGAGCGCGCGGGGACGCGCCAGCCGACGTCTCCCGCGAGCGCCGCCAGCAGCGCCGGCTCGGTAAGCATCGCGAGCTCGGCCACCCTGCGCCCTGCGAGCGCGTCGCGCGCGTGCGGCTCGTCGTCCACGTCGGCCGGGTGGCAGCCAAGCTCGCCCACTCCCCTGCCGATCGGCATCCTCCTCAGGTCGGCCGGGTCGTGGGTCCGCCACGACGAAAGGTCGACGTACCAGTCGTTGCCGGCGATGCCGCGGAACCATCGCTCGCTGAGCGTCGTCGACGCGGACAGCGCCCGGGGCTTCCAGCCGCGCGCCCAGCCCGGAGAATGCCCTCGCCGGAGCCAGCGAACGCCCTCTTCGCGCGCCACGGCCCCGACTACGCGAGCGACGAACGGGATCAGGTGCACGTGGCGGTGCGAGTCCCACGCCAGCGGGGCGATGCCGAGCGAACGCGCGCGCCGAGCCTGGGCGCGGACCTCGGTCGCGACGTCACGCGCCCGCACACGGCCTGTGAGCAGGCGGCGCACGAATGCGCCGAGCGGGCGGAAGCGGCCATCGCGGTCGATCAGGCTGCGCACCGCGCTCGGATCCGCGGCTGGCAGTCCTCCGACCAGGTCGAGGTGCAGGCCCACCTCGAGGCCGCCTTCGCAGGCCGCGAGCGCTGCGGCTTCGGCACTTCCGGGGTAGGTCACCAGCAGCGACGCCGAACGCACTATGCCGGTGCGATGGGCGTCGAGGATGCCCCGCGTCACCGCCGCCGAGAACCCGAGGTCGTCAGCGGTGATGACCAGAGGGCGTCGAAGGCCGCCGTCGAAGACGCCGCGGTCCGCAGGCGTCGACTGGCTCGCGGGGACCCTCACTCTCCCGGCCCAAGACTCGGCCTTGGCGAGGTTCGCCGGGGCTGCGGCCGCTCGTAGCGGCGCGCGGTGGCATTGAAGCGGATCAGCACGAGGTCCCGAAGCATTCGCAGCGTATCGGAGAGGAAATCGATGCTCGTCTCGCCGAGCTGGTGCAGCTGGACGGGCAGCTCCGCGACGCGGTATCCCTCCCGCCGCGCGAGGAAGATCACCTCGGCGTCGAACGCGAACCCGTTCAGGCGGGACGCGCGGAAGAGGTACTTCGCGGCCTCCGCGGTGTACGCCTTTCCGCCGCACTGCGTGTCCTTCACGTCGACGGGCACGATCAGATGGACGCAGGCGTGGAACACGAGACCCATGAAGACCCGCCACCAGGGGCGCTCGACCACCGCACCCTCCACGTAGCGTGACGCCACGGCGATGTCAGCCCCGCCGGCCAGCGCGTCGAGGAACATGTCGATGCTCTCCACCGGGATCGTCAGATCGGCATCGAGGAAGACGATGGGATCGCCGACCGCCGCCGCGACGCCGGCCCGGACCGCGCCGCCCTTGCCGGCGTGCGGGAGAGGAAGCAGCCGGTACGCGAGGTGCGCCTGCGGGAGGCCGGCCACGGCCTCCGCGAACGCGGCACGCGTACCGTCCGTCGAGCCGTCGTCGGCGACGATGATCTCGGCGTCGATCGCTCGTGAGCGAAAGAACTCGGCGCAACGCGCGAGGCTCGCCGGCAACCGGCGAGCCTCGTTGTACGCGGGGAGGATGAGGGAGAGCGTCTGCGGCCCGGAGGCTCAGGAGCGGGGTGGCCCGCTCCGTCGAAAGCCTCCCCCGCCCGGTCCGGCGCCGGGACGCGGCCGGAAGCCGCCTCCGGTGCCTTCGCGCTCGCGGTACCGCTCGCGCTCCGCTCGCTGCCGCTGTTCGAAGCCCTCGGAATCGCCTTCTTCGACCGCGCGAATGGAAAGGTTGACACGGCCCTGACGGTCCACCTCGGCGATCTTCACCTTCACTTTGTCGCCGACCTTGACCACGTCCTCGACATTGCTCACCCGGCCCGACGACAGCTCCGAGACCCGCACCAGGCCCTCCTTGCCGGGAAGGTATTCGATGAACGCGCCGATGCTCATGATCCGGGTCACTTTGCCGTCGTAGATCTCGCCGACCTCGGCCTCCTTGGTGAGGCCCTCGATCATCTGGCGCGCCTTCTCGCGGCCCTCCGGCTTCGCCCCCGTGATCCGCACGGTGCCGTCGTCCTCGACCTCGACGTTCGTGCCGGACTCGCTCTGGATCGCTCGGATCATCTTTCCGCCGGGACCGATGACCTCGCGGATCTTGTCGGGGTGGATCCGGATGGTGTCGATGCGCGGCGCGTACTTGCTCAGCTCCGCGCGCGGCTTGTCGATGACCTGCCGCATCTCCTGAAGGATGTACAGACGCGCCTCGCGGGCCTGGGCCAGCGCCTCGCGCATGATGTCGAGGCTGATCCCCTTGACCTTGATGTCCATCTGGAGCGCCGTGACACCGGTGTCCGTGCCGGTGACCTTGAAGTCCATGTCGCCGTAGTGGTCCTCGAGGCCCTGAATGTCCGTGAGGATCGTGTGCTTTCCGTCCTGGACGATCAGGCCCATCGCGATCCCCGCGACCATCGTCTTGAGCGGGACGCCGGCGTCCATGAGCGCCAGCGTGGAACCGCACGTCGATGCCATGGAGGACGAGCCGTTCGACTCGAGCGTCTCGCTGACCACGCGGATCGTGTACGGGAACTCCTCTTTGGTCGGTACGACGGGGAGCAGAGCGCGCTCGGCGAGCGCGCCGTGGCCGATGTCCCGGCGGCTCGCGCCGCGCATCATGCGGACCTCGCCGACGGAATACGGCGGGAAGTTGTAGTGGTGCATGTAGCGCTTGGTGTCGACGGGCGACAGCGTGTCGATGATCTGCTCGTCCCCCGACGGCCCGAGCGTCGCGACGGAGAGCACCTGTGTCTGCCCTCGCTGGAACAGGCCCGAGCCGTGCGCCCGCGGGAGAACGCCGACCTCGATCGAGAGCGGGCGGATCGCCTTGGTGTCCCGCCCGTCGGGGCGCAGGTTCTCGCTCACGACCGCGGTCCGGAACTCGCGCTCGAGGACGTTCTCCCATTCGGCAGAGACCTCCTCGGGGGTGATCGCGCCTTGCTCGGTCACGAATCGCGACGTCGCCTCGGCCTTCAGCTCATCGAGGCCGGCTTCGCGCTTCGCCTTGTCGGGGTCGCGCAGTGCGGAGCGGATCCTCTCCTCGAAGAACGTGCGTACCGGCGCGTGCGCCGCGGCGTCGTGGATCGGAGCCTCGATCTCGAGCTTGGGCTTGCCCGCGGCGCGCTGGAGCTCTTCCTGCGCCTGGCAGATCCTCGCGATGCCCTCCTGCGCGAGGGTCAGGGCCTCGACGAGCTTCTCCTCGGAGATCTCCTGCGCTCCGGCCTCGACCATCATGACCGAGTCCTTCGTGCCCGCGACCACGAGGTCGAGCTCGCTCTCCTCCATCTGCTGGATCGTCGGGTTGAGCGAGAGCTTCCCCCCGACCGAGCCCACGCGGACGCACCCGATCGGGCCCTCGAAGGGCGCGTTGGAGATGGTCAGCGCGGCCGACGCCGCGTTGACCGCCAGGATGTCGTAGTCGTTCTCCTGGTCGCTCGACCAGGCGGACACGACGATCTGGACGTCATTGCGGAAGCCCTTCGGCCAGAGCGGCCGGATCGGCCGATCGACGAGGCGCGCGGTGAGGATCCCCTCCTCGGAGGGCCGGCCCTCGCGGCGGGGGAACGATCCGGGAATCTTCCCCGCGGCGTACAGCCGCTCCTCGAAGTCGACGGTCAGCGGGAAGAAGTCGATGCCCGCGCGGATCGACTTGGAGACGGTGGACGCCGCGAACACGATGGTGTCTCCGTAGCGCACGGTCACGGCTCCGCCCGCCTGTGCGGCGTACTTGCCTGTCTCGAAAGTGAGCGGGCGGTCGCTGATGGTCGCCTGGGATCGGCTGATCGGCATCTTGTGGCTGTTTCTCGCGGGTGCGGTCCGCTAGGTCTACGCTCTCACCGCCGCAGCCCGAGCCGTCCGATGATCGTCTGGTAGCGCTCGGGGTCCTTGCGATGCAGGTAAGCGAGCAGGCGACGTCGCTGTCCGACCATCATCAGCAGACCACGGCGGCTGTGGTTGTCGTGCTTCGCCGTGCGCAGATGGTCGGTCAGGTGCTTGATGCGCTCGGTGAGGACCGCGATCTGCACCTCCGGCGACCCCGTGTCGGTGTCGGTCCGGCGGTACGCGGCGATGACCTCTGCCTTGCTCTCGCGGATGGCGGGCGGCACCCGTTGTCCTTTCCTGGATCCTTCTGGATCTCTTCTTCGGAGGCAGTCTAGCCGAAGCGACCGCTGTTCAGAAAGCGGACATAATCCCCGGCATCGAGAACCAGAGCACCCTCGCGGGTCCAGCGCGGACCGCAGGTCCCCTCGCGGGCATCCGCGTGGTCGAGCTCGGGACGATGATCGCCGGCCCATTCGCGGGCCGCCTCCTGGCCGACCTCGGCGCGGACGTCATCAAGGTCGAGCCTCCGGGCAGGGGCGACCCGCTCCGCGACTGGAAGCACCTCCACGGGGGAACGTCGCTG
>JBBPYG010000018.1:0-5004 GCA_038200085.1 Candidatus Limnocylindria bacterium | reverse complement strand
TGCGGAGGGGCTCGATCGATATGCCCCGCTCCTCCATCATTCGACGAGTGCCGACGTGCACCTCACGGCCGTCCACCCGAGCGCGGACTCCGCGTCCGGCGAGCGCCTCGAAGTCCTCGACGCGGTCCGGCATCGAGATGCCGCGGCGCTGAGCCTCCTCGAGGAGCGCCTTGGCGAGCGGATGGCCGGAACGGGTCTCGGCTCCAGCTTCGAGCCGTATCAATCCGCCCTCATCGAAGGGCGCGAGCGCGACCACGTCCGTCACCCGCGGCTTGCCCTCGGTCAGCGTTCCGGTCTTGTCGAAGACGACGGCCTGGATCCTCGAGGCCAGCTCGAGGCTCGTCGCTTCTTTGAAGAGGATCCCGTGCTTGGCGCCGATGTCGGCCGCGACCATGATCGCCGTCGGCGTCGCGAGCCCCAGGGCATCGGGGCAGGCGATGACGACCGCGGTGACCGCGAGCGTGAGCGCGAAGAGCACGGATTCGTGCGCGATCAGCGTCCAGGTAGCGAACGTGAGCACTCCCGCGGTCACGGCGACGATCACCAGGTAGTGCGCGGCCCGGTCGGCGAGCCGCTGGGCGGGAGGCTTCGAGGCCTGAGCGCGCTCGACCATTCCGGCGATCCGCGCGAGCGTCGTGTCCGAGCCGACCTGGGTGGCTCGGAACCGGATGGAGCCGCTTTCGTTGACGGTCCCCGTGCTCACGTTCGCGCCGGCTTCCTTTTGGATCGGGATCGACTCCCCGGTCACCGTCGACTCGTCGATCGACGTGTGTCCGTCGACCACGACGCCATCGACGGGGACCCGCTCGCCCGGGCGAAGCACCACCGTCTCTCCCACCCGAAGATCCGAAACGGGCACCCGGTCGACCTGTCCGCCACGTTCGACGTTCGCTTCGGCCGGAACGAGTTCGAGAAGCTTTCGTACCGCGTCCGACGATCCACGGCGCGCGCGCATCTCCACCCAGTGACCGAAAAGGAGGAATGTCGCGAGCATCACGGCCGCCTCGTAGAAGGTCTCGCCGCCGGTGGTGAGTGTCAGCCCGACGCTGAAGAGGTAGCTCACGAGTATCCCGAGCGAGACAAGGACGCTCATGTTCAGCACGCCCGAACGGATCGACCGCCAGGCGCCGGAGTGGAAGACACTGGATGCCCACAGCGTGACCGGCGTGCTTAGGACCAGCAGAATGAGGTTCCGGTCGACCGGCGCGGGCAGCGCGCGACCTCCCAGGAGGAGCGTGCCGAGCGACGAGTACGCGATCACCGGAACGGAGAAGACCAGAGCGATCCAGAAGCGCCGGCGCATCTCCGCCTCCATGGCGGCTGCCATGCGCGGGTCGGACATGTCGTGACCCATCGCCTCGTGTCCGCTGTGCACGGCGGTCCTGGCTGCCGCGTGGTGCATCGCCTCGTGCGAGCTGACCTCGGCTTTCGGCAGCGGGACCGGATTCCGGAAGTTGCAGTCCTGGATCCGCCGGCGCAGCGTCGCCGGGTCGGTCATGCCGGCGCGGACCGTCACGCGCGCGACCCTTCTTTCCAGATCGACGTCCACCGAGACGACGTCCGTCAGTCGCTCGATCGCGGCCGCGAGGTCGTCTCGGCAGCACGGACAGAACACATCGTCCAGTGGGATCGTGAAAGTTTCGGTCACCGCAGTGTGCCCTTAAGGTTAGTGGGGAGGCGCCGAACCGATGCAGCGGACACCGTTCTCACTCGCTGTGCTGATGACGCTCGGGCTTGCGGCCTTGTTCGGTGTGATCGTTCTGCGTCCGGAATGGTTCGCCGGCGTTCTCGGACGGGGACGTTGGGTCACGTCAGCCAACACTTCAGGGAGCCTCATCACCGTGTCCACGACATCGCCTTCTCGCTCCTTATGGGAACCGCGGTGGTCGGCCTGCTTGCCCAGCTGCGCGCACCTTCCCGAAATGTCGCAGGGCAGTTGATGGCACTGGCTCCGTTTCTGGCGCTGCTGGTGGCCGCGGCGCTGACGAACACCGCCGTGCTCTCCGTCCCGTGGATCGCGGTCGGCGCGTCGACCTTCTTCGCGACGTTGCTGCACCCCGGGGGGCGCGGACTTCTTCGGCCGAGCCGCGAGCCGCGTGCGAGTCGTTCGATGCTCGCGCTCCTCCTCGTCGCCGCGGGACCGCTTGTCGCATTCGGGTCGGCGAACCTGACGCTGCAGAGGACCGCCGCCGACGATCATGCGGCGCTCGGCCACTACGGATATCTCGCCGCTCTCGGCCTGACCGTCCTTGGCGTTACGTTGGTGGCGAGCCTAGGCCCGACGGCTGGAAGCTCGCGGCGTTGTGCGCCGGTGCTGTCGCGACTGTGGTGGGACTGGTGTCGCTGATCGTCCCAGACGCCGCGTCGAGTCTCAGCCCAGCCGGGGCGGCGGTCTCGACGGCTTGGGGGATCGCGTTCGCGGCGACCGCGCTGCGCAGTGGGCCCATTGCCCAAGCCGCAGTGGATGAGCGCGCCGTGTCCGCGGATGTGGGAGCACCGCGCAGATCCGTCTGGGGCATCGCGGGAGGGATCCTGCTGATCGCGCTCGTGGTCGTGCTCGTCTTCATGCATCTGGCCGGCGGTGGCTTTCCAAGGCACGTACCAACGGGATGAGTGGCCAAGCGACGAGCATGCCGGGGCCCTGGCGCGCGCGACCCAGCGCGACGTGCGGTGGATCAGCTGCGATGCGGACGGTCACTGCCGCTGGACCGGCCGCACCTCGTCCCGGCCGCTCGGCTTCGCATCTATCACGACAGTCGTGGCGGCCCCGCGCTCCAGCGGCCCGAGGTCCTCTCAGCGCGGGCGTGACCTGCGGGTGACGAGGTACGCGACGAGGTCGTTCAGCTCGTCGGTGGACATCGTGCTCGCGTAGGCGGGCATCGCCCCGCCTCCGCCCAGGATCCGGGCGATCAGCTGCGCCCGGTCCAGGCGGTCGGCGACGGTGGTGAGGTCCGGTCCGCGCCGCCCGCCACCACCGGCGATGGCGTGGCAGCTGAAGCACGCCTTGCTGACGAAGAGCCGCGCGCCGTTCTGCTCGACGGGCGCGAGCCCCTGCGTCGCGGCGGCAGGGAGCGACGCGCCCTCTGCGGCCACGGGTGACCACGGCGCCTGCACGCCCGCCACCGTGAGCGCCGTGTACACGATGAGCCCGAAGGCGACTGCCGCGACGGCGATCGGCCGGCGCGAAACGTGGCGCTCGCCGAACGGCGCGAGCAGGGGCAGCGCGAAAAGGAATAGGAAGGCGAGCGCGGGGAGCCCGATGATGATCAGGCTCTCTGCGTTCTGGGGGATGAGCGCGAGCAGCGCGAAGTAGCCGAGGAAGTACCAGTCGGGGCGCGGGTCGGCGACGATGATCGTCGGGTCCGGCGGTCGGCCGAGCACCGGCGCGCCGACGAGCGCCGCGAGGATGACGATGAGCACGACCACGCCGAGCGAGGCGATGGCGTCGCGCCACGCGGCGTCGGGATAGAAGGGGATCCCGCGCGCCAGGAGGCGGTCGTAGCGCTCGCGGTACGTCGCCCGCTCGACGCGCTCACCCGGAACGGGCGGCTCGGAGATGCCCTTGCGCACGACGAGATAGAGGTGGAGGCCGAGCAGGCCGAAGATCGCCGCGGGGATGAGGAACACGTGCGTCGCGTAGAAACGCGTGAGCGTCGCGCCGCCGACGTTCTGCCCAGCGACGACCAGCGTCGCGAGGAAGCCGCCGATGAACGGGGCCCGCGCGGCCTGCTCCGCGGCGACCACGATCGCCCAGAACGCGTCCTGGTCCCAGCGCAGGAGCTGCCCCGTGAACGCCATCGCCAGCGTGAGCAGCAGGAGCAGCGAGCCGGTCAGCCAGTTCGCCTCGCGCGGGTACTTGTACGCGCCGAAGAGGAACACCTGCGTCATGTGGATGAGCACGAGCACGACCATCGCGCCCGCGCCGAAGTAGTGGACACCGCGGAGGAGCGAGCCGAACGCGGCTTCGTCGCTGATGAAGCGCAGCGTCTCGTAGGCGCTGTTCGGTGCCGGCACGTAGGTCATCGCGAGTCCCACGCCCGTCGCCACCTGCACGACGAAGACGGCGAGCGTCACGCTGCCGAAGACGTACCACCAGCCGACGCGCCGCTCGAGCGCGGCGGGCACGGGGTGCGTGAGGACGCGCCCCACGGTGTCGCCGAATTCGAACCGCTCCTCGAGCCAGCCGAGGATGCCGCGGATCACGCCGGTGCGCCCGGCAGACGGGGCGCCGCGCGGCCGCCGGTCATCTCGTCCCGCCCGGCGTCGGCAGCGCCGCCTCGCGGATCAGGAGGCGGTCGCCCTCGATCCGCCACTCGCGCTCGAACAGCGCGCGCGGCGGCGGCCCGCCGGCCACGCTGCCGTCCTCGTTGTACACGCCCCCGTGGCACGGGCAGAAGAACAGCCGCGCAGACGCGCGCCAATCCACGGGGCAGCCCAGGTGGGTGCAGTTGACGTTGAAGACCTGGAAGTCCTCGGTGGCGCGGCGGCGCACCCAAAGCGCCGTCTCGGCCGTCTGCCCCGCCCATGCGAGCGGGGAGGGATCCTTGAAGTGCACGAGCTGCGTCTCGCCCAGCTTGAACTCGGCGAGCTTTCCCACCTCGACGAACGTCGGCGCCGCGCGCGCGAAGAGCGGCGCGAACAGGTAGCCGACGATCGGAAGGCCTACGAGGCCCGCGATCGCGGCCGACGCGCCGATGGTCACGCGGCCAAGGAACGTCCGTCGGTCCACCTTCAACGGCGTTCCTGCTCCGGCGCCGCGAGGATCGCGATCCACCCGGCGAGGGCGATCAGCGCGACCAGCGCGCCGGCGACGATCAGCACCGGCGAGGTCACCAGGCCGGCGGCGGCGAGCGTGACGCCGGCGGCCAGCGTCGCGGGCCACACGGTCGGCTCGGGCAGGTCGTGGCTCATACGAACGTCCCGAGGTAGACGGTCGCGAAGACGACGACCCACACCGCGTCGACGAAGTGCCAGTAGAGGCTGACCGCCTCCCACGCGGTGCGC
>JBBPYG010000017.1:0-3459 GCA_038200085.1 Candidatus Limnocylindria bacterium | reverse complement strand
CATGAGATACCGGGTACTCCACGTCGGTTCAAGCCGCCCGTGCGACGAACGCGGTGCGCGTCCGCGCCACGTAGTGGACCGCGTCGAGCAGCTTGCGCATGCAGGCGATGATCGCGGCCTTCTTCGGCTTGCCCGCGGCGGTGAGTCGCAGATAGAAGGCGCGGATCCAAGGGTTGCGGCGGATCGCCGTGAGCGTCGGCATCCAGAGCGCGTGGCGCAGCGCGGCGTGTCCGAGCGGATGCAGCCGCGCGTGTGCAGGTCGGCGCTTGCCCGACTCGCGCAGCCCAGGGACCGTACCGACGAAGGCGGCGATGGCCTTGCCCGAGTCGAAGTCCGCAGGGTCGCCGAGCACCGCGAGCAGGTGCGCGGTCGTGGTCGGGCCCAAGCCCGTGATCGAGCGCAGCAGCGGCGCCAGGCCGGACCCCTCAAGCGTGCGCTCGATCTCTGTGTCCAGCTCTTTGATCCGCTCGCGCAGCCGCGTGATGTCCTCGCAGGCGTAGCGGACCCCGCGGGCGTACGCGGCGCCCTGATGCGCGCCGACACTCGTGCGCGCGCTGTCCTGGAGTCGCCCGGCGAGCACGGGACCGATCTTGTGCCGGCCGTCGTAGCGCAAGTCGGCGAGCGTGCGCGCCGGCGCGGCGGCGATCGCCGTGGCGGTCGGGTAGCGCGACAGCAGCGCCGTCGCGCGCTCGCTGTCGAGGCCCTTGATGAGCCGGGTGAGCTCGGGGAACGCCAGGTCGACCAGGCGGTGGAGCGCGCGGACGCGGTCACCGAGGTCCTGCACCGCCCGCAGCCGCAGGCTGACCAGCTCGCGCAGCTCGGCCAGCGTCTGGTCACGCAGCCGGGCCGGCGCCGGGCGCTTCTCGAGGGCGAAGCGGGCGATGCCGAGCGCGTCGATGGCGTCGGTCTTGGTCCGCTGGAGCTCCTCCTCGGCGTACCGCGCGGTGCGCAGCGGGTTGATCAGCGCGACGGCGAAGCCGCGGCCGACCAGAGCGGCGAAGAGGTTGCACCAGTAGTGGCCGGTCGCCTCCATCGCCACGGCGACCTCGGCCGGATCGCCGAGCAGTGCGAAGAGGCGCTCGTACCCCGCGGCGTCCTCGCTCAGCTTGGTCGGTCGCACCAGCGTGGCGCCCGAGTCGTCGAGGACCGCGAGGACGTGGTGCTCGCTGCCGATGTCGATGCCCGCTGTGCGCACGCCTTCCTCCTCCGACGTGCGCTCCGGCTCGCCCCGGTGCCGGCGCGGGTACCCGAGCTTGTGCGTGCGGGGACGTTGCCCCTGGATACCGATCGGGCATCGCGCGCCGGCCGGGGGCGCCGCTCTCATTTACGGGAACCAGGTCCCATGCGACCGTCGGCGACACCCCGCCGGACGACGTCTGGAAGGGAATTGTCGGAGTGAGTCAAGGACACACAAGCGACGTGGTCGTCGTCGGGCTCGGCGCGGACGGCAGCGCGGCCGTCGCGCATCTGGCGAGCCGCGGCGAGCGCGTCGTTGGTCTCGATTCCTTCGGCCGAGGGCACACGCTCGGCTCCTCCGGTGGACTGACGCGGATCATTCGGCTTGCGTACTTCGAGCACCCGGACTACGTCCCGTTGCTCCGGCGTGCGTGGACGCTCTGGCGCGAGCTCGAACGTGAGAGCGGCGACGAACTCCTCCGGCAGGTCGGCGGCCTCTGCGTGGGTCCCCGAGGCGGCCGCCTCGTCTCGGGATCTCTGCGCAGCGCCATCGATCACGGATTGGAGCACGAGGTGCTGGACCCAGAGGCGCTGGCCCGCAGGCTCCCCCTTTTCCGGCTCGACCGCGAATGGTGGGGGGTCGAGGAGCCGAACGCCGGGTTCCTCTTCGCCGATCGCTGCATCGAAGCGCATCTTGGATGGGCCGAGCGCCAGGGGGCGACGCTGCACTTCGCGGAGCCGGTGCGGCGCATCACGGCGGTGCGCAATGGCGCTCTGGTCGAGACCGATCGACGGACGGTGCGCGCGGCCCGCGTGGTCGTAACGGCCGGCGCCTGGAACCCGCAGCTCGTCGCGCACCTCGGGGTCTTTCTGCGGATCGAGCGTGTCCCCTTGTTCTGGTTCGAGCCCGTCGGCAAATGGCCGGAACTCGCGAAGCTTCCCGTCTACATCATCGACGGCGAGGTCACCCGCGGCTGCTATGGCTTCCCGTACCTCCCGGACCAGGGGCTCAAGGTCGCGCCGTTGGGCACCGACGTCGCGTGCGAACCGGACACGCTCGATCGGGTGGCCACGGACGACGACGCCGCGCCCGTCCGTGCGTTCCTGCGCGAGCGCGTACCTTCAGGGAACGGCGCCCTGCGGTCATCGAAGATCTGCATGTACACCATGAGCCCCGACGGCCATTTCATCATCGGCACGGACGGACCCATCGTCTACGCCTCGGCGTGCAGCGGCCACGGCTTCAAGTTCTCGAGCGTCATGGGTGAGATCCTCGCGGACCTGGCGACGACCGGCCGCACCGCGCATGAGATCGGGTTCCTCTCGCCGCGTCGATTCGCCTGACGGCGGCCGCGCGCGAAGGCGGCTTCCCGCGCTCCCGCTTCCGGCTCAGATCGCTCGGCTGACCCTCGTACACGCCTCCGCATATGGCCCGAGCACCCCGTCCCAGCCGGCCTGGTTCATCTCTCTCCAGCCGCGTCCGCGGTCACCGAGCCGCTCCCATCCGCGGTGCTCGATCTCCACCCGTGTCCGATCACCCAGATCGACGAAGGCGATCTCGACCTCCGTCGCACTCTCCGGGTCAGTGGCGATGTGCCACTGGTAGACCAACCGCCGCGGAGGGTCCCACGAGGTGATCCGTCCCCAGTCAACCTCGCGGCCCGACGAGCTGCGTTCGAAGATCCGGCCGTTCACATGCGGCTCGAAGACGACGATCGCTTTGGGATCGTGGGTGACGGTGTGGGCTGGCGGCCACCACATCGACGTCCGCTCGGTCCAGGTCTCGAAGGCGTGCGAGGCAGGGCAGGCGACCTCGAAGGCAAGTCGCAGCGGCTCGATCATCGCTTCGCACGCTGTTTCGTGTTCTCGGCCGTCAGCCGGAAGCGCGCGACGCGTTCGCCCCACACCTCGGCGAAGTAGCGCTCCGCGGATTCGACGCCTCGAGCGTCCAGGCTGTAGATGCGGCGCGTGCCGACGGGGCTGTCACTCACAAGGCCGGCGCCCTTCAGCAAGCGCAGATGCCGCGAGACGGCTGGGCGGCTGATCGGCAGGGCGTCGGCGAGATCCTGCACCGAGCGTCCGCCGCGACGCAGTTGCTCGACGATGGCGCGGCGGTTGGGATCGCCCAAGGCACTGAAGGGGTCGCGCGTCGCGGTCGCCCTACGCACGGCCATATGGTAACGTGGCGGCTACGGTAACCATTTGGGAACGGAGTGAACGACGATGAAATTCTTCGAAGCAGAGGCGATCATCCGCGCGGCGCCCGAGGCGATCTGGGGCGTT
>JBBPYG010000016.1:0-31193 GCA_038200085.1 Candidatus Limnocylindria bacterium | reverse complement strand
GAGGTCGGGAACAGGAGGCCCGACAGCATCTTCAGCGCGGTCGTCTTGCCCGCGCCGTTGGGACCGAGGAAACCGACCACCTCGCCCGGCTCGATGGTGAAGCTGATGCCCGCGACCGCTTCGACGTCGCGGTACCGGCGATGGAAGATCGAGCGCACCGTCGCGCCGAGCCCCTCTTCGCGCTCGCTCACGCGGAAGGTCTTGCGCAGGGCGCGCACGTCGACGACGGGTCCACTCACGGTGACGCGAGACTAGGGCCTTTTGCGCCCTGGGCCACGAGAGTCTCCGATACATTCCGCGACCCGCGTTCTCCGGTGGTGAGTGATCCGCCGTCATCTCACGCGAGATCTGGGGGCGGAGCCCCCACCAGGTCAGCCTCCCGCGGCCCGCCTGATGTCGGCCAAGCTCACCACCAGCAGAACGCCGAGGAGGAGCAGGAAGCCGACGGCGTGGATGGCGGCCTCGACCTGCGGCGACAGCTTCCGCCTGAAAAGCGCGCCGGCGAGGACGAAGAACAGCCGTCCGCCGTCGAGTCCCGGGAACGGGACGATGTTCAGCACGCCCAGGTTGACCGACAGCACGCCGATGAGCTTGAGGAACGTCGGCACGCCGAACTGCGCGACCTGCCCCGTCACGCGAAAGATCTCGATGGGTCCACCGACCTGCGGCGCTCCCTGGCCCGACCCCCCGCCCCGGCTGAGCAGCTGGCCCGGCAGATCGACGATCTGACCGACGACGTCCCCGGTGAGGCCGACCGCCTGTCCGACCGCCTGCGGCAAAGAGACCGCGACGGGCGCGGACACCTCCTCGAGCTTGATGCCGAGCGGACCCTCCCCCTCGGGCGGGTCGGCGCGCGGCGTCGCGCGGATCTCGATGGAACCGGTGCCGCGCTGGATCTGCAGCGCGATCGCGGTGTCGGTGTGCTTGTCGACGTACGCGCGGAGGCCACGCGAGGACGTGATGGCGTTCCCGTCGATCGCTTTCACGATGTCGCCCGACTGGATCCCGGCCGCCTGCGCGGGCGAGTTCGCCGCGACCTCGACGACCTTGACGTCGCCGTTCGGCGCGGTCGTGCCGAGCGAGAACGCGGCGGTGAGCACGACGATCGCGAGCACGAAGTTCATCGCGACGCCCGCCGCCAGCACGATCGCCTGCGACCACCACGGCTTGGAGGTGAACGAGCCCGGTTCGCTCTCGCCCTGTTGGTGGATCGTGAAGTCGTCCTGGCCGAAGATCCGCACGAAGCCGCCGAACGGGATCCAGTTCAGGCTGTACCGGATGCCCGCGTGCATGATGGACGCGGCGCGCGGGGGGAAGCCGAATCCGAATTCCAACACCCGCATTCCGAGCATGCGGGCGGTCGCGTAGTGCCCCAGCTCGTGGACCGCGACAATCAACGTGAACGTCAGCAGGAAGAGAACGAGCGTGCGGAGATCCGTGAACACGGAAAACACGGCCGGCATCAGGAGACCGCCGCCGGGCTGAGCGCACGCCGCACCTCGGCGTCGATCGCGACGATGTCCGAGAGCGTCGTGACGCTGCCGGCACCCCCCGCGCCGATCTCCGCGCCCCGGCGCAGCAGCCGGGGGATCTCGGCGAAGCCGACCTCGCCGGCGAGGAAACGCTCGACCGCGACCTCATCCGCCGCCGAGAGGCCGGCCATCGCGCCGAGGTCGCCCGAGCGTGCCGTCGCGAGGACGACCTCGAGGCACGGGTAGCGCCGCGCCTCGATCGGGCCGAAGCGCAGCGTCCGCTCGGCGGTCCAGTCGAGCCGCGGCGCGGGCCCGGGCACGCGGTCGAGGAGCAGCGCGTACTGAATGGGCAGGAGCATGTCCGGATGAGCGAGCTGCGCCATCACGCTGCCGTCCGCCAGCTCCACGAGGGCGTGGACGACGCTCTCGCGGTGCAGCACGACGTCGATCCGCTCGTACGGGAGGTCGAACAGCCAGTGCGCCTCGACCACCTCATACGCCTTGTTGACCAGCGTCGCCGAGTCGACCGTCACCTTCGGTCCCATCCGCCACGTCGGGTGTCGGAGCGCCTGGGCCGCGCTGACCCCGCCGAGCGCCTCCGGCGGGAGGTCGCGGAACGGGCCGCCTGAGGCGGTGAGGATGACGCGCGCGACATCCGAGGCCTCGACGCCCGCGAGGCACTGCCAGAGCGCGGCATGCTCGCTGTCGACCGGCCTGAGCCGTTGTCCCGCGCCGCCGACCAGCGCGCGCACGAGGTGCCCCGCGACGACGAGCACCTCCTTGTTCGCGAGCGCGACGGAGTGTCCTGCCTCCAGTGCCGCCAGCGTCGGCCGGAGGCCCGCGCCGCCGGGCGTCGCGACCAGCACGAGGTCGACGCCGGCCGAGGTCGCCAATGCCTCGAGCGCGGCGGGACCGTCGTCGCGCGTCGCGAGGCGGTCCGACGCGACCCCGTGCTCGGCCGCCAGGTCGGCCAGCGCGGCGCGATTCGTGTCCGCGGACATCGCGACGACCGACAGTTTGTCCGGATGCGCGCGCGCGACCTCGAGCGCCTGCCGGCCGATCGACCCGGTCGCTCCCAGGACCGCGAGACGGATGGTCACTCGCCCATCATCCCACCCTGCCAGCCAGCGCCAGCGCCGCGGCGACCAGCGGCGCGACGGCGATGAGGCTGTCGACGCGGTCGAGCACCCCGCCGTGCCCGGGCAGGATCCCGCCCGAGTCCTTGGCGCCTGCCCGACGCTTCAGGTACGACTCGAACAGGTCCCCCGCGAGCGCGGCCGGCCCGATCGCCACCGCGGCGACCGCCGCGGGCAGCGCGGTAAGCCCGCCCGCGAACGCAACCGCGAGCGCCGCGGCGGCCGCCGCGGCGAATCCCGCGATCGTGCCCTCCCATGTCTTTCCCGGGCTGATCCTCGGCGCAAGCTTCCGCCGCCCGAACGCCGTCCCGGCCGCGTACGCGGCCACATCGGCCGCCCACGTCGGCGCGAGGGCGAGGAGCAGAAAGAGCGGCGCGGCCACCGGCCGCGAGGCGTGGGCCGGGCCCGCGGCGCCAAGGTCCACCAGGTACCCGAGGAGCCAGCCGGCATAGACGGCGCCGGCGACGGTGAATGCGAGCGCCGCGATCCGGGCGCCAGGGTCCACACCGTGGGCGCCAGGCGTCATGGGCCTGCCGACCGCGGGATGGTGCGAGCCTCGCCCGGGGCGCGCGACCGCCGCACCACGGCCGCGCGGGTCCGGTCCAGCGCCACGGCGCCATATCAGCCCACCGGCGCGGCGGCCGTCTGGGCCGGGGCCGTGACCAGCTGAGGCCCACCCGATCGCGGCGGCGACTAAACCGGCGGCGATGATCGCGGCGTCCACCCAGACCTCGCGCCCCGGCGCGAGCCGCGGGAGTTGCAGCCCGGCGACGAGCACGATCCCCCAGCGCGCGGGACCTGCGGCGCGGCGAGCGAAGAGCCGGGCGAGCTCGGCATATGCCACGAGCGCGAGCAGCCCGACGAGCAGCGCGAGCGCGGGAGGC
Source organism: Candidatus Limnocylindria bacterium (assembly GCA_038200085.1). Lineage (GTDB taxonomy): Bacteria > Chloroflexota > Limnocylindria > P2-11E > P2-11E > JALYKU01. The sequence continues at coordinate 27,701 of JBBPYG010000016.1, read as the reverse complement.
GGGGCGAAGGCGGCAGCGAGGACGACCGCTCCGTATCCGAGCCCCGTGAGGACGCGTTGTCCCCGCGCGGTCACCGCCCGAAGCGGCGCTCGCGCGCGGCGTAGGCATCGAGCGCCGCGCCGAGGTCCGCGAGCGAAAAGTCCGGCCAGAGGACCTCCGTCGCCCAAAGCTCGGCGTACGCGACCTGCCACAGCAGGAAGTTCGAGACGCGCAGCTCGCCACCGGTGCGAATGAGCAGATCGGGATCGGGATGCTGCGGCGCGTACAGGCGCGAGGCGATCGCGGCCTCGTCGAGCGCGTCGACCGGCACCCCGTCGCGCACGATGGCGCGGACCGCGTCGAGGATCTCCGCGCGGCCGCCGTAGTTGAAGGCGATCGTCATCACTCCGCGCGTTCCCTCGCCGGTCGCGGCGGTCGCGCGGTCGATCGCGCGCTGGAGGCGACCCGGAAGCTCGTGCAGCCGGCCGATGACGCGCAGGCGGACGCCGTCCTCGACCAGGCCCCCGGTCTCGCGGCGGATCGTCTCCTCGAGAAGACGCATCAGGCCGCGCACCTCGGTCGGGTCGCGGCGCCAATTCTCGGTGGAGAACGAATACAGCGTGACGTACTCGACGCCCCGGTCCCGCGCCGCCCGCACCGTGCGGCGGATCGTTTCGACGCCCTGACGATGGCCGGCGATGGCGGGGAGATGTCGCTCGCGGGCCCAGCGGCGGTTCCCGTCCATGACGATCGCGATGTGCCGCGGGACGGCGGTCACCGCGCCCCTTCGAGCAGCTCCTTCTCCTTCGTGTCGCCCACCTCGTCCGCGAGAAGGATGTAGCGGTCGGTCAGCTTCTGCAGCTGCGTCTCGAGGCGCTTGGTATCGTCGGCCGACACGCCCGCGTCCTTCGCCTTGCCGCGCAGCTCGTCGTGCGCGTGGCGTCGAAGCGTGCGGATCTCCACCCTTCCCTCCTCGACCTTCTTGTGCAGCTGCTTCACCAGGTCGCGGCGCCGTTCCTCGGTGAGGGTCGGGATCTGGAGCCGGATCACCGTGCCGTCGTTATTCGGCGTCATCCCAAGGTCGGAGGACACGATCGCCTTCTCGATGGCCTTGACCAGAGTCGCATCCCACGGCTGGATCACGATGAGCCGTGGCTCCGGCGCGCTGATCGAGCCGAGCTGGAGCAGCGGCGTGGGGGTGCCGTACGCGTCGACCTCGAGCTGCTCCACGAGGGAGGGCGCGGCGCGGCCCGTGCGAATCCGCGTGACCTCCTTGCGCAGCGCGTCGATCGCTTTGCGCATGCGCGCCTCAGCTTGGGGAAGGACCTCGTCGACCATCAGCCGACCCTCCGCATCATCGCGAGCCGTGCACGAGCGTCCCGACCGGCTCGCCCTTCGCCGCGCGAAGCATCGTGCCCGCTTGGGAGAGGTCGAAGACGATGATCGGCATGTCGCGCTCCTCGGCGAGCGCCGCCGCCGTCGCGTCCATGACCTGAAGTCGCTTCTCGAGCAGATCGCGGTACGCGAGGTCGTCGTACTTCCGGGCACTGGAATCGAGGCGAGGATCGGCATCGTAGACGCCGTCGACCTTGTTCTTGCCCATGAGGATGACCTCGGCGTCGATCTCGGCCGCCCGCAGCGCCGCCGCAGTGTCGCTGGTGAAGAAGGGGTTGCCCGTGCCCGCGGCGAAGATCACCACGCGGCCCTTCTCGAGGTGGCGGATGGCGCGGCGGCGGATGTACGGCTCGGCGACCTCCGCGATGTTCAGCGCCGACTGCACGCGCGTGGCCACTCCGATCGACTCGAGCTGCGACTGCAGCGCCAGCGCATTCATGACCATCGCAAGCATCCCCATGTAGTGCGCCGTCGCCTCCTCGAGCCCGTGCTCGGCAGCTACCGCGCCGCGCAGCCAGTTGCCGCCGCCGACGACCACCGCGATCTCGACGCCGAGCTCGTGCACGCTGCGGATCTCCTCGGCGAGGTAGCGCACGTACTCGGGGGAGATGCCGAACATCCGGTCGCCGAGCAGCGCCTCACCACTGAGCTTCAGGAGAAGACGGTGATACTTCGCGCCGCCTGATAGGGCCGACATGGGCCGGCTCTCAGCCCGAGTCGCCGAGCTCGAAGCGCGCGATCCGGCGGACGCGCACGTTCTCGCCGGTGGAGGCGGCCATGGACGTCACGAGGTCACCGATCGTCTTGGAGCTGTCGCGGATGTATGGCTGCGCGAGAAGGACGCCCGCCGCGATGGCCGCCTTCTCGTCGCCGTGCTCCTCGACGAGCGAGCTGCGCTGCTCGTCCGTCAGATCCTCCTCCGAGACGACCCGCGGCGACATCGCCGCGACCTGCATGGCGATCCCGCGCGCGAGCTCGCGGAATTCGGGCGTGCGCGCGACGAAGTCCGTCTCGCTCGACAGCTCGATCAGCGCGCCGATGCGCCCGCCGCCGTGCACATACGCCTCGACGACGCCCTCGCGCACCTCGCGGCCGGCCTTCTGTCCCGACCGCGCGAGCCCGCGCTGCCTCAGGATCTCGCGAGCCCGGTCGAAGTCGCCGTCGGCCTCGTCGAGGGCGCGCTTGCAGTCCATGATCCCCGCGCCGGTCTCCGCGCGCAGCCGCTGGACGTCCGCAGTGGACGCTCGCGCCGCGCTCACGGCTCGTCCTTCGCGGCGGCGGGTGCGGCGGGCCTCGCGGGCGCCGGCGCCGGCGCGGCCGCGGCGTCAACGGCAGGCGCGGCCGGCACCGCTCCGCCCTGCTCCGCCGGCAGCGCGCCTTCAGCAGCCGCCGCCGCATCGGCCGCCACGGGCTCCTCCTCGTATCCGCCGATCGGGTACTCGTCCTCCTCGGGCTCGTACACGCGCGGCGTGCGCTTGGCGCGCGGGACGCCGACGCCCTCGGCGATCTCGCCCGGGGCCGCCGGCGCATAGCCCATATCCTCGGGGCTGGCCTCCTTGCGGGAGGACTCGTGCTCGGTGCGGCCCTCGATGATCGCGTCGGCCATCTTCTGGCAGATCAGCTTCACCGCCCGGATCGCGTCGTCGTTCGCGGGGATGATCACGTCGATGAGGTCCGGGTCGCAGTTCGTGTCGACCATCGCGACGATCGGGATCTCGAGCCTGCGGGCCTCCTCGACCGCGATGTGCTCGCGGTGAGGGTCGACCACGAACAGCGCGGCCGGTGGACGCTTCAGGTCGCGCACGCCCTGGAAGAAGCGGTCGAGCCGGATGCGCTCGTCCTCGAGGCGCTGCGCGTCCTTCTTGGGCAGCGCGGCGAAGTCGCCGCGCTCCTTGCGCTCGATCAGCTCGTTCAGCCGATTGATGCGCTTCTGGATGGTGACGAAGTTCGTCAGGAATCCCCCGAGCCACCGCTGGTTCACGTAGTGCTGGTCGGCGCGCTTGGCTTCCTCGGCGATCGATTCCTGCGCCTGCTTCTTCGTGCCGACGAAGAGCACCTGCCCGCCGTCCGCGGCGAGGTCCCGCACGAACGTGTACGCCTCCTCGACGCGCGACAGCGTCTGCTGGAGGTCGATGATGTGGATGCCGTTGCGCTCCATGAAGATGAAGCGCTTCATCTTCGGGTTCCAGCGCCGGGCCTGGTGTCCGAAGTGGACGCCAGACTCCAGGAGCTGCTTCATCGTGACGACGGCCAAGACGGTCCTCCCTTGTTTCCTCCGCCTCCGTCATCCGCCGCGGCCACCTCGCGCCAGGCGCGAGGCGAGGGTCCGCGAACGTCGGGAAGGCGTGTGAGCTGCCGGTGTACCCGGTCCGCGCGCCATTCTACCCGTCCGGCACGGTCGCCCGCGCGGTGGCACGCGCGGTGCGATGCCATCCGACATGGCCGGCTACGACGAAACGCGCGTACCGCGCGGTACCTCCCGCCGCTGGGAGGTCATCGTCGCGGACGACGAGCCCGGGGAGGTCCCCGCCCCGCGGCGGCTTTGCGCGCTCGAGGTGAAGGACGAGCACCGCGTCCTGCAGGGCCTGGAGGCGCGCGACCTCGCGGCGATCGCGCTCCTTCCGGAGGGCGAGCAGCTCGCGCGGTACGGCGAATATCTCGACCTGCGCGATCCGGCTCGCGCCAACTTCCTAGCCGAGGGCAGCGAGGTCGTGCGGCGCGGCCAGCGCATCGTCGCTCGCAGGGGCCTCGATCCCGCCGCGTGGCAGGAGCTGGTGCGCGCGTGCGGCGAGGTCACGGGCGCGCGCCGCCGCCGCACCGCGTAGCGAGGCCACCCGCCGCGCGGCCGCGGCCGACGACCTTGACGCGCCAGACCGCCGACGCGCGGTGCGACGGCTTCTCAGCGAAAGTCGGGGTGACCCCCGCCCTGGATCCGGTCGCGGAGCGCCTCGAGCGCGCTCGGCGGACGGTCGGTCTTCCGCGCCTTGTCGGGAAGGCTTGCGGCGAACGCGTCGCGCAGCTCCTCGAGGGAGCAGCCGAAGATCTCGCCCGAGGTCTCGAACTCCGCGCGGAGCCGCAGGAAACCGAACTCGTTGTGGCGCGACACGTCGAGCCCGGCGCAGAGCTCGTCGAGGAGCAGGTACAGCGCGCGGCGCCTCGCCGGATCGAGGCTGTCGACCCAGGCGCTAACGCGTGCCGCTCCGGGACGAGCTGCCTCCGATCCACCGCTCATCGAGACGCCGGCTCCGATCCGCCGCTCATCGCCGCACATCCTGGGACCGCGCGCACCACGAGGCCACCGCGCCGGCGACCGCGCCCGCCTCCACGCGCTGGAGCCGCGCCGGCGGCAACGAGAGCAGGAATGCCGGCCCGTACTCGCGCGTCAGCACGCGGCGATCGAGGAGCACGACGGCGCCGCGGTCGGACCTCGTGCGAATGAGGCGTCCGAAGCCCTGCCGCAGCCGCAGGACCGCGTGCGGCAGGTGGAACTCGCGGAAGGGATCCTCGTAGCGCTCGGCGCGGCCTTCGACGAGCGGATCGTCCGGGACCGCGAACGGGAGCTTGGCGATCACGACGCACCGCAGCACGTCCCCCGGCAGGTCGACCCCTTCCCAGAACGACTGCGTCCCCAGCAGCACCGCCCGGCCGGAGGCGAAGCGGCGCAGCAACGCGCGCCGCGAGCCATCGACGCCCTGCGTCAGGACCGCGATGCCGGCCTCCTCGAGCCCGCTCAGCCGCGCCGCGACGTCGCGCATCGCGCTGTGCGCGGTGAAAAGGACCATGGTGCGGCCCTCGAGCGCGCGCCCCGTCTCTTCGACGATGCCCGCGACCTCCGACGCGAATGACTCCTCATGCGGATACGAAATGTCGGTCGGCACCACGAGCGCCGCCTGGCTCGCGTAATCAAAGGGAGAGCCGACGCGGAGCGTCGCGGCGATGTCGGCGATGCCGAACCGCTCGAGCGTGAACGCCAGGGAGCGCGCGACGGCGAGAGTGGCCGAGGTGAACACGACCGAGCGGTGCGGCTCCACCAGGCCGCGGCGCAGCGCGGCCCCGACGTGCGACGGGGCGACCCGGCGCGCCACCCCGGCGTGTCCGAGGGCGAGCCACACGATGTCGCCCGGCCGCGGCTGGTGGATGCCCCGGCCGAGGCCCGCCCGTGCGCGCGCGAGCTCCGCCGCGCCGCTCACAAGATCCGCGGCGCGATCTTCGTCGGCGGCGCGCGCTGCGAGCCGTTCGCACGCTGCGATCACGGCGGCCAGCGAATCGCCGAGGCGCTCCGCGGCGAGCTCCACCGGTAGCCAGAGCTCGTCGCTCGCGCGCAGTCCCGCCGTGACCCGGAGGCGATCATCCATCCCCGCCCGAGGGACGAGGTCCCCGAGCGTCCCGAAGGTCTCGGCGGTGCGCTCGAGCGCGCGCGCGCACTCGTCGCGCACGCGTGCCGCGGCCTCGGCGAGACCCGGATCCTTCAGGGAGTCGATGACCAGCGGCGAATGCGCGACGCGCTCGATGTCGCGGCGCAGTCGCGCCTGGTCGAGCGACAGGCCGAAGGCGTCGGCCGCGACGTCCTCGAGGCGGTGCGCCTCGTCGACGACGACGTGCTCCGCGTCGGGCAGGAGGCCCGCTCGGCCGCGGGCGTTCTGCAAAAGGAGCGCGTGGTTCACGACGACGATGCCCGCCTTCGCGGCCGCGGCGCGCGCGCGCTCGAGGTAACAGCCGCCCGGCGTCCGTGCGCAGCGTCGCGAGTCGCACCCCTCGTCGTCAGCGCAGATCCGCGACCACAGCGGTGCTTCCGAGCCGAAGAAGTTCAGCTCCGCTCTGTCGCCCGACTCCGTGGTCGTCCGCCACACGAGCGTCTTCAGGAGGAGCCGCGCTTCATCGCGGGTCGCGACGGAGCCGCGCAGGATCTGCCAGCGCCGCGGACAGAGGTAGTTCGAGCGGCCCTTCTGCACGGCGACGGAGACGCCGGTGCCGAGCGCCTCCTGGAGCGCGGGGAGGTCGCGCAGTACGAGCTGATCCTGCAGAGGCAGGGTGTGCGTGCTCACGATGACGCGCTCCGTCCGGGCCGCGCGGGCGATCGCGGGCACGAGGTAGGCGATGGACTTCCCGATTCCGGTCCCCGCCTCGGCGACGAGCGCGCCGCCCTGCGCCATCGCCGACTCGACCGCGAGCGCGAGCTCGACCTGTTCGGCCCGGGGCTCGTAGCCGGGGAAGCCGCTCGCGAGCGGGCCGTCCCGGGCGAAAGCGGCGGGGACGTCGAGCGCCGGCGCTCCCGGCCGCCCCGGCGAGGGCGACCCGTACCCCGGCGGCGCGGCCGTGCGATTGGCCGACAGGCCCGCGGCCGGAGGAGTGGCGGCCGCCCACGACCCGCGGACGGCCGTCCGCAGGGCGGAGATGAAGAAGGCCGCGCTCGGCGGTCCCAGCAGCGCGGCGTGCGCGGCCGCCTCCTCGAGGATGAGCGGGTCGAGGCCGCGGGCGCGGTCCAGGAGGACGCCGAGGAGCGCGCCGCACGTGAGCGCGTCGTCGAGCGCGCGGTGCGCGGAGCCGGCGTCGAGGGCGGCGTCCGCCGCCAGGCTCTGGAGCGCGTACGACGGCGCTCCGGGATACAGGATCGATGCGAGCTCTGCGGTATCGAGGCACACGGCGCCGGGCGCGAGCCCCTGCCGCTCGAGGAACGCGACATCGAAGGCGACGTTGTGGCCAGCGAGCCAGGCGTCCTTCGCGAAGGCGGCGAACGCGCTCACGGCCTCCGACGGCCCGGGCGCGCCCGCCAGATGCGCGTCCGCGATGCCGGTGAGCCTGCCGATCGCCGCCGGCAGCGGCGTGCCCGGATCGACGAAGGTGGCGAATCGCTCTCCCGCCTCGAGGCCGCCGTCCGCGGTCGGCTCGAGGCGCACGGCACCGATCTCTATGATCCGGTCCACCTCCGGATCGAAGCCCGTCGTCTCGAGGTCGACCGCCACCACCGCGTGGTCCACGCCTTCGCCGCCGTTCTAGCCGCCGCTCTGGCGGAACGCTCTGTCGATCGCGATCGGCCGGCCCGTGCCTCCGGTCGCGCGCGCGTGCGCTAGGGGTAGATGCCGCGCGTCAGCGTGGCCTCCGCCACGCGGCTGACCGCGACCATGTACGCGGCCGTCCGCATGTGCACCTTCTGTCGCTTGGCCATCTCGAGCACGTCGTTGAAGGACTTGACCATGACCTCCTTGAGGCGCGCGTTGATCGTCGCCTCGCGCCAGAAAAGGTTCTGGAGGTCCTGGACCCATTCGAAGTACGAGACCGTGACGCCGCCGGCGTTGCAGAGGATGTCGGGGATAAGGAACACGCCCCGGTCGTGGAGGATGCGGTCGGCCTCGGGGCTCGTGGGTCCGTTCGCCGCCTCGGCGACGATCTTCGCCTTCACGTGCGGCGCGTTGTGCTCGCCGATCTGATTCTCGATGGCTGCCGGGATGAGGACGTCGCAGTCGAGCTCGAGAAGCTCGGCGTTGGTGACGCGGTCGGCCGACGGGTAGCCCGTGACGGTCCCGTGCTCCTTCTTGTACGCGTCGACTTTCGCGGGATCGAGGCCGCGCGGATCGTGGATGCCGCCGCTGGTGTCCGAGACGGCGACGATGCTGGCTCCGAGCTCCTCCATCAGCCGCGCTGAGTGCAGGCCGGCGTTGCCGAAGCCCTGCACGACGACCCGCGCGCCCTCGAGGTCGAGCCCCAGGTACTTCGCCGCCTCGATGACCGTGTACACGGCACCGCGCGCGGTCGCCTCGTTCCGTCCCTCGCTGCCGCCGATCGAAAGCGGCTTCCCCGTGACGACGGCGGGCGCCGTGTAGCCGTGGTGCATCGAGTACGTGTCCATGATCCAGGCCATCGTCTGGGCGTTCGTGTTCACGTCGGGCGCGGGGATGTCCCGCTCGGGCCCGATGAGCAGCATGATCTCCGTCGCGTACCGCCGCGTGAGGGTCTCGAGCTGCTGCATGCTCATGTGCTTGGGCTCGCACACGACCCCGCCCTTCGCGCCGCCGTACGGTATGCCGACGACCGCGCACTTCCAGGTCATCCACATCGCGAGCGCCTTCACCTCGCCGGGCGTGACCGAGGGGTGGTAGCGGATGCCGCCCTTGCCCGGACCGCGGGAGACGTTGTGCTGAACGCGGTAGCCGGTGAACACCTTGACGACGCCGTCCTGCATGCGAACCGGGAAGTGCACCGTCAGCTCGCGCTGGCAGGTCCGCAGGATGCCGCGCATGTTCGGGTCGAGGTGCAGCCTGTCGGCGGCGAGGTCGAACTGCTCCAGCGCGACCTCCCACGGATCGCGCTGGGTGTGGTCGATCGTGACTGCGGCTGTGACGGCCATGTGGCTCAGCTCCTCTTTCGTCCGGCGCGCCCGCGCGCGCTCACTTCCTGACCGTCCCGAGCTTCTCGACGACGGTCCACGAGGGTGCGGTCTCGCCGGGCCGGTACGCGCTGTTCCAATCCTTCAGCACCACGCGCTTGAAACCCTGGCCCTGCAGCGTCTCCTGCCAGGCGCGCAGCCCGCGCGCGACGAATGGCGTGAGCCGGACGTTCATGCTCTGGGCGAGGATGCCCTCGAGGTGGCGCTTGCGCTCGAGCAGCGGCACCTCGAGCAGCGAGTCGCCGTCGACCTCGAGCAAATCGAAGGCGGCGAAGATCGTGCGCGGGCCGGCGGGCCGCACGAACGCGTTCCCCGCGGCGTCGACCTCGAGGTCCCGCTCGTCCTCCCAGTCGGCGACAAGCACGCCGTCGATGATCGCCGTGCTCGCGCGCGCGTCCGCCGCGATCGCGTCGTACAGCTCGCGCGGGCCGTCGACCGCACCGTCGTAGCCGACGAAGCGAGGTGCCGGGTGGCCCACCCGGACCAGGGCGCGCCGCCCCGCCCACTCGGGCTCGAGGATGTGCTCCTCCGGCAGAGGCCGCTCGCGCACGAACCGGGGGCGTTGGGGCACCAGATCGGCGCCGATGAGGGTCGTCAAGGCCGACAGCGAGTATCGCACCCGCGGGTCCGTCTTCTTGACACACCGAACGGACGTTCTAGAGTTATGAACGCACGTTCTATCGCCGAGGGGACCCGCAGGGCGGCGGTGCGGTGGGGCGGAGTCATCGCGCCAGGGGGTGCAGCATGGCCATGGCGATCGCGACCCGCGTCGTTCGCGCGTTCCCTGTCCAGGCTTCGGCGCCGAAGGGTCCGGTCATCAGCATCGGCCTCGCCGCGCCGCGGGCCGCACCGCCATGGCGGCTGCCGCCGCCGATCTATTCGCCGTACGCGCGCCGCCGGCGAGCCCACGCGATGGCCGCCCCCGCGCTGTCCGGGGACGCCGGGCGTGCGCGGCGCTCCAGGGGCATGCGCCGCCCGTAAGGCCCGTGGGGTTGCAGGTCCTCACCCGCGGCTCTTCGGCTCCGCGCCGCTTCCCGCGAGCCCGGTAAGACCGGCGAGGGGGGCGGCGAGCGCGCTGAACTCGGTTGGGATGATGAACTTGGTCGCGGGCGAGGCCCCGAGGGCGCGCAGCGCGTCCAGATACTGGAGCAGGAGCGTCCGCTGGTCGGCGACCGAGGCCGTCTCGTTGATCTTCTCGAGGGCCAGGGCGAACCCCTCCGCGCGCAGGATCGACGACTGCCGCGCACCCTCGGCCTGGAGGATGTTCGACTGCTTATCGCCCTCGGCCACGAGGATCGCCGACTGGCGCTTGCCCTCGGCCTCGAGCACCGATGCCCGCCGGTTGCGTTCGGCGGACATCTGGCGGTTCATCGCGTCCTGGATGTCGCGCGGCGGGATGATCTCGCGGATCTCGACGTTCGTGATCTTCACGCCCCAGCGCTGCGTGATCTCGTCCAGCTTCACGCGGAGCACCTCGTTGATCTGGTCGCGCTTGGCGAGGACGTCGTCCAGCGGGATGTCGCCGATCACGGCGCGCAGGGTCGTTGTGGCGATGCCCTGGACGGCGGAGCGGACGTTCTGGATCTTCAACACCGCATCCGCCGCGTCGACGATCTTCTGGTAGATGAGGAAGTCGATCGAGATCGGCGCGTTGTCCTTGGTGATGCTCGTCTGCTGCGGGATCTCGACGACGAACTCGCGCAGGTCGACGGTCTGCGATGTCTGGATCGGTGGCGGCGCCAGGAGAACGAGGCCCGGGCCGGCAACGCGCTGGTACTTGCCGAACGCGAGCACGACGAGCCGCTGGTACTCCGGGACGATGTGGACGATGGACCGCAGGATGAGCAGCCCTACGACCACGAGGAACGCGATGACGACCAATCCGAGATTCATGTCGATCCCCCTCCGCGTGTTGGCGCGGCGTCTGCCGCGACGATAAGCCGCAGGCCATCGACGCGCAGGACGCGCACCCGCGCTCCGCGCGCGATCGGCGCGGGATCGGCGATGGCGGACCAGTCCTCACCCGCGACGTGGACGATGCCGCCCGGGGCGAGGTCGCTGCGTGCGTCCCCGGTCTGCCCCAGCAGCATTCCTGTACCGCTCGCGATGGGGAGGTGGCGGAAGCCGAGCGCCATCCGCACCAGGACGACGAAGAACCCTCCGGTGACGGCGACGACGAGCGCGATGGTGAAGGGGTCCACGGTGTAGCGAAGCCCTGGGAACGTCGGGCGCGCTGACGGGAAGAGCACGATAAGACCGAGCGCCAGCGCGACGATGCCGCCGACCGTCAGCAGCCCGTGGCTCGTCACCTTCACGTCGGCGATGAACAGCACCATCGCGAAGAGCATCAGGGCGATACCGGCGGCGTTAGCGTCGAGCGTGCCGAACGCGAACAGCGCGAGCACGATGGCGATGACGCCGACGATGCCGGGGAAGATGAGGCCCGGATTGGCGAGCTCGAAGATGATGCCGTACGTGCCGACGGTGAACAGAAGCACGGCGATCTGCGGATCCACGATGAGGTGCAGGAACGCTTCGAGCGGCGACTGCGGCGAATCCTCCAGCGGCGCGCCCGCGGTCGCGAGTTTCGCGTCTCCCGCCGGAAGGGTCACCGTCCGCCCGTCGATCGCGCGCAGCAGCGACTCCACGTCGGGCGCGCCGACGTCGACCACTCCGATCCGCAGCGCCTCGTCGTCCCGGATGCTCACGCTCTTGCGGACGGCGTCCTCAGCCCAGGCCGCGTTGCGGTGCCGCGCGAGGGCGATCTTGGTGATCTGCGCGACGGCGTCGTTCTCCGCCTTGGTGCGCAGATCGCCCTGGATGTCCCCTCCCGACGAGTCGACGGGGTGAGCGGCGCCGATGTTGGTCGCGGGCGCCATGGCCGCTACGTGCCCAGCCATCGTGATGAACGTGCCCGCGGACGCCGCGCGAGCGCCCGACGGCGCGACGTACGTGACGACGGGGACCCGCGCGTTCAAGAAGCGGCCGGTGATCTGGTACGTGGAGTCGATGAGGCCGCCGGGCGTATCGATGACGAATACGACGGCCGCCGCGCCGCGCTCCTCGCCTTCCCCGACGAGCCTATCGACGTAACGCGCGGTGATGGGGTTGATCGCGCCGGAGATGTGCCCTACGAGGACTGGAGCTGGCCCGGCGGCTCGCACGATCCCGGCCGCGATGCCCACGCACCCGAGCGCCAGGAAGAGCACCGCGGCCACCCGCGGCGTCGCCCGCGCGAAGACCCCGACGCCGCGCACGGTCTCGAGTCTATGCCCGCATACTGCCCGCACCGTGGCCGCCCGGACCATCGTGCCGCTCCGCCATCCACTCATCGACAAGGTCGTGCGGGTCCCCGCGTCGAAGAGCATCACCAACCGCGAGCTCGTGTTGTCGGCGATCGCCGGAGGGCGCTCGCGTCTTGAGATCGGTCCGCTCGACCCGGGCGACGACGTGCGCGCGATGCGAACCGCGGTGGCGGCTCTCGGGTACGCCGTCGACAGCACGGACCGGGAACGGATCGTCGTGACCGGGTCCGAGCGGGCTCCCGGACTGGAGGCGCAGGTCGATGCGGCCGAGGGGGGCACGGTGGCGAGGTTCGCGCTCGCCCTCGCCGCGCTCGGGGGCGGCAGCGTGCGGATCGATGGGTCGACCAGGCTCCGGCAGAGGCCCCTCGCGCCGCTCGTCGTCGCGCTGCGGGAGCTGGGGGCGTCGGTCGCCGGCGACGCGCTGCCGCTCGTCGTCCGCGGACCGCTGACCGGCGGAGACGCGACCGTGGCCGTCAGCGAGTCGAGCCAGTTCGCCTCCGCGCTCCTCCTCGTCGCCCCGCGGCTGCCCAAGGGACTGCACCTGTTCCTCCGCGGGCACGCGGTGTCGGCGCCGTTCATCGAGCTGACGGTCGCCTCCCTCGAGGCACGCGGTGTCCGCGTCGAGCGGCCGGGGTCGCGCGAGTTCGTCGTCCGGCCGCAGCGCGTAAAGGCGCGGACGGTGCGCGTTCCGTCCGACGCGACGGCCGCCTCGTACGCCGCCGCGGCTGCCGCGGTCCTCGGCGGATCCGTCACCGTGCCCGGCGTCGAGGCGCGCGACGGCCACGCCGATCAGGGCGACGTGCGCGTCTTCGACCTGCTCGAGCGGATGGGCTGCGCCGTGCACCGGGCGCCGGGCCGCGTCACGGTGCGGCGCGATGGTGCGCTGCAGGGCGTGACCGCGAACGTCGGCGACTGCTCCGATGTCTTTCCGACGCTCGCGGTCGTCGCCGCGTTCGCGGCGTCCGGGACCGAGCTGTTCGGGATCGGCCATACGCGCAACCAGGAGAGCGACAGGATCGCCGCGGTCGTCGCCGGCATGCGCGCCATCGGTGCCCGAGCGGAGGGGTATGCCGACGCCATACGGATCGAACCGGGCACTCTGCACGGCGGAACGATCGACTCCGCCGGGGACCACCGCATCGCGATGGCCTTCTCGATCGCCGGGCTGCAGGTCCCGGGCGTGTCGATCGAGGGAGCCGACTCGGTGAAGAAGACGTTCCCCGGCTTTTACGAGATGCTGGGGGAACTCGGGGGCTGAGAGGGCGGCCCGCCGGCGGCGGACGCCCCAGCGCCGTCCGTGCGTCCCGCCGCAGGCTTGCTCGCGGCGGTCGCGCCAGTGTCCTCGGCGACCCCCGCCGGCGGCGTACCCCCTGCATCTGCCGCTCGCAGCCGCGCGTCGCGGACGCGCTCGAGCAGCGGTGCGACCGCCGGACCACCGCCCGCCGCGGCGTTTCGTACCTCGCCGAGGAGCTCCAGGAGGCGGCCGATCGCCGGCGCGGAGTCGGGGTTGCTCCCGAGGAGGGCGGTCGCCAGCGCCGCCGGCGTCGCGGCGAGGCGGGTCGCGTCCCCGAAGCCGGGTCCGATGAACGGGCGGAGGGCACCTCGTGCGGCCTCGTCGCCGAGGAGCGTGAGCGCGAGCGCCGCCGCGAGCGGCGCGGCCGAGGTCGCGGCGACGACGCGATCGTGCAGGTCGGCCGAGCACACCGTGGGGATCGCGCCGACCGCGCGCGCGAGATCCCCCGCGACCGCCATCGCCGACGCATCCGAGCGCGCGGTGGGGACGAGCAGGAACGACCGGTCCCGGAAGAGGCCGGCGTCGGCCGCGGCGAAACCCGACGCCGCGGAACCCGCCATCGGATGTCCGCCGACGATCCGCGCGGCGGGCGCCGCGCTCCGCGCGAACGCGGCGACGGGGGCCTTCAGCGAACCCGTGTCGACCAGAACCGCGCCCGACTCCCCGAGCGCGGCGAGCGTCGGAACGACGGCGTCCAGCGGCGTGGCGACGACGATCGCGTCGGCCTGCCTGAGGTCGTCGAGGCGGTCGACGACCTCGAGTCCCGCCGCGCGAGCGAGGTCCCGCGCCCCGTCATCCGTGTCGAAGACGACGACGTCGTGGGCGCCGCGTAGCGCGAGCGCGAGAGAGCCTCCGACCAGCCCCGCGCCCGCGATGCCGACGCGCACCTTCCGCGAGCGCTACGCCGCCGGGGCTGCGGGGGCCGTGCGGCCCACCGCGCTTGCGACCCCGGGGATGACCGCCATCAGCGATCTGAAGTTCTCGAAGGTCAGCGACTGGAAGCCGTCTTTGAGCGCATGGTCCGGGGCAGGGTGCACCTCGACGATCAGGCCATCCGCTCCCGCGGCGATCGCCGCGAGCGCCACTGGAGCGACGAGGTACCACTTTCCCGTGCCGTGCGACGGGTCGGCGATCACGGGTAGATGCGATAGCCGCTTCAGTAACGGGATCGCGTTCACGTCGAAGGTGTTGCGGGTGTACTTCTCAAATGTGCGGATGCCCCGCTCGCACAGGATGACGTTCGGGTTGCCCTTCGCGAGCACGTATTCGGCCGAGAGCAGCAGGTCCTCGACGGTGGCGGCCATCCCGCGCTTGACGACCACGGGCTTGCGCTGCTCCCCCACCGCATCGAGGAGGCTGAAGTTCTGCATGTTCCGCGCGCCGATCTGAAGACAGTCGGCGTGGCGCGCTACGAGCTCGACGTCGCCCGGCGTCAGCACCTCCGTGATCACCGGGAGGCCGCTGCGGCGCTTCGCCTCCGCGAGGATCTCGAGCCCGGGCTCACCGAGGCCGCGGAAGCTGTACGGAGAGGTGCTGGGCTTGTACGCGCCTCCCCGCAACAGCTGCGCCCCGGCCGCGGCGACGGCATCGGCCGTCTCGAGGGTCTGCTCGCGCGTCTCGACGGAGCATGGGCCGGCGACCACGGCGATCGGTGCGCCGGCACCGATCGGCACCCCACCCACCTCGACGACGGTGTCGCTCGGCTTGACCTCGCGCGAGGAGAGCTTGAAGGGGCGGCTCACGAGAACGATCTCCGCGACGCCCGGCAGCGACTCGAGCTGATCGGCGTACTCGCGCGCCGCGACGCCGAACGTGCCGATCGCCGTGCGCTCGGCGCCGGGGAGAGGGATCGCCGTGAGCCCGACCTCCTGGACTCGCGCGACGACGGCATCGATCTGCTCGCGGGTGGCGTCGCGCTTCATCACGACCAGCACTACTCGCGGCTCTCCGCGCGGACAGCGGCCGCGACGGGCGCGTCTCCGGGCAGGTCGACGGACCAGTCCGGGCGCAGGGCGCGCGCTCCATGCAGATACGCGTGCCGGACCTCGCTCTGCGCCTTGGTGGTGTTCCACACCACGAGGACCCGGATGCATCCGGCGAGCGCCCCGGGCACCGGGATCTCCCGGGCGCAGATGACCGGCACGTCGTCCCATCCGAGGCCGAGCCTGGCGGCGCTCGCGGGAAACGCCGCGTCCAGGTCTGGCGTGACGGTGAAGAGCACGTAGGCGACGTCGCCGGGACGCAGACCGTTGCGGCTCACGAGCTGCTCGAGCAGCTCGCCGGTCGCGGCGACGACCGCCTTTGGGTCGTTGACCGTCGTCGTCGCGCCGCGCACCCCGCGGACGCCCTGACTGGTCACGAGCGCGCCGCCGCCGCCAGCGACGCGACGAAATCGCGCAGCGCCCTCTCGCGGGTGTCAGACGCGGCGTTCGCGACCGCGTCGATCGCGGCGCTGCCCACGGCGACGCCGTCGGCGATGCCGCGCAGCCCGGCCACGTGCTCGGGCCGGCTGATCCCGAAGCCGACGACGACCGGCAGCGCCGTCCTGCCCCGCACGCGCGCGACGAACGCCGCGACGTCCGCGGCAAGCGCGGCCCTCGCGCCGGTCACCCCGGTAAGCGAAACGCAATAGGCGAATCCGCGCGACCGCGGAAGAAGGAGGTCGAGGCGATCGTCGGGGGTCGTCGGTGCGTATAGGTCGATGCGCGCGACGCCTCTGGGTATGAGCTCGCGGTCGATCTCGTCGCCTTCCTCGGCTGGCAGGTCCGGCACGATCACCCCCGAGACGCCGGCTTCCTCCGCCGCGCGGGCGAATCGCGCGAGCCCGTACCGGAGGAAGGGATTCGTATATCCCATGAGCAGGACGCACGCGTCGCGTTCGCGCCGCAGCTCGCGCGTGGCGTCGAGGCAGTCCTGCAGACCCGTCGCGCCGCGGAGCGCCACCTCGCTCGCGCGCTGCACCGTGACGCCATCGGCGACCGGGTCGCTGAATGGGACGCCCAGCTCGAGCAGGTCCGCCCCGCCATCCAGCGCCGCGCGGAGCAGTCCACCCGTCGCCGCGCGATCCGGGAAGCCGACGGTCAGGTACACGGCGATGGCCAGGCGGCGCTCCGCGCGCGCCGTGGCGAACGCGCTGCCGATCCGCCCGACGCCGGTACCCGCCGCGGCGACGCTCACGCCCGCCGGGCCATCACTGTGTCGAGGTCCTTGTCGCCGCGCCCGGAGAGGCACACGAGCACGTCAACATCGGCCCCGAGATCCTCGCGCAGGCGCGCCAGGTCCGCGATAGCGTGCGCCGGTTCGAGTGCGGGAATGATGCCCTCTGTCCGGGAGAGCAGCGCGAAGCCCTCGAGCGCCTCGTCGTCCGTGCGCGCGACGTACGCCGCGCGGCCGGTCTGTGCGAGCGCGGCGTGCTCCGGGCCGACGCCCGGGTAATCGAGCCCCGCCGAAATGGAGTGCGTGCCAGTGATCTGGCCGTCATCGTCCTGCAGGATCATCGTGCGCGAGCCGTGCAGCACGCCCACGGAGCCTCCGACGATCGAGGCGGCGTGGCGGCCGGTGCCGATCCCGAGGCCGGCGGCCTCGACGCCACGCAGCATCACCTTGGGATCGTCGATGAACGCGGCGAACATCCCGATCGCGTTCGAGCCGCCGCCGACACACGCGACGACGACATCGGGCAGCTTCCCGATGCGCTCGAGCGTCTGGGCGCGGGCCTCGCGCCCTATGACCGACTGGAGGTCGCGCACGATCGTCGGGTACGGGTGCGGACCGATCGCGGATCCGAGCAGGTAATACGTGGTGCGGACGTTCGTGACCCAGTCGCGGAACGCCTCGTTCACGGCATCCTTCAACGTGCGCGTGCCCGCGTCGACCTCGCGGACATCGGCACCGAGCAGCTTCATCCGGAATACGTTCGGCGCCTGGCGCCGCATGTCCTCGGTGCCCATGTACACGACGCAGTCGAGCCCCAAAAGAGCGCACGCCGCGGCGGTCGCGACCCCGTGCTGGCCGGCGCCGGTCTCCGCCACCACGCGGCGCTTTCCCATGCGCGCCGCGAGGAGCGCCTGTCCCACGGCGCTGTTGATCTTGTGCGCGCCGGTGTGCGCGAGATCCTCACGTTTGAGGAGGACGCGCCGCAGCCCCACCTCGCCCGCCAGGCGCGCGCAGTCGCTGAGCGGGGTCGGACGGCCGACCCAGTCCCGGAGCGCGCGCCCGAGCTCGGCGGTGAATGCGGGGTCTCCTTTGGCATCCTCGTACGCGGCGGCGAGCTCCGCGGCCGCGGGCATCAGGATCTCCGGCAGGTACTGGCCGCCGAAACCGCCGAAGCGCCCCGCCTTCGCGGTCACGCGGTCACCGTTGTGTCGTCCTCGATCGACGCCAGGGAGGCGAGGAGCGTCCCCGGATCGAGGGATCGCATCAGGGCGGAGCCGACGAGGATCGCGTCCACGCGGGCGGGCAGGCCGCGCGCGTCCTGGAGCGTCTCGATGCCGGATTCGGCGACGAGGACCTGCCCGGGCAGCGCTAACGGCGCGAGCAGTCCGATGCGCGTGCGGTCGATCTGGCCCGGCTCGCGCAGGTCCCGCGCGTTCACGCCGACGATACCGGCGCGCGAGCGCACCGCGCGCCCGAATGCCGTCGCCTCGTGCGCCTCGACGATCGTGCCGAGGCCGAGTTCGTGCGCCTGCTCGACGAGCCGCGCGAGAGAGAGATCGTCGAGCGCTTCGGCGATGAGCAGGACGGCGTCGGCGCCTGCCGACCGCGCGTCGTCGAGCTGGCGCCCGTCGACGATCACGTCCTTGCACAGCACTGGGATCGACACCGCCTCGCGCACGGCGACGAGGTCGGCGAGCGAACCACCCCAGTGCCTCGGCTCGGTGATGACCGATATGGCGGCGGCGCCCGCGTCCGCGTACGCGCGCGCGACCGCCGCGGCGTCCACCTCTTCGCCGAGGGCACCCAGCGCCGGCGAGCGGCGTTTGACCTCCGCGATCACCGCGAAGCGGAGCCTCCGCGCGCGCGGCGCGCGCAGCGCCGCATCGAGCGGGCGCGGCGGCGCCGCGGCCGCGACCGTCCGCGATGTCGCCGCCAACCGGGACGCCGCGGCGTCCGCGCGCCGCTCCGCTACGACACGCTCGAGGAAGTCGGTCATGCGATCACCACGCAGCCGGGTGCGCGCGCCCGGACCTCACGCATGCGGTGAGGCGCCGCCGTGCGCGGCCGCGCGCCCACGACCCGGTCACGCGGTCACCCGGCCCGCGGCCTGTTCGCTCGCGGCGGCGAAGCGATCGAGCCGCTCACGCGCTGCACCGCTGTCTATCGTGCGCGCGGCGAGGTCGACGCCTTCGCGGACCGTACCGGCGAGTCCCGCGACGTAGCACGCGGCGCCGGCGTTCAGCAGGACCGCGCTCCGTTGGGCGCCGGCGACGCCTTCGAGCACGCGCGTGGCGATCGCGGCGTTGGCCTTCGCGTCGCCACCGACGAGCGCGGCCCGCGGGGCTTCGGGCACGCCGAGCGATCGCGGATCGATCGAGCGTGAGCGGATCGAACCGTCGCGGAGCTCCCACGTGAGCGTCTCGCCGCTCGTCGTGATCTCGTCGAGACCATCGCCCCCGTGCACCACGAGCGCGCGCTCGGCTCCGAGGTCGCGCAGGACCGCAGCCATCGTCTCTCCGAGCGAGACGGAGGGGACTCCGAGCAGCTGGCGGCGGACACCGGCGGGGTTCGCGAGGGGACCGAGCACGTTGAAGACGGTCCGGATGCCGATCTCGCCGCGGACAGGGGCGGCGTGGCGCATCGCGGGATGGAAACGCGGCGCGAACATGAAGCCGATCCCTGCCTCGCGGATGCATGCCGCCACGCCGTCCGGGCCGAGGTCGATCCGGATCCCGAGCGCTTCGAGCACGTCCGCGCTGCCGCACGAGCTCGACGCGGCGCGGTTGCCGTGCTTCGCGACGCGCGCGCCGGCGGCGGCCGCGACGATCGCCGCGACGGTGGAGATGTTGAACGTGCGGGAGCGGTCGCCCCCCGTGCCGCAGGTATCGATCGCGCCGTCGGTATCGAGCACGACCGCGACAGCGGCCGAACGCAGCGAGGACGCGAAGCCGGTGATCTCCTCGACGGTCTCGCCGCGGACGTGCAGCGCCGCGAGCAGCGCCCCGATCTGCGCGGGCGTCGCCTCACCGGCCATGATCGTTCCCATCGCGCACTGGGCCTCCTCGCGTGTGAGGGAGCCTCCGCCGGCAACGCGCACGAGCGCCTCGCGGGCGTCTACGACGTCACCAGGGCGGCCGCGCCGCGGCCCACCGGAGCACCGAGGAAGTTCGCGAGCATCTGCACGCCATCCTCCGACAGCACCGACTCCGGATGGAACTGCACCGCCTCCAGCGGCAGGACGGTGTGGCGCAGGCCCATCACGACCCCGTCCTCGCTGCGCGCCGACACCTCGAGCTCGCGGGGGAGCGTCGCCTCGTCGACCACGAGCGAGTGGTAGCGGGTCGCGACCGTCGGCTCGCGCACGCCCGCGAAGATGCCCCGGCCATCGTGGTGGACGATCGAGGTCTTGCCGTGTCGAGGCTCGGGCGCGCGTATCACCCGCGCGCCGAAGGCGACGGCGGCGCACTGGAGCCCGAGGCACACGCCCAGTGTCGCTACGCCCGCCATGGGCGCGTCGCGCACCGCCCGCGCCGAGTCGCGCGCGTCCTCGGGACGGCCCGGGCCGGGCGAGATCACCAGGCGATCGGGCCGTGCGGCCAGCGCCGCCGGGAGCGCGGGATCGTCGGCGCGCACCACGTTCACGTCGGCCCCGAGCGCTTGGAACGCCTGGGCCAGGTTCCACGTGAACGAGTCGTAGTTGTCGATCAGCAGCACGCTCGCGCTCACCGGCGCACCCCATCGGAGAGCTCGACAGCGCGAAGGAGCGCGCCGGCCTTCGCGCGCGTCTCGGCCTCCTCGGCCGCGGGATCGGAGTCGGCGACGACCCCCGCCCCGGCTTGGATGCGGCAGACGCCCTCCGAGACGACGGCGGTGCGGATGGCGATGCACGTATCCATCGTGCCGTCGAAGCCGAGGTATCCCAACGCGCCCGCGTACGGGCCGCGCACGTCGTTCTCGAGTTCGGCGATGCGCTGCATCGCGCGGATCTTCGGCGCCCCCGATACGGTGCCGGCGGGGAACGCGGCGCGGAACGCATCGAGCGCGTCCAGACCCGGAGTGAGCTCCCCGTCCACGACGGAGGTGAGGTGCATGACGTGCGAGAAGCGGTCGACCCGCATCAGCTCGCGCACGCGGACCGTGCCCGGACGCGAAACGCGGCCGAGGTCGTTGCGCGCGAGGTCGACGAGCATCACGTGCTCCGCGCGTTCCTTTTCCGACGCGCGGAGCTCGGCCTCGTTGAGCGCGTCCTCGGCCTCGTCGCGGCCGCGCGGGCGCGTGCCGGCGATCGGATGCATGACGACGCGGCCGCCCTCGACGCGGACGAACGGCTCGGGCGAGGCGCCCACGAGCGTCGCGCCGCCCGCCTCGAGGCAGAACATGTACGGCGACGGGTTCACGTGCCGCAGCGCGCGGTACAGGTCGAGAGCGTCTGGCGACGGCCGGACGTCGAACCGCTGAGCGACGACGATCTGGATGCAGTCGCCGCCGAGGATGAGCTCGCGGGCGCTGGCGACCATGCGCCGGTAGTCGTCCGGAGTGCCGTTCGCGCGGACCTGCCTCGTGGCAGTGGAGGGCTCCGGCGGCGCGAGCACGAGCGGCGCGTCGAGCGCGGCGAAGAGGCGGGCGATCGTGCCCGCGGCCCGTCCCGGCGCGCCCGCCTCGTCGTGCGCGAGAACGCTCAGCGTGTGACGCAGGTGGTCGAAGACGACGACCGTGTCGTGGATCGCGAAGTGCGCCTCGGGTAGCCCCTGCGGGTCGTTCGGCGCGGCCGGCAGGCGCTCGAAGCGCCGTGCCGCCTCGTACGACACATACCCGACCGCTCCTCCCGAGAATCGCGGTAGCTCGCGGGCAGCGACCCTCTCGTAGCCGGACATCACCTCGCGCAGCAGCGACAGCGGATCCGCGTACGCGACCTCGCGCTCCTCGCCGGACTCGGTGACCGTCGCCACGCCGTCACGGCACACGACGGTCGCGCGTGGCGCGACGCCGATGAAGGAGTACCGCCCCATGCGCTCGCCGCCCTCGGCGCTCTCGAGCAGGAATGCTCCGCCGAGCCGGCGCAGCTTTGCGAAGGCGGAGACGGGCGTCTCGAGGTCGGCGAGCCGCTCGCGGACGACGGGCGCCAGCACCGCCGGCCGCCGCAGCCCGAGGGTCGTCATGGCACCGTCCTCACTTCCCTGCGCCCGCGCCGCGGACACAAAAACACCCTCGCCCCAGGCTCGGGACGAGGGCTCGTGGTGCCACCCGAAGTCGGCCGCCCATCGCTGGGCGACCCTCTATTCACCGGGCGCTGCTCGCCGCGGTGAGCACCCTGGTAACGGCGGGCCTCCGGCGGTCCCTACTGGCGGAGCCGTTCGGGACCGCGTCTCGCGGGGACCCATTCGCGCCGCCTTCGCCGCCCCGGCTCCCACCACCCCGGGTTCGCTTCGCGGCTCGCGCGGCCTACTCGCTCCCGCTCGAACGACGTTCCCGCCATGCTACCCGAACCGGCCGCGGGGAGCGCGAACGGCCGGGGAACGCCGACCGAGAGGCCGACCGACGCGGATCACGGGGTACGTCAGAATTGGACCCATGGCCCTCCGCTCCTTCAACGCCGCACGCGGCCGCCCTCCGGGCCCCATGGCGCTGCGCTCGTACCTGCCGTCGCACCCGCCGGGGCGGCTGCGGGAGGTCCTGCGGGGGCTGCCGGCGGCAACGGGATACCGCGTGACCGTGAAACCGCTGCGGTACCGGACGCGGCCGCACCTCCAGGCGTTCACCTTCTGGGACGAGCCGGAGATCGTGATCCAGGTCCCCGAGCCCTTCGTGCCCTTCCGCGAGCTCGTCGATCTCGGCAGCGACGGCATGCCGCTGGTCTCATTCCGCACGCGCCGCGAGGTGATCCGCTTCCTTTACCTGCACGAGTTCTGTCACTGGTGGCTCTACCTCACGCACGGCTGGGGGACATCGGCCGAGGTCGCGTGCGACCGGTACGCCTACGCCAACTACCGCAGGCGCAGCCCCGTCCGGCCGCCGTCGCAGCGCACGCCCTGGGCCGCTTGAGGCTCGAGTCCGCGGGGCCGAGTCGCGGGCGCGGCGGACCGGGTCCTGCCTTGCGCGTAATCCCGGGTGGCTCGTCGCCGGTGCCGGCGGCACGCGCGGCGATGACCTGCGTCAGTGGATCCCGCCGCGCAGTCGCGGCTCGCCAACGCCGCGAGGTCACCATCGCCGCCGCTCTCGGAGTTGTGGCCCGATGCCTGGGCGCCGTCAGTTCGCGCCGCCTATGACCGGCGCTATGAACCGCACCCCGCTGTCGACCAGTGCTGCCGGGGATGCACCTGGCGAGCCTGTCGACGATCGATCGCGAGCAGGCCATGCCGTACTCGGCGCTCACCGCGAGCGTTGGCGTCGTGATGGCGCGGAGCCGCTCGCACGGGAGTGACTCCGGTGGTGGAGGTGCGGGCCGATCGACGATCGAGTTGTCGAGCCACATCCGGCGGAAAGCCTCAGGTTGGGTGTCGAACGTCCCCGCTCCCCTGTTGTTGACGAGCTCGAAACACGGACGAGGGTCATCGCGGGTCGGATCTCCACTGGCCTCATCCCGGATTGTCCGGCCTCGGACTCGCGACCGGTGGCCGAAATCGCGACGACGGCGCGTTCAGAGGCTCGGCGGGCGTCGGGGCGGGAGCATTCGATCCAGCGCGGCGGGTGCGAGCCGGAGTGAATCCACAGGGACCTCCGCGTTGTAGAGGTGGATGCGCGCGTTCAGCTCGCGCAATTCACCCTCCAGTCGCGTGCGAAAGCGGTCATCCACCTCGCGCGTCAGGCGTGCTCCCTCGAGGATGCGCTCCGCCGGCAGCTCGCGCAGCTCCGCAGCGCGCCGGTCCGCCCACTTCGTGTGGCGCCGGACGGCGGCGCCGAGGCGCGCGGACTCGGCATCGATCTCCTTGCGCATCTCCGCCCACTGCGGCAACAGACGGTTGTTCTTCATCAGGTGGAACGCCGCCCAGCGAGGCCCCTCCAGCCCTTCGAGCGGCAGCGGACGTCCCTCGCCGGGCAGCTGCGCGAGCTCGCCGTCCTCGCTCATCCGCCGCAGGCGTTCCTCGATGGACCGCTCGATGCGCCGCAGCCGTTCCTCACCCCGGCCGGCCTCGCCCTCGGGGCCACCGGACCCGGTCATGTTCGGCGCCCCCGGCCCGTCGCGAGCGGCGCGCTCCACCGCCGGACGTAGCGGGCGCCGCGGGGCGAGAGGATGCTCTCGATCACCGCGACCTCGCGCACCGGGACCGGCGCCATCCGCAGGCGGCGCGCGGCCACGGCCGCGGCGATGGCGCGCGCCTCGGGCGCCGCCTGCCGGTCGACCACGCGGGCGATCGTGACGTGCGGCTGGAAGGGCTTCCCGTCGAACCAGATGCCGCGCCCACGCAGCTCCGCGCGGACGCGGAGGGCCAGTCGCCCGAGCGGCTCGCGGGCCGTGGACGGCCCCGCCCAGATCGTCCGCGGAGCGCCTTCGGGGGGAAAGCGTCCGAGGCGGTCGATGGTGAAGGAGAACGCACACGTGGCAGCCGCGGCGGTGCTCGCGGCGGATACGACCTCGCCCAGGCGGACCTCGGGTGTCGCGCCGAGGAACGCCAGGGTCACGTGCATCGCGTCGGGGCGGGAGCGGCGCAGCCCAGGGAGCCCATCCGGCAGGGCTCGGAAGAGCTCCTCCGCGTGGTCCGCCGGCACCTCCACCGCCAGGAAGAGCCGCACCGTGGCGCCGTGCGGCCTAGACGCCGCCCGCGGCGGAGACAAGGTCCGAGGCCTCGAGGAGGAAGAAGGCGACCAGCAGGAGCGCGGTGATGAGCGCCAGGGAGAGCAGGCCGAGCCGCTCTCCGGTCTTCGCGACCGCCCTGGGCACCGGCATGCTTCGGCTCATTGCCCAAGGATTAAGCACGCCGAGTGCCCCGCGTTACGGATCGTCACGTGGCCGCACGAGGCCTCGGGCGCCCCGTGCTACGCGGGCGTCGGCGCGGTCGCGGGACCCTTGCCGGGCCGGCGCTTCTCCTCGCCGCCCGCAGGTGCGCCGGGCGGGGTCTGGTCGCCAGTGCCGCCCGTCGCGGCGGCCGCCGGGAGCTCCGTCTCGCCGTCCGCGAAGATCTTGTCGAACTCCTCGCTGGAGATCGTCTCCTCGGAGATGAGGCGCTGCACGAGCGTGTCGAGCTTGTCGCGGTTGCTCGTCAGCACCTCGAAGGCGCGCCGCCGTGCACGGTCGACGATGTCGTGGACCTCCTGGTCGATGAGCTTCGCGACGTCCTCGGAGTAGTTGCGCTCCTCCTGGATCTGGCGGCCGAGGAAGATGAGGTCGTCGCTCTTGCCGTACTGGAGCGGACCGAGCTTCTCGCTCATGCCGTACTTGGTGACCATCTGACGAGCCATCTCGGACGCCTTTTCGATGTCGTTCGAGGCGCCCGTCGTGACGTCGCCGCCGAGGTGCAGTTGCTCCGCGGTCCATCCGCCGAGCGCCGCGGCGATGTCGTCCTCGAACTCCTTCTTCGTCCGGAAATAGCGGTCCTCCTGCGGGAGGGACCACGTCACGCCCATCGCCATGCCGCGGGCCACGATCGAGATCTTGTGCACGGGGTTCGTGTTCTTCAGCAGCTTGAAGCACATGGCGTGGCCGGCCTCGTGGTAGGCCACGATCACCTTCTCCTTTTCGGAGATCACGCGGGAGCGCCGTTCCGGTCCGAGCGACACCTTCTCGAGAGCCTCCTCGAAGTCGATCATGCCGATGAGCTTCTTGTTGCGGCGCGCCGCCAGGATCGCTGCCTCGTTCACGACGTTCGCCAGGTCCGCCCCCGAAAAGCCGGGGGAGATCTTCGCGATGCGGATCAGCTCGACATTCTTGTCGAGCGGCTTGCCGCGGACGTGGACGTCGAGGATCGCGCGGCGGCCGCGGATGTCCGGGCGGTCGAGCACGACCTGCCGGTCGAACCGGCCCGGCCGCAGTAGCGCCGGGTCGAGCACGTCGGGGCGGTTCGTCGCCGCGACGACGATCACGTTGGTCCCCGTGTCGAAGCCGTCCATCTCGACGAGGATCTGGTTCAGCGTCTGCTCGCGCTCGTCGTGCGATCCGCCGAGGCCGGCGCCGCGCTGGCGCCCCACGGCGTCGATCTCGTCGATGAAGACGATGCACGGGGCGTTCCGCTTGGCCTGGTCGAACAGATCGCGCACGCGCGAGGCGCCGACGCCCACGAACATTTCGACGAACTCGGAGCCGGATATCGAGAAGAACGGGACTCCGGCCTCACCGGCGACGGCGCGGGCCAGCATGGTCTTGCCGGTCCCGGGCGGGCCGACGAGGAGCACGCCGCGCGGGATGCGCGCGCCGAGGCTCGAAAATTTCTCCGGGTACTTCAGGAACTCGACCACCTCGGTCAGCTCCTGCTTGGCCTCCTCGACGCCCGCGACGTCCTCGAATGTGACCGTGGGCTTGTTGCCGATGAACATGCGCGCGCGGCTCTTTCCGAAGGACAGCGCCTGGTTATTCGTCCCCTGGGCCTGCCGCATCATGTAGACGAAGAAGCCGCCGATCAGCAGCACCGGCAACAGGCTGAGCAGCACCGACCCGATGATCCCGAACGTCTGACTGTCCTTCTGGACGTCCACGACCATCTTTCCCGGGTTGGCCGCGCTGTAGTCGAGCACGGCCTTCTTGAAGCTCTCGTCCTTGTCGCCGATCGCGGTCTGCTGCTTCTTGCCGTCCACGCCCTCGAGGTTGGCCTGGTCGCCGACGATCGTGACCTTCCGGACCTGGCCCGAGTTGACGCGCTGGAGTGCGTCGGACAGGGCGATCGTCTCCGCGGCCGGCTGCTGTGACTTGTACGCGTACAGCAGCGCCACGCCCATCAC
Source organism: Candidatus Limnocylindria bacterium (assembly GCA_038200085.1). Lineage (GTDB taxonomy): Bacteria > Chloroflexota > Limnocylindria > P2-11E > P2-11E > JALYKU01. The sequence goes on along the minus strand of JBBPYG010000016.1, from coordinate 1,318 downwards.
CACCAGGAGGAGGGTGAGGATGCCGTTCTTGAAGATGCGGTTATCCAGGTTCGTGCGCTACCCCTTGTCGGCGCTTCGTGCCCGCTGATTCGATGCTACAGGCGGAACGTACGAAGGCCAAAGGCTATTCGGCCCACTGGCAGGAGAGCGCACCCAGAGGTACCACCCACCGCGACCGCGGCCCGTGCCGGGCGCCGCTCCGATCGAGGCGATCCACAGGACCCTCGGACCGGTGGCCACGAGGGGCAGCGTGTCCCTTCGCCGCGCCGGGATCTTCGCATCGACGAGCACGTCCTGGAGCTTGCGTCGCCCGAAGCGGTCGCCGGGGCGGCGGCGGCGCACGACCAGCGGCGGGACGGCAATCCCTTCCCTTGGAGCGGTCGAGCCGCTGTCGAGGTCCAGAGGGGCGGAGACCGTGTAGCCATCGCGCGCGTCCTCACCCGCGCTGGCGAGGAGGAACGTCCAGCCGTGCCAGCGCAGCGGCGCTCCCGCGTTCAGCGGGGAGGCGTCGTCCGGCGACGGCGCGTCCTTCGCGGCGTCCCGCGACGGCGCGTCCATCGCGGCGTCCGGCGCCGGGACGTCCCCTGCGGCGTGCCGTGGCAGGGCGGGTTCTGCCGCGCGTCGCCCAGCCGGCCGCCGCTGGACCTCGATCGAGAGCCGGGCGTATTCGCGTACGGCGCGCCCGCCCGGCAGGTCGAGCGTCGCGGTGCCGGCGGCGGCGCCGCACAGCGCGTCGAGGGCCGCCCGCTGCCGCGCTCCGAGCGCGCGCCCCGTTCGCGCCTCGTACGCCGCGGCGAGCACCCGCGACCGCATGCCGGCATCGGCCGGCAGCGCGCCGAGATCGATCGTCCCGCCATCTCCCGGGGCCGGCAGCGCCGGCGCGCGCTCGCGCAGCGTGTCGACGGCCTCCGCGGCGGAGTCGGCCAGCCGCGCGATGGCGGGGCTCACCTGCGGGTTGATCCGTGCCAGCTCCGGAAGGACGCGATGCCGGACGCGATTGCGCGCGAATCGCAGCGCCCGGTTCGACGGGTCCTCGCGCGGCGTGATACCCGCGGCCGCGCAGACCTCTAGCGTCTCGGCGCGGCCGATGCACAGCAGCGGCCTGACGATCCCGGCGCTCGAGGGCCGCATTCCGGCGAGCCCGTCGATGCCGCTTCCCCGCGTCAGATGCAGCAGCACCGTCTCGGCCTGGTCGTCCCGCGTGTGTCCGGTCGCGACGGCGGTCGCGCCGACCAGAGCGGCCGCGTGCCGAAGGAACGCGTAGCGCGCCCGGCGGGCGGCGTCCTCGCTGGCCTGAGGCTCCTCGGCGCGGCCCAGG
>JBBPYG010000015.1:0-4560 GCA_038200085.1 Candidatus Limnocylindria bacterium | reverse complement strand
TGCCCGCGCCTGCCACCCTCACCGCCGCGCGACACGCGGGTCAGCGGGCGCGCGCATCGCTCCCGAACGATCGCGGTCGTGAAGTGCCTGCGGCCGGCGCGCGATCCATCCGAGGACGCCGAGTCCGGCGGCGAGCGCCACCCACGCGGCGGAGAGCGCGATAGACAGGCCATCGACGCGCACCAGCGACGGGAGGAGGGACCCGGGCGCCGGCCGCAGCAGCCTGCCGACGAAGACCCAGAGCTCGCCGGGGGAAGCCGTGGCGCGGATGCTCGCGGCGAGGTCGTAACGGGTCTCGGGCAGCACCGCGTACAGGTACGTCACGAACACCGACCACCCCGCGAGCGCCCACGCCACGGCCTCGAGCGCCGGGCGCCAGCGCCCCGACCCGCGCGCCGCCTCGAAGCCTCCCGCGACCCCGGCGACGAGGAAGGGCATCGACGCGAGCAGGTAGCGGGAGGGCGGCGAACCGTCGGCGAACCAGTACGCGATGTCGGCGATGTAGATGAAGTACGCGAGCCAGCCGAGGAACAGCGGCGCCAGGATCGGCATGAGCCCCGACCGGACGCGGCGCACGAGCGCCGCGATGCCGAGGAACGCGAGGAGGTAGATCGGCGCGCGACCCACGAGCCCGAAGACGCGGTCGAAGAACAGGCCGAGTCCTCCGACGAGCGGGGAGTACGCGAGCACCTGCTGCTGGTCGCTGATCAGGTAGTAGCCGGCCGCGGGCAGATACAGGCCGAACATCCGGCCGTTGACGTACGCGAGCAGGCCCACGATGGCGGCGAAGGGAAGGCCACCCGCCGCGATCCGCAGCGCGGCGGCGGGGATGCGTCCGAGCCGTGCTCGGGACGAGCGGCGGCCCGTGGGCTCGGCCTGAGGCCGCGCCGAGCGGCCAGTGCGTCTGGTGATGGCGCCGAAGAGCGGGCGGAGCGACCAGTACGCGACGACGGCGCCGACGCCTACCGCGATGAGCCATCCCCGCGTGGTCAGCCAGGGCAGCACGCCGACCAGCGCGCTCGCTCCGGCGAGATGCCGCGCGCGCATCTGCGCGCCGCGACCAAGGAGCCGCACCGCCGAGACGAACGCGAGTGCCGCCGGCAAGTCGGGGTACACCTGCGTCGTGTACGTGAGGATCGGGTGCACGAGCGCGGTCGCCGCGGTCGCGAGGAACGCGTCGCGCGGGCCGAAGCGCAGATCGCGCAGCAGCAGATACAGCTGCGCCCCGAGCAGTGCCCCGGTGAGGCAGAGCAACGCCATGACGCCGGACCGCCCGCCGAGCGCGAAGGGCAGCGTCGAGAGCAGTGGTAGGCCGAGGTCGCGGATCGGATAGATCGCCGCACCGACCCCGATGCCGTGGACGTCCGGAAGGCGCGCCGGGTAGAAGACGCGGTACCGGTCGCCGTCGTAGTCGTTGCGCAGGTCGACGTCGTGGTCGTAGAGCAGGCTCTGCGTGATGAGCAGGTAGTGCGGCTCGTCGGACGCGGTCGGGTACACGGAGCGGTCGTACGGCAGCACCATCAGGCTCGCGAGCAGCACGGTGATCCCGAGCAATGTCGCGACGCGGCGATCGCCGAGCCGGCGGAGGCCCCTCCAGGTCCCCTCGAGGGCGTGCGCGGCGAACGCGACCGGGATCAGCAGGTACACGGCGCCGAGCTGCGAGTTCAGTACCGCCGGGTCGTACCGCACCATGAACAGCAGCAGAGGCGACGCGGCGTAGAGCGCGAAGTGGCGCACGAGAAAGGCGCGCCCGGTACCAGGCGCGGCAATGGCGATCGCGATCGATCCGGCCGTCGCCAGCGCGAGCGCGTAGGGCACCCACTTTCCGACAAGCGCGCGGGGAAGCTCCGAGTTCTCGGGCGCGATGGTGAACTGTTCGCGCCCCGCGAGGAAGGCGAGCGCGATCAGCACCGCATTCGCGCCGGCGAAGACCGCGACGTCCCGACGGCTGACATCCGGACCTCTCGGCTCCGGGCGATCCATACCAGGGCGAGGACCGCCGCGACGGGTCACGACCGCGCTGTCCGGCGCCGGCCGATCCATACCAGTGGAGGGAACGCCGGGACGGATCACGAATGCACCGTCTTGCGCCGGCCGATCCATACCAGCGCGAGCACCGCCGCGATGGCCACAAGGGCGCGTGCGTATGCGCCGACGTACCAGTCGGCAGCGAGCGGCTGGAAATTGGGAAGCCACCCGAGCGGATTCGCGAGAAGGATCGCGTCGTACACGTCCTGGATGCGGCCGTCCACCGCGGTATTGAGCGCCCGCGTGGGGACGGCGGAGATGACGATCCCGGCGAGCGCGCTCATCGCGACGGCCGCCCCCGCGAAGAGACGGACCGACCACGCACCGGCGGCGGGGAGCCCGAGCGCGACGAACGGCGCGGCGAGCGGGACGACCTCCACGAAGTAGCGTGCCGGCGGCGCGTACCCGCCCTCCCAGTAGCGAAAGAGCGACAGCGCGGCGAGGGTCGCGCCGATCGCCGCTGCGGCGGGGAGGAGCTGACGGTGGGCCGACCGCAGCGCCGGGACGAGGCCGAGCGCGGCGAGGAAGAGCCACGGCGCCGTGCCGGCAAGACCGAAGGTGCGATCGAAGAGGACCGCGGGCAGGCCGTACCAGAAGCGGGGGCTCAGCGAAGGCTCCTTATCCAGAGCCTCGGCCGCCGTGGTGCCGAACAGGTAGCCCGCGTACGGCGCCGGCATCCCGTAGAGGATGGCGTCGGCGGCGATCGCGACGATCAACATCGCGGCGACGCCGATCGCGAAGCGCCCGAAGCCGGCGCGCCGGTACAGGAGCACGAACGGCGCGAGCACGAGAAGCACGAGGCCATCGCGGGGAGTCAGCAGAAGCGTCGAGCCGAGTGCGAGCCCGGCAAGGATGTAGCGCGGGCGGGCGGCGGTGAACGCGAGCCGGTACGCCGCGGCGATCACGAGCGCTCCGAGGCAGTTGGGGTAAACGTGCGTCGCCATCGCGAGGAAGGGCGGGAGGAACGCCGCCCCGGCCCACACGGCACCGCGCAGACGTGGTCGCGAGACGGTGTCTCGCAGGAGCTCGTACACCTGCCAGCTCGCGAGCGCCGCGATGAGCGCGACTGTTAGGTGCTCGCCGATCCTTCCGAGGAGCACCCACCCGGGTACGAGGAGCGCCGGGAGCGCGTAGCCCTGCACGAGCCGCAGGCCCGCGGGGGCGCGGATCACGTGGGTGGCGAGATCCGCGGCCGAGATGTCGGTGCCCGCGAGGGTGCGGAAGAGCGTCGCGTCGCCGTACGCGCGGCCCGCGTCGATGCTGCCACGGCCGAGGAGATCCGCCGCCATGACGTAGTGCGCCTGGTCCCCGTGGAGGAGAGCGGACACCTGGAGCCACGCGCCGACCGACGCGTACACGCCGAACGACGCCGCGGCAACGAGCCAGCCCGGAGCGTCACCGGCGGCGACAGCCAGCGCGGGCGGCGCGAACCTTACCGCGACGGCGAGGATGAAGACGATGCCCGCCACGTCGCGCGGCAGCGGGCCGAGCGAGAGCACGAGCACGCAGACGAGGAACGCGGCGAACGAGATCGCGTCGTGCGCGAAGAGCCGCGCCGGTCTGCGGCTGGTCCATCCCGCGGCGACCGCGAGGACGCTCGCGGCGGCGCTCGCGAGGGGTAGGGCGACGGCGATAGCGCCCGCCACGAGCGCATCGGACGCGTTGTCCGTGACCCACTGCTGGTGGAGCGCGCGCCAGATGGCGACGGAGACCATCGCCGCCGCGACGATGTGCGCAGCGCGCCACACGCGATGCAGACTAGCCGCCAAAAGGGAGGGGCGGCTCGTGTCCCATATGCGCTTTCACGTGGAGCATCAGCGGCTCGCGACCCCATTCGGGGCGGACGCATTCGGTCGGAGGGCCGAAGCATTCGCGCGCTTTTTCGGAACGCCGACGTTCCTTCTCGGGCAGACGGCCATCGTCGCGGTGTGGATAGCGGTGAACGCCGCACGGATCGCGACATACGACCCGTATCCCTTCATCCTCCTGAACCTCGCGTTCAGCCTCCAGGCGGCCTACGCCGCGCCGCTCATCCTCCTGGCGCAGACCCGGCAGGCCGATCGCGACAAGTTCACGACCGATGCGGATGCCCGGCACCGCGAAGAGCTCTCGCGGATGCAGCTGGAGATGCTCGAGCAGAACACCGACATCACTAAGCAGGTCGCCGAGCTCGCCACGAAGATCGAGGCCCTGACGGAGCAGATCCACGGGAGGGTCGTGGCGGAAGGACCTCGATGACCCGGGGAGTATGGGCAGTTCGGGCGTGCCCGGCCGCACGACATCCTGTTGTGGGCGCGACGGCCCGCTGCAAGTGAGAGGGGCGGCCTTTCGGCCGCCCCTCTCGAGATCGCTACGCGGTGGGACTCGGACCCTAGTTCAGGATCTTGTCCGGGCTGCCCGGGATGTTCCACGGGTTGCCCGCGATGTCAGTGATCCCGGCGCTGTCCACGACAGTTGCCGGGAGCTGGAGGCCAGCGACCGTGCCCGCCGCCGCGCCGACGGTGGTCGGCGAGCCAGTCATGGTCACGATGA
>JBBPYG010000014.1:0-10033 GCA_038200085.1 Candidatus Limnocylindria bacterium | reverse complement strand
GGCATCCCGCGGAGCGACCCGCGCTTCGTGCAGGCGCGCGTCACGAACATGGTGTTCGCCGCCGATCCCTTCGCGAGCCGGGCCGGCCGCGTCGTCCGCGACGAGCTCGGCCTCGCCTACTACGTGTACAGCGGGATCGGCACGACGAGGGGGCAATCGCCGTGGGTGCTGCGCATGGGGGTGAACCCGGACAACGTGCAGCGCGCGATCGAAACGGTCTTCGCCGAGCTCCGTGCGATGCACGACGGACGGATCGACGACGAGGATCTCGACCTCGCCAGGGACAAGCTCGTCGGCGAGCTCGGCGTCGCGCGCGAAAGCCCGGCGGGGGTCGCCCAGCAGATCCTCGAGCAGGAGCTGTTCGGGCTCGGCGACGACCACCTGGAGCGCTATCCGGAACAGATCCGCGCCGTGACGAAGGAGCAGGTCGTCGAGATGGCGCGAGAGCTGCTGCCGCTCGAACGCTACGCGCTCGCGGTCGCGGGGCCGCCGGTGGAGCTGCCGTAGTGCGCAACAGCATGGACGCGGTCACCTCGCGGGATCTCGAGTACCTCGAGTCGCTGAATGAGCCGCTGGCCGGTGTCTTGGCCGAGATGGACGCGGCGGGCGCGGCCGAGAACATCCCCATAGTCGGTACGGCGGTCGGCCGCGCTCTGGCGATCCTCGTTCGCGCCACCGGCGCGCGGCGCATCGTCGAGATCGGGACGGCGATCGGCTACTCGGCGCTGTGGATGGCGAGCGCGCTTCCCGAGGACGGGCGCATCGTGACGATCGACCCCGACCGCACGCGGACCGACCGCGCGCGCCGGTCCTGGGAAGCCGCCGGCGTCGCCGGGCGGATCGAGGTCCGCAGCGGCGAGGCGCTCGCGCTCCTGCCGGGCCTGGCGGGCCCGTTCGACCTCGCCTTCATCGACGCCTTGAAGCACGAGTACGCGGCGTACCTCGCAGGGGTCCTGCCGCTGCTCCGTCCCGGAGGCACCGTCGTCGTCGACAACCTGCTGTGGGGCGGTCGCGCTTCAGGCGCGCGGCCCGACGACCGCGGCCGGGACACCGCGGCGATCCGCGATTTCAACGCGGCGTTCGTGCGCCACCCCGCGCTGGACGCGACGATCCTGCCCGTCGGTGACGGGCTGGGGGTCGGCGTCAAGCGGTAGGCGCGCCCGGGCGCCGGCGACCTCGACCAGCCTCGACCTACAGCCGCTCGAGGAAGCGCGCGCACGCCGGCGTGCCGCAGGCGGCCTGGGTCTGCCGCGGCATCGACCTCGGAAACGAGGATGGCGAACGGGTGGCGTGTTCGCCTCCACCGGCATCCCGGCCGCGGTGGGCGTTGAGCGGCAGACACGCGACCGCACGGCCGCCGGATTGCCCCAAGGGGTATACAATCGCGCGACAGGTATCTCGACGAAGTGCTGGGGGCGGTGCGCCCTCAGTGCTTTTTTCGTCCAGCGGTGGCCGGACGATCGCCACTTTGGCGCCGGAGGCACTCGATGTATTCCGACAAGCCTGTCTACGTTTCGGCGGATGGACTGAAGAAGCTCGAGGCAGAGCTCGATCGCCTGCGCACCGCCGGCCGCGCGGAGGTGGCGGAGCGGATACATGCCGCCATGCAGTTCGGCGACTACTCGGAGAACTCCGAGCTCGAGCAGGCGAAGAACGACCAGGCCTTCCTCGAGGGCCGCGTCCTGACACTCGAGCAGATGGTCAAGAACGCCGTGGTCATCGACCAGAACGGCCACCACGAGATGGTCGAGATCGGCAGCCACGTCATGATCGAGTCGCTGGGCGAGCAGGAGGAGTACGTGATCGTGGGCTCCGCCGAGGCGGCGCCCGCCGAGGGCCGGATCAGCAACGAATCGCCGGTGGGGAAGGCCCTGCTCGGCCATCGCGCCGGTGAGACCGTCCAGCTGTCGGTGCCCGCGGGCAGCGTGGAGCTGAAGATCCTCGCCGTAAGTTGACCTCGGTCCCGCCGGACCGCGATCTCTTCTGGGCCGACGCGGTCGCGCGGTCGCTCCCGCGGGATCGGCCCCACGTGGTGCACGACTCGAAGACGCCGTCCGGGACGGTGCCGATCTCCGGCCTCCGCGGTCCGGTCATCAGCGACGCCCTGTACCGGACCTTCCGCGAGAGCGGGCTCGAGGCGCGCTTCGTCTACGGCATCGACGACATGGACCCGATGGACTCGCAATCGCTCCGCGCGAACGAGGCGATGTCCGCCAACATGGGCCGGCCGCTGTCGGCGATCCCGTCTCCGGACGGCAGCGCGACCGACTACGCGGCGTACCACGCGGACCGCTTTCTTTCGACGTTCGCCGACCTCGGGATCCGTCCCGAGGTCTACCGGATGCGCGACCTTTATCGCGATGGCCGCCTCGATCCCGAGATCGACCTCGTGCTGCGTCGAGCGCACATCGTCCGCGATGTCTATCGGAGCGTCGCGCACGTCGTGCGTCCCGACGACTGGCTTCCCGTTCAGCTGATCTGCGAGAATTGCGGCCGCATCGGTACGACGTTCGCGCGCGACTACGATGGCGCGACCGTCGCGTACGAATGCCTTCTCACCCGTTCCACGTTCGGGCGCGACGACGAGCTCGCGCAGTGGGCCGAGGGCTGCGGCCACAGAGGGCGCGTATCCCCCTTCGGCGGTCGCGCCAAGCTGCCCTGGAACCTCGAGTGGTGCGCGCAGTGGGACGTCTTCGCCGTCACCTACGAGGAGGCGGGCAAGGACCTCATGACCGCGGGTGGCTCCCGCGACCGCTCGAACGCCCTCTTCCGCGCGGTGTGGGAGAAGGAGCCGCCGGCAGGTCTCTTCCACGAATTCCTCAACCTCGGCGGCCGGAAGATGTCGACCTCGAAGGGAGTCGGGGCCGCGGCGTACGACCTCGCGCGGGTGTATCCGGGCGAGGTCATCCGGTTCCTCATGCTGCGGACGCGGCCGCAGACCGCGATCGACTTCGACCCCGGGGGCAACAGCCTCCCGCGGCTCATGGACGAATACGACCGGTGCGCCGACGCGTACCTCGCCGACACGCGGAGCGGCCTGGGCCGCATCTGGGCGCTCTCGCAGCTCTCCGCCGACCCCGCTCCGGTGCCGTTCCGCGTCCGCTTCAGCGTCGTCGCGGACTGGGTGCAGCTTTCGCGCATCGACCCCGGGCGCGAGGCGGAGGACCGCAAGGGGTCGCCGCTGAACGACGCCGAATTGCGTGACCTCGCGCGCCGCATCGCGCTCGCCAACGCCTGGCTCGAACGATGGGCGCCGGACGAGGCGCGCTTCGCCGTCGCCGCGTCGCTTCCCGACGCCGCCCTCGGACTCAAGGACGCGCAGCGATCGTTCCTCGCGAGCGTCGCGGACGAGGTGCCGCGCACGCGCGACCCCGACGCGATGCAGGCGCGGCTCTACGAGCTGGCCAAACAGAGTGGCCTCGTCACGGCCGACGGAAAGGTGTCCAAGGACGCCTTTGGCGCGATCTACCGCGCCTTCCTCGGCCGCGCAAGCGGTCCGCGCGCGGCGTGGTTCCTGGTGGCGCTCGACCCCGCCTTCGCCGCCGCCCGGCTGCGCGAGGCCGCCGGGCGGTGAACGGTAGGCTCGCCGTCGCGATCATCTGGCACATGCACCAGCCGTACTACAAACACCCGCAGACGAGCGAGTTCGCGCTGCCCTGGGTGCGCCTGCACGCGTCGAAGGACTATCTCCACATGGCGCGCCTGCTGCTCGAGTTCCCTGGCGTCAAGATCAACTTCACGATGGTCCCGTCGCTGCGCGAGCAGCTCGAGGACTACGCGCGCGGCTCCGACGACGAGGATTCGCGGCTCACCATGCGCACCGTCGAAGGTGCGCCGACCCTCGAAGAGCGAGCGCACATGCTGCGGCGGTTCTTTTCGATCCATCACGGCAATGTCATCGCGCATTACGAGGAGTACCGCAGGCTCCTTTCGCTCGCGATGTCGACGCTCGACCGCCCGGAGCTGCTTTCGGACGAGTACTTCATCGACCTGTCGCTCTGGTTCAACCTCGCCTGGATCGACCCCGACGACATCACCGGGGACGAGCGGCTTTCGGCGCTGCGTCTGCGTGGCCGCCGTTTCACGCGCGAGGACGTGCGCTACGTCATCGGCCGCCAGCGGTTCATGGCATCGGGCGTTCCCCACCTGTACCACCGGCTCGAGCGCGACGGGCGGATCGAGATCCTGACGACGCCGTACTACCACCCCATCGTCCCGCTGCTCATCGACACCGACGTCACGCGGCGCTCAGCGCCGGACGCGATCCTGCCCGACGTGCGCTTCGCCTATCCGGAGGACGCGGCGCGCCAGCTTACCGATGCGTTCTCGTCCCACGCCCGCGTCTTCGGCGGGAAGCCGAGGGGGCTGTGGCCGTCGGAGGGTGCGGTCTCGCCCGAGGCCGCCGACCTCTTCGCTGCCGCGGGTGCGGTGTGGTTCGCCTCGGACGAGAGCGTCCTCGCGAGGTCGGCCGACCTCACGATCCAGCGCGATGACGCGGGCGCCCTGTCGCAGCCGGAGCTGCTCTACCGCGCCTACAGGCTGTCGAACGGCACGACGGCGATCTTCCGCGATCGCGACCTGTCGGACCGCATCGGCTTCCTCTACGGATCGATGCCGCCGGCCGACGCGGTCTCGGATCTGGTGGGAAAGCTCGCGCGCGCTCGCGAGCGCCTTCCAGACGATGACGGTGCCTACATCGCGTCGATCATCCTCGACGGCGAGAACGCGTGGGAGGCGTATCCGAACAACGGCAACGACTTCCTGCGCGCGCTGTACGGGACGCTCGAGGCGGACGCACGCTTCGAGACGGTCCGGGTGAGCGAGTTCCTCGAGGCGCACCCCGCGCGGATGGAGATCCCGCCGCTCCACTCCGGCTCGTGGATCGACGCGAACTTCGGCGTGTGGATCGGCGAACCGGCGCACGCGCGCGCGTGGACGGCGCTGGCCCGCACGCGGGAATTCGCGCAGGAGCAATGGGGAGCGCTATCGGAGATGCCGCCGAAGGTGCGCCAGGCGCTGCTCGTCGCGGAGGGCAGCGACTGGTTCTGGTGGTATTCGAGCCGCAACTCGAGCCCCGAGGACGCTGTCTTCGACGCGCTGTTCCGCGCGAACCTCGAGGTCGTCTGGTGGTTCGCCGGGACGGAGCCTCCGCCGGAGATCCGCCGCCCGATCCTCGATGAAGAACGCCTCGTTGGCTCCTACGGCGGCAACATGCTGCCCGGCGTCATGTCTCTGGGCCCGCGGGGATGAGCGGCGTGGACGAACAGGACGACGGTGTCTGCGGCCGCATGGGCTGCAGCGGCCGCTCCTTCCGCCCCGACCCCGCGCGCGAGATCCGCGCGATCGGTGCCGAGCACCATCTCCGCGGGAAGGACGTCCTCGAGGTCGGTTCGGGGGACGGGAGGCTCACGCTCGGTCTGGCGTCGCTCGCGCGTCGCGTGGTCGCGGTGGATCCGGACGCGCCGGCGATCGATGCGGCCCGGTTCGCCGCGCGGACCGCCGGGCTGCGCAACGTCACCTTCCTGACCAGGCCGGCCCAGGCCCTCGGGCTCGGGCGCCGCCGTTTCGACGTGGCGGTGTTCTCCTGGTCGCTCTGATGCATCCGACGATCGGGCATGGTCGATGCCCTCCACCAGGCGCACACTTTCCTCCGCGCCGGCGGGACGCTCGTCGACCTGCGGCCTGACGGCTCACGGAGTCCTCGCGTCCTTCGCCAACGCCGCGTCGTCGGCCACGTGCTGTACGCGCCGGACTCCCTGGCCGACGATGCTGCGGCGGATGCCGCGGTCGAAACGGTGATCGGCGAAGGGCTTTTCCGGCGCATCCGCGCGGGACACGCGTGGTACGGCTATCGCTTCAGCGGATTGGCCGCCCTCGATGCGTACATCCGCGACTCCGGCCGCATGGCCGGCTACTCGCCTCGAACGCGCGAACGGCTCTCGCGCCGTCCGCAGATGCCTATCTCGATCCGGCGCGCGGCGATGTACCAGTTCCTCGCGCGGGATTGATCCTCGCTCACCGGCCACGCGCGAGCGCGGCGTCCCAGGACGCCTCGAGCACCTCGAGGATGCGCGGCCACGCGAAGCGCCGCGCGGTCGCGGGGCCCTCGGAGCGAATGGCTTGCAGCAGGTCCGGCCGCTCGGCGAGCCGTCCCAGGTGCGCCGCGAGCTCCGCGGGGTCGTCGCTCTGCACCACGACCGCGTTCCCGTAGGGGATCGCGTAGTCCTCGCCGGTGCGGCCGACGAACGCTATCCCTCCGCACGACATGACCTCGAGGCCCACGAGGCCGAACGGCTCCCGCTCCGAGTTCGCGAGCACCCCGTCGCACGCGGCGTAGAGCGTGCGGAGCAGCCGCTCGGGAACGAAGAAGTCGAGGAAGACGACCTCGGCGTCCGCGTCAGCGAGGATGCTGGCGGCGTCTCTGACCGACGCATCGGGAGGGAGCACGACGCGTTCGACGCGCAGGCCGCGCGCCCGGATGCGCTCGCCGACCACGGCGCCGTAGTCGCTGCGGCTTCCGCGCATCAGCAGACGCGGCCTCAGCTCGGCATCGCGCAGCCCCGCCACGGCGTCGATCGCCCAGAGCCAGCGCTTGTCCGCGTCGAAGCGGGCGATCTTCAGCAGCGTCGGGCGCGCACCGAACGCTTTCCGCAGCGTCGTCACGTCGCCTCCCGGGACGGCGGCAAGCTGGCGTTCGGCGATGCCGTTCGGAAGGACCTCGGCGTCGAGGCCGAGCCGGGCGAGCTCGGCTCGCATGAATCGCGACACTGTCGTGACCGTCGTGGCGCGGGCCAAGAGATCGAGGTCGATACCACCAAGGCCGTAGGTGTTGTTGGCGTTCCACAGAAGCGCGGCCCGCGAAAGGCCGCGGGCGCGCAGCAGCGCGGCGGTCGCGATCGCGGCGTCCGCGGTCTGCCAGTCCTCGAACAGCACGACGGTGCGGCGGCCCGCCGCGGCCGCCGGGACGATCACGTCGTCGACCAGGTGCCGCGGCACGGTCCTGGTGAAGTCCCGCCACTTGCCCGTCTCGCCGTCGTAGACGTCGCGCGGATGGTGGCGGCTGATCCACTGGCACCAGCGTTCGAGCAGCAGCCGCCCGCCGCGTCTCGCCTCGGTCGCGGGGGCGGCCGGGTCTCCGACGAAGAGGTGGCGCACCCGGTATCCGCGGCCGACGAGCGCCTCCCCGAGGTCGTTCATGCGCGTCGCGAGGCCGCCGACGAAGGAATAGCGGTCGGGTCCCTCGAACGCGACCAGCACGACGTCGTCGCTCGCGGGCGTCACGTGCCGGACACTACCGCCGCACCGATAATGGAGCGCCAATGAGACCCATCGAGTGGATCCGCACGGACCCGGGCGGCGTGCGCGCGACCCTCGCGGCGCGCCGCTTCGAGGCGCCCCTCGACCGCATCATCGAGCTCGACGAGACGGTACGCCGCCTCAAGAGCGAGACTGAATCGCTCCGTGCGGAGCGGAACCGCGTCAGCCGCGGCGGGGCGCCGTCGGAGGCTGTGAAGGCGCGCATGCGCGAGGTCGGCGACCGCGTGCGCGCGATAGAGGCGGAGCTCGATGCCGCGGACGCGGAGCTCCAGGGCCACGCCCTCTGGATACCCAACCGGATCGACCCGGCGGTGCCCGTCGGGGATGACGAGCACGCGAACCGCGTCCTTCGCCAGGACGAGCCGCGGCGACCGGTTGAGGCGGTCCGGCCGCACTGGGAGGTCGGGGAGTCGCTCGGCATCCTCGATATCCCGAGAGGCACGCGGCTCTCGGGTTCGCGTTTCTACGTGCTCCGCGGCGCGGGCGCCGCGCTGCAGCGCGCGCTCATCGCATGGATGATCGACCTGAAGCTTCCCCACGGCTTCATCGAGATCTACCCGCCGTTCGTCACCAGGCGCGAGACGCTCGTCGCCAGCGGGCACCTACCGCATTTCGACGAGAACCTGTACCGCGACGAGGACGACGACGTTTGGCTCATCCCCACCGCCGAACCGCAGCTGGTGTCGCTGCATCGCGGGGAGGTGATCCCGCTCGAGCGCCTTCCCGCCCGGTACGTCGCGTTCACCTCGTGCTTCAGGCGGGAGCACATGAGCGCGGGCCGCGACGTGCGAGGCATAAAACGCGGGCACGCGTTCGACAAGGTCGAGATGGTCGTGTTCTGCAAGCCCGAGGACTCGCCGAAGGAGCTCGAGTTCCTCACCGCGCGGGCGGTCGAGGTCCTCGAGCGGCTGGAGCTTCCGCTTCGGGTCACCGAACGGTGCACGGGCGATCTCGGCTTCACGGCGATGCGCGGCTTCGATATCGACGCATGGGGTCCCGCAATGGGCGAATGGCTCGAGGTGTCGTCCGCGAGCGACTGCGGCGACTTCCAGTCGGAACGGGCGAACATTCGCTTTCGCCGCGAGCCCGGGGGCAAGGCAGAGTACGTCCACATCCTCAATGCGTCGGGAGTCGCGCTGCCGCGCCTCATGATCGCGATCCTCGAGAACTACCAGCGGCAGGACGGTTCGCTCGAGATACCGGCCGCCGTCCGGCCGTACCTCGGCGGGCGCGACAGCATCCCCCCAGGAGAGTTCACGCTGTAGGGGCGTCGGTCCCGCCCGAGTGCTTGTCGCGCGAGACACCGACCGCTTCCGAGTGCCTCTCTGCGTCGGGTTCTTCCCGGTAGGATGGGTTGGGGTGGCGCGAGCGCTCGTCTCGGCGGATGTGCACCGCCATCAGGGCACCAAAAGTGCGAACATGCCGAGCGAGGTCGGTCGCTCGGTAACGGCCACGCCTCGCGGCCGAGCGAGCGGCACACGCCAGGGAGATCCGAGATTCGGCATGACCATCGCGCGCGAGCGCCCCGCGGATCGATGCCCAGCGCACCGATGAGAGGGGCGTGAGCGCCGTCCAGCGCTGCATCGCGGTCGTCGATCCGGTCGGCGCCGTCATAGACGTCGTGGCCGGCGCCGGCACCGGTGCGCTCGTCCTGACCGTGGCCGACCCTGCGCGGCTCCTCGCCGCTCCCCACGAGATCGGCAACGCGGTCGACCTCGTGGTCATCGCCTCGTACGGACCGCTCGACTGGAGAACGGTGCGCTGGGCTCGGGAGCGCTGGAACACCATCGTCGTCGCGAACAGGTACGACGGCAACGAGGCGGTGCAGGCGCTGTCGCGTGGGGTCATCGGGTATGTGGACGGCGCGCAGCCGCCGGTCGCCCTGCAGCGATCCCTGCGCCGAGCGCTCGCGGGCCACCTCGGCTTCGAGCGGGACGTACTGGCCGCGTGGCTGCGAGATAACGGCGAGGCAGCCGGGGCGTTCGCAGTGCTGACACCCCGTCAGCGCCAGGTCATGACGCTCGTGGCGCGCGGTCGGTCAGATGATCAGATCGCGCGGTCGCTCGCCGTCGATCCCGCCACGGTCCGGGGTCACCTGCGCCGCGCGACGCTCCAGCTTCAGACACGAGGGGATCGCGCCGCGCGCGTCACGAGGTCGTTGCCGCGGCCGATGCCGCGGGCCGCGGCACCTGCTGTCCCTTCGGCGGTCCGCTGGGCGGCGGCCGTGATGCTGGTCGGAAGCCTGAGCGCGGGGCTCGCGGGCCCGGCCAGCGCAGGCTCGTTACCGAACGAGCCGCTCTACCAGGTGAAGCTCGCGAGCGAAGCGGTCCAGACGGCGCTCGCGCTCGCCCCGGCGGACCGCGCCGCGGTGGAGCTTTCCATCGCGTCGAACCGCCTGGACGAGGCGCGGGTGCTCGCCCAGCGGGGAAGCACGCAGCTGGCGCTCGAGACTGCCAGCCAGTACGTCGAGCACCTGGCGACGGCCGCTGCAAGCGCGGTGAACGCGGAGCGCGACCACGTGGCGTCAACGCCGGCGATCGCCCGGCTCACAGAGCAGCTCCTGCAGAAGCAGATCGAGGTCCGGCAAACGGTCACGGCGCTCGAGGCCGACCCCGCGACGCGGAGCGCCGCGGGTGTTCTCGCCACGGTGACAGGGTCGGGCTCGCCACAGGCGGGCGCGTCGATCGCCCTTCGTCTCGCGGAAAGCGCCACGACG
>JBBPYG010000013.1:0-9910 GCA_038200085.1 Candidatus Limnocylindria bacterium | reverse complement strand
CCAGCGTGCCTGAAGCCTCACGCCGGCTCGTCGACGAGCAGCTCGTACACCAACAGACCGATCGCGACTACAAGAAGCAGGTGGATCGCGTTGCCTCCGACGTTGAGCGCGAGCGCCACGAACCACACGACGACGCTCGCGAGCACGAGCGTCCAGCGGAGGCGATCGGCGGCCCTGGCGCTCACGACCGCGAGCCTATACTTCGAGGGCAGGGGACCCCTGCGAAGCCGTAAGCAGGAGGGGGAGCCGTGTTCCGGGGACTGTCCGTCTACACGGGGAACGCCCACCCGCGCTTCGCTCTGGACATATGCCGCCACCTCGAGATCCCGCTCGGCAAGGCCGAGGTCTTCAAGTTCACGAACGACGAGATCTTCGTCAAGATCAACGAGAACGCGCGCGAGCACGACGTCTTCGTGGTGCAGTCCCTCGTGGGGCCGTCGGTGAGCGACGCCATCATGGAACTACTGATCATGATCGACGCGTTCAAGCGCGCCTCGGCCGGACGCATCACGGCTGTGATGCCGCAGTACGCCTACGGGCGCAGCGACAAGAAGGACCAGCCGCGCGTGCCCATTACGGCGCGACTCCTGGCGGACCTCATCGGCGTCGCCGGCGCCCATCGGTTCCTCACTATGGACATGCACCAGATGCAGATCCAGGGCTTCTTCAGCATCCCCGGCGATGAGCTCTCCGCTCGCAACCTGCTCGTCGAATACTTCCGCGGCATCGTCGACCGCGATCCTGGAGGCGTCGTGCTGGTATCGCCCGACCTCGGTTACGCGAACGCCGCGCGGAGGATCGCGGAGGCGCTCGGCATTCCGCTGATCTTCATGCAGAAGAGGCATGTCGAGAATTCGGGACGGAGCGAGGTGGTCGGGGTCATCGGCGACATCGACCGGAGGACAGCCATCATCATCGACGATGAGATCCTAAGCGGCACGACGATACTGAACACCGTGCGGATCCTCCAGGAACGAGGTGTGCGCGATATCTATGTCGGTTGCACGCACGCGATCCTGTCGGGCGACGCGGCGGAGATGCTGTGTTCGAGCGGGATCACGGAGCTCATCACGACCGACAGCGTCCCGCTACGGCCCTCGGCGCGGAACCTCCCGCAGATCCGCGTGCTGACCGTGGCGCCGCTCTTCGCCGAGGCGATCCGCCGCATCCACGACGGCGAGTCCGTCGGCTCGCTGTTCAATCCGCCGGGCATGCAGCTTCCACTGCAGGTCAGCTGATCGGATCGCTCCCGTGAGCGTGCTGTCCCGGCTGCTCAGCTTCGCGGATTCGAACCAGGCGGAGGTCAAGCGCCTCGGCAAGGTCGTCGCGCGCGTCAACGGGCTGCGCGACGGGACCGCCGCGCTGTCGGACACCGCTCTGCGCGGGCGCACCGACGCGTTCCGCGAGCGCCTGGCGGCAGGAGAGACGATCGACGACCTGCTCCCGGAGGCCTTCGCGGCCGTCCGGGAGGCGGCGACGCGCACGATCGGGCAGACGCACTTCGACGTCCAGCTGATCGGCGGCGTCGCGCTGCACCGCGGCCACGTCGCGGAAATGAAGACGGGCGAGGGCAAGACGCTCGTCGCCTCCCTGGCGCTGTACCTGAACGCGCTCGAGGGAAAGGGCGCGCACCTCGTAACGACAAACGACTACCTCGCGAAGACGGGCGCCGGCTGGATGGCGCCGATCTACCACGCCCTCGGTCTGAGCGTCGCGTACATCGCGCACGACATCTCCGCCGTGTACGACCCGGCCGTCGAGCTCGATGAGATCGATCCGCGCCACCGCCACTGGCGCCCGTTGTCGCGGGCCGACGCATATCGCGCCGACATCACGTACGGGCAGAACAGCGAGTTCGGCTTCGACTACCTGCGGGATAACATGGTCGACGATCTCGCCCAGCTGGTGCAGCGCGAACTCCACTACGCGATCGTCGACGAGGCGGACTCGATCCTCATCGATGAGGCGCGCACGCCGCTCATCATCAGCTCGGCCGCCGAGGATTCGTCCGAGATGTACGCCTCCTTCGCGCGCGTCGCGGCGCGCCTCCAGCCCGAGACCGACTACATCGTCGAGGAGAAGCACAAGGCGGTGTCGCTCACCGCCGAAGGGATCGCCAAGGCCGAGCGGGCCCTCGGAGTTCCCAACCTCTACGAGGGCGACGCAACGGCGGTCCACTACCTCGACAACGCCGTGAAGGCGCGCGCGCTGTACCGCCGCGACAAGGAGTACATCGTCGACCCGCAGGGCGAGGTCGTCATCATCGACGAGTTCACCGGGCGGCAGATGCCGGGCCGGCGGTGGAGCGACGGGCTGCACCAGGCGGTCGAGGCCAAGGAAGGCGCGAAGGTCCAGCGCGAGACGCGGACGCACGCGACGATCACGATCCAGAACTACTTCCGCATGTACGACAAGCTCGCCGGTATGACCGGCACCGCGGCGACCGAGGCGGAGGAGCTGTTCAAGGTCTACAAGCTCGAGGTCACGGTCATCCCGACCCACCGGCCGATGATCCGGACGGACCAGAAGGACCTCATCTACAAGACGCAGGCCGGCAAGTGGGACGCGGTCGTGGGCGAGGTCAAGGAGAAGAACGCGACGGGTCAGCCCGTCCTCATCGGCACGACCTCGGTCGAGAAGAGCCAGTCCCTGTCGGAGCAGCTGAACCGCCACGGGATCAAGCACGAGGTCCTGAATGCGAAGAACCACGACCGCGAGGCCCTCATCATCTCGAAGGCCGGGCAGCGCGGCGCGGTCACGCTGTCCACGAACATGGCCGGCCGCGGCGTGGACATCCTGCTTGGCGAGGGCGTCGTCGACCTCGGCGGCCTCCACGTCATCGGCACCGAGCGGCACGAGGCGCGGCGGATCGACAATCAGCTCCGCGGCCGCGCCGGCCGGCAGGGCGACCGGGGTTCGTCGCGCTTCTACAGCTCGCTCGAGGATGACCTCATCCGCATCTTCGCGTCCGAGCGCATCGCCGGGCTCATGGCGCGTCTCGGCTTCGACGATTCGACGCCGATCGAGTCCGGCATGGTCACGAGCGCGATCACGCAGGCGCAGGTGAAGGTCGAGGGACAGAACTTCGACATCCGCAAGCGCGCGCTCGAGTTCGACGACGTCCTGAACAACCAGCGCGCGCAGATCTACGGGGACCGCCGGAAGATCCTCGAGAAGGGCGACGTCGAGGAGGTCGTGCTCGGATTCCTGCACGACGAGGTGGCCGCGCTCGTCGCTGCCGAGGCGCCGTCCCCGGACCCCGACGACTGGGACCTGACCACCATCGCGACCGCGCTCGGGGCGATCCTCGGCAGGCCGAAGGAGATCGCCACCGGCACCTTCGCGGGGATCTCCGGGCAGGACGCGCTGCGCGACCGCGCGGCGGAGCTCGTCGACGAGACCTACACCGCGCGCGACAAGCTGATCGGCCCCGAGGCGGCGCGCGCGGTCGAGCGCTGGGTGCTCCTGCGCACGATCGATACGCACTGGGTCGAGCACCTGACGGCGATGGAGGAGCTGCGCGAGGGGATCTACCTGCGCGGCTACGGGCAGCAGGACCCCCTGGTCGCGTACAAGCGCGAGGCGCACACGTTCTTCGAGGAGATGCAGGCGCGCATCGCCGCTGACGTCGCCCAGGCCATCCTCCGCATCTCCGTGCGCACCGCGGAGGATGCCGAGCGCGATCAGCAGGCGCCACCGCAGCCGCAGCCTGTCGCACGTACCTCCACGGGCGCGAGCGCGGTCACCACGAACAGCTCGGCCTCGACGCGTTCCGCAGGCGGCGTAGCGGTGGCGGCCGACCCGCGCGCGAAGATCGGCCGCAACGAGCCCTGCTACTGCGGCTCGGGCAAGAAGTACAAGAAGTGCCACGGCCGGTGAGCGGCCCCTGATCACGATCCCGTTCGACCCGAACGTCCACGTCGGGCCGATCACCATCGCGTGGCACGGGATCTTCACCGCCGTCGGCATCTTCTTCGGCGTGGCGCTTCCCGTGCGCCTGCTCCGCCCACGCGTTGCCGAGGACGAGACCTACGCCGTCGCGACGTGGGGCGTCGTCGGCGGCATCCTGGGCGCGCGGGTGGTCCACGTGGTCGACCGCTGGGACCTGTACGCCGACCACCCCGAGCAGATCCTCGCGATATGGACGGGCGGGATCGCGATCTGGGGCGCGATCATCGGCGGCGTCCTTGCGGGCTACCTCGTCGCGCGGAGAAGAGGCTTTCCGATCGGCGCCGGCGCCGACGCGGCCGCCCCCGGGCTTGCCCTCGGCATGGCGATCGGGCGGATCGGCGACATCATCAACGGCGAGCACCACGCCGTCGCGTGCAGCGGCCTGCCCTGGTGCGTCGGGTACACCGACCCGAACACGCTCGGGCAGCCCGGCCCGGTCCATCCGGCGGTCGCGTACGAGATGCTCCTCGACCTGGCGGCCGTCGGGGTCATGGTGTGGCTGCTGCGGCACGGCGCGGGCAGGATCCGGGAGGGCGCGATCTTCTGGCTCTGGGTGCTGTACTACGGCGTCGGCCGCTTCCTCATCTCGTTCCTCCGCATCGGTGACCCGACGAGCCTGCTCGGGCTCCGCCAGGACCAGCTCATTTCGCTGGGCGCGGTCATCGTCGCGATCCCGATCCTTACGCTGATGACCGTCGTCCCCCGCCGGGAGCGCCTCGCCGCCTGATCGACATCCCGTTCGACCCCACGCTTCTGCTGGGGCCGCTGCGGCTCGCGTGGCACTCGATCTTCTCCTTCGTGGGCCTGGTCGGCGGGAGCGCGGTCTCGATCCGCTGCGCACGCTTCCTCGTGAAGGACGAGCGCGTCTACCCGTTCGCTCTGGCCGTCGTCGTAGGCGGCCTCGCGAGCGCCCGCCTGGGCCACATCGTCGACAACTGGCCGCTGTACGCCGGCCGGCCGGACCAGCTCGTCGCCTTCTGGAACGGCGGCCTCGCCGTGACCGCCGCGCCAGTCGGGGCCTCGATCGCGGGCTTGATCGCGGCTCGGGCTCTCGCGCTCCCGCTCGGCTTCATGTTCGACATATCGGTCATCGGGATCGTGCTGGGCGAGGCGATCGGGCGGCTCGGCGACATCGTGAACGGCGAGCACCACGCCGTCGCATGTTCGGGCCTGCCGTGGTGCGTGCGGTACACGGCTGCTGGCACGCTGGGCCAGCGGGAGAGCGTGCACCCCGTCGCCGCCTACGACCTGCTCATCGACCTCGCGCTGTTCGGGGTCCTGCTCTGGGCGTGGCGCCGTGTGCGCGGGCGGCCTCCCGAGGGCCGCGTGTATCTGCTGTACATGGGCCTGTACGGGGGCGCGCGCGTCGTGTCGTCGTCGCTCCGCCTCGATCCGGTGATCCTCGCGGGCTGGCAGGAGGCGCAACTGCTCGGCGCCGCCTACGTGCTCGCCGCGACGCTTGTCTTAATTTCGCACGCTCGCGCGCGCGGCTGAGGGCAGCGTTGCCCAAAAGCGACATTCGGAAGGCTCTTGCTGGCCCCGCAGACCTTCTAAACGCGCCTCTTTCGCGGTAAAATCGCCGTACGCAAATCGGCACAGACCCTTGGGCGGAGGGTCGCAGAACCTGCGGTCAAACCGATCACCCAGCCCGTTCCGCGGGCGCCAGAGAGGAACAGTCGCCACGTGAAGGAATGGATCGTCTGCGAGGACAACTGCCTCAAGTGCTCCTACGGAGCCACCCTCGACTGCGACGGTGACTGCCCGAGATGTCCGCGCAACACGTACTGCCCCTGTGTGACCTTCGTGAGCTTCGCGGGGGGCAAGCTCGCGCCCGTCGTCCAGCCCGTCTCGACCAGCTTCGAGCGCCCGCGCCCGCGATAGTGCCCGTCGACCAGGCGGCGATCGCGGCGCTCCGCGACCGCATCGACCGCATCGCGGTGTTTCTTTGACCTCGACGGGCTCTCCACGGAGGTCGCGGCCCTAGAGCAGGATGCCCAGCGACCCGACCTCTGGTCGGATCGCGAGCACGCGCAGACCGTCCTGCGGCGCCTCGACCAGCTGCGCCGCCGCCTCGACCGATGGGACCATTACCGCGGGCGCGTCCGCGACCTGGCGGACCTCGCGCCGCTCGCTGGCGACGATGCCGGCCTCTCGGGGGAACTCGAGCGCGAGTTCGGAGCGCTGGCGGACGACGTGGCCAAGGCCAGCATCGCGGCACAGCTGTCCGGTCCGTACGACGAACGGGATGCCGTCGTCGCCATCTCGGCAGGGGTCGGCGGGACCGATGCCGCCGACTGGGCGCAGATGCTCGTGCGGATGTACCTGCGGTGGGCCGAGCGGCGGGGCTACCGGGCAGAGATCCTCGAGTCGACACCCGGCGAGGAGGCGGGACTCAAGAGCGCGACGCTCACGATCGAGGGCGAGAACGCGTACGGGTACCTCAAGACAGAGCGCGGGACGCATCGCCTGGTGCGGATCTCGCCATACGACTTCCAGCGGCGGCGCCAGACGTCATTCGCGCTCGTCGATCCGACGCCACAGGCGGAGAGCGAGGCCGAGATCGAGCTTCGGCCCGAGGATCTGCGGGTGGACACCTACCGCTCCACCGGCGCGGGCGGTCAGAACGTCAACAAGACCGAATCCGCGGTGCGGATCACGCACATTCCCACCGGCATCTCGGCCGCATGCCAGAACGAGCGCTCGCAGCTCCAGAACAAGGAGACCGCGATGCGCATCCTCCGCGCACGGCTGCTCGAGGATCGCATCCGCCGGCAGGAGGCCGAGCAGGCCGAGCTCCGGGGCGAGGTCAGGTCGGCCGACTGGGGCAGCCAGATCCGCTCGTATGTACTGCACCCGTACACGATGGTGAAGGACCATCGGACCGGCGTGGAGGTCGGGGACGCGGCGCGCGCGCTCGACGGCGACATCGACGCGTTCATCGAGGCCGCGCTTGGCCGCCCGCCCGCTGGTGGCGTCTAATAGGGATGGCGGCTGCGAGACCGACCGCCATACGAACGAGCGCGGGTGGCACCGCTCCTGCTCGGGACGCCGCGGAAAGACGCAAGGAGGGACAGCATGGCGACGATGAAGAACCTGAAGCTCGACGAGCTTCTGGAGGACCTGAAGGACGAGGCCGGCAAGCGGGCTTCGGGAGTTTTCGGCGAGGGCCGCAAGCAGGCGCGGCGCGCGACGGGTTCGCCCGACGAAGGCGCGGTGCCGACGGCGTTCGTCCTCGGGATCCTCGTCGGGGTGGCCCTGGGCGCGCTGATCGCGCTCCTGGTGACGCCGCTCTCCGGCGAGCAGGCACGCCGCAAGATCACCGAGCAGGTCGACAAGGCCCGCGGCACGGGCAACGACTGGCAGTCCGCCACCAACGGACAGCCGATGGGCTCCGCATACCAGAGCACCCAGGGCATCGACCGGGTCTAGGCATCGCGGCGTGAGCAGCGGGTCGCGGCCCGTGAACGGGCCCGGCTACGCGCTCTCGAGCGTTCGGGCTCGCGCGCGTTCACGCGCGAGCCTTGGGATTCCGGCGGTCGCGGCATCGACGGTGCCCGGCCGCCGATACCCCGCCTCTCGCGCGACGAGGTCGAGGTACAGCGTCGCGACGTCCTCGGCGAGCAGCCGCGCCGGCGCATTGGAGGCGTACGCCCCGATCGCCTTGAGATAGCCATGGCAGCGCTCGCAGCTGTCGATCCTCGCGATGGCGGACGCGTCCCTGGCGGCCTTCGCCTGGCTCGCGGCATCCTCTTCGTCGGCCGGTACATCGGGGACAGGTGTGCGTGATCCGAGCGTGCGGTGATCGTCGTTGCCGCAGTACGGGCACAGCAGCACGAGCCACGACCACGCGCCCCCGCACCGTCCGCAGCGCAGGACGCGCCGGCGCTCCGGCCCGACGAGTTCGGCCAGCGCGGGCCACGCGCCGCACACCGGGCAGTAGCCGCGGTCCCACGTATCGAGCGGCAGCGTCGCCGCCAGCTGCGTCGCCGCCTCCCACAGGAACGGCTGAAGCGCCAGGCCGAGGAGCTCGTGGAGCGCCGCCGCGTCGACGTCCGCGCGCTTCGCCGCGCCGGCGGTCGCGTCGCGGTCGTCCGAGAGCGACGCCGCGAGCAGGCCCTCGAGGTCGATGTTCGCCTCGGCCAGCCGTTCGGCGCTGAGCGCGGCGGGTGACCCCGGGACCGCCGTTTCCGCAAGGTTTCGCGCCAGGCGCCGCAGCTCATCGGCGACGTCGTCCATGTCGACCGAGAGAATGGCGCGCTCCAGCAGCGGGACGCCCTCCGACAGCGCCGTCTCCGCGGCGGCGCGGTCGATCTCGATGCTGACATCGGGAGCTGGTCGTCGCTCGAGCTCGGCGAGGCGCTCGTCGTGGAACGCCGCGACCGGCCCGAGCGCGGGATCCAGGGCGGCGAGCTCCCGCCAGCGAGCGCGCGCTTCGTCGATCTCGAGCTGGGTCGGCATCAGCTGCTCCATGCCGACGGTGCCGGGGCGGACCGCGGTATCGCCATCAGACGGCTGGTTTCGCGTAGCGCGCCGGAGCGCGGCC
The DNA here is from genome assembly GCA_038200085.1 of Candidatus Limnocylindria bacterium. Taxonomy (GTDB): domain Bacteria; phylum Chloroflexota; class Limnocylindria; order P2-11E; family P2-11E; genus JALYKU01. The sequence continues at coordinate 1,416 of JBBPYG010000013.1, read as the reverse complement.
CCGCGGCGGCCGACTCCCCGTGGCCCGGGGGCGCCTCGCGGCCGCTATCCCTGAACGAAGGCTATGGATGAGTAGAGCATCGCGGCGCGGAAGGCGAGGACGCCGATCAGCACGATGACGCCCACCGTCGCCATGCGGCCGGGCGCGCGAAGCGCCGAACGTGGGATCGCGAGCGCCAGGGGAACGAGGACCGCCGCGATGACCGCCAGCCAGAAGAGGGGCCCGACGAACTCGTGCAGCGTCGCGACGAGCGACGACGCGTCGCCCGACGATGCGAGACCCGCGACGAATATCGCGAGCAGCAACGCGCACACCCCGGCAAATGCGGCGAGGCCGAACCGGACGGCACCCGCGGTCCGGCCCGCGCGAAGGGTGTCGCTGGCGATCGCGGCCACGGCCATCCCGGATAGGGCGCTGAATGCGACATACAGCGAGCCGAGCATGAACGTGTCGGACCAGACCCCCTGGTTGCTGACGTTGATGAGCACTCCGCTGTACGCCGCGGTGGCGAGCGCGAGCACGCCCGAGACCGCGTGGAACACGGGATTGTGCGCCACGGCCTCGACGAGGCCGCGGGGCAGCGCGAAACGGCGCACGTGCACGAGCGCGTCAGCGAACGACACCGCCGTGAAGATGCCGAAGATGCCGATCACGTACGAACCCCACGACATCGGCGAGCTGGCGTTGAACATGAGCGGCGACGGGCCGCGCTCCACCGCTCCCGGGCTGCGCAGGATCAGATTGAGGAAGCGTCCCGGCTGACCGAGGTCGACGACGAGCAGCACCGCCACGAGGAGCATCAGCGGCGCGGCGATCACGCCGGCGCGCGCGGCGACCTCGCGGTCCGCCTGGTCGCCGGCGAGGTTCGCGAACGCGATGAAGAGGATCGTGCCGGCGGCGACCCCGGCGGCGAACATCTCGAGCGCGAGGATCCATTCCCACTCGGGCGGCAGAACGTACGGCGTGATCACGTGCGCCTCCCTACTGCGACGGCGCGGCCGGCTGCGGGCGCTGGGGCGCCGATGCCGCTTCGTCCATGCGCCGCCGCCGGAAAGCCGCGAGGCCGGTGACCCCGAGGACGGCGGCGGAGATGAGCGCGACGCCGGCCGACGGCGCGAAGTTCCGCTGCGGCAGCTCCGCGTGCGCCGGCAGCCCGTAGACCTCGGGCTTGTCCATCAGCAGGTAGAAGACGTTCAGCCCGCCGACCAGCTCGACGTCCTTGACCGCGGTGCCGGCGTTCGGACCCTGGGTGATCTTGCCGCTGTTGCCGAGGTCCCAGCCGTAGACGTACGCGTCCGTCTGCCCGCGGCTGTGCAGCTGCTTCACGCGCTCGCTGGCCATCTGCTTCAGGTCCTCGACGCCGCCGTAGGTAAGAGAGGAGGTGGGGCAGGCCTTCGCGCACGCCGTTCCGAGCGT
>JBBPYG010000012.1:0-6890 GCA_038200085.1 Candidatus Limnocylindria bacterium | reverse complement strand
GCCGCGCACCCGAACGCCGGGCTGGCGCTCGCCGGTGGCGGCGACGTCGGCCGGAAGCCTTTCCCAGAGCCTCGCCGGTGCCGCGCTCGCCAGCCGCGTCATGTTCGATCCTCCTGTCCCGTGCTTGCGGATGGGTGTACCGCTCCGGGCTGTGCACGGCCGTCAGGCGCGTGACACCGGGAGCGTTCATTCGGTCACGGAGGCAATCGAGCCGCGGGCCGGTGTAGGATTCCGGCCTCGCGAGGACGCGGACAGCGCCCCGATCGCAGGACCCGACAAGAGAGCCGAGCGAAGGTGCGAGCCGGCCGGGAGCGACGAGGACACCACCGCCGAGCGATGCGGGCGGGCCCCATACAGCCCTCGAACGAAGCGCCGGCGGCACGTGCCGGAAGCTGGGTGGAACCGCGAGAGCCTCTCGTCCCAGTCGGGGACGGGGGCTTTTTCATTTCACGAGGAGGCGAGATGCAGGAACGGCGGGGCGCGAGACCAGAGGAAGAGCTGTACGCGCTCCGGCACTCGACGGCACATGTGATGGCTGGGGCGGTGCTGGAGCTGTTCCCGGAGGCGAAGTTCGGGTTCGGACCTCCCGTCGCCGATGGCTTCTATTACGACTTCGACCTCCCGCGCCCCCTGGCGCCGGATGACCTCCCGCGGATCGAGGAGCGGATGCGCGCGATGGTGAAGCGCGACGCGCCGTTCGAGCGGGGCCAGATGGGCGTCGGGGAGGCGCGGCAGTTCTTCGGCGCGCGCGGGCAGGACTTCAAGGTGGACCAGATCGACCACCTCGAAGAGACCGTGGGTGAGGACGTCGTCGGCATCTACCGGCACGCGGACTTCGTCGACCTGTGCCGCGGGCCGCACGTCGAACGCACGGGTGGGATCGGGCCGTTCAAGCTGCTCTCGATCGCCGGCGCCTATTGGCGTGGAGACGAGAGCAACGCGCAGCTGCAGCGCGTCTACGGGACCGTGTGGCAGACGCAGGCCGAGCTAGACCAGTACCTCGAGCGCCTCAAGGAGATCGAACGCCGGGATCATCGCGTCCTCGGGCGCGACCTCGAGCTGTTCCGCATCGACGAGGAGCTCGGGTCCGGCCTCGTCCTGTGGCTGCCGAACCTATCTGTCGTGCGCGAGGAGCTCGAGGCGTGGTGGCGCCAGGTGCATCACGAGCGCGGCTACACGCTCGTCTACACCCCGCACATAGCGCACGAGCGCACGTATCAACGATCCGGCCACCTCGAGAAGTACGGCGAGAACATGTACGGACCTCTGGCGCTGGACGAGGGCACGCAGAACTTCTGGATCAAGCCGATGAACTGCCCCGGGCACATCAAGGTGTTCCAGTCCCGCGTGCGGTCGTACCGCGAGCTGCCCCTGCGGATCGGCGAGCTGGGGACGGTCTACCGCTATGAGCGTGGCGGCACGCTGCACGGCATGCTGCGCGTTCGCGGATTCACGCAGGACGATTCACACATCTTCTGCGCCCCCGCGCAGGCGCAGGCCGAGATCGCGAAGGTGTACGACCTCGCGATGGAATTCATGCAGCTGTTCGGCTACTCGAGCCCTCGCGTGTACCTGGCGACGCGGCCGGAGCGCAGGCTCGGTACCGACGACATGTGGGACCAGGCTGAGCAGGCGCTGCGCAGCGCGCTCGAATGCCGCAAGGTCGACTACCAGATCGACGAGGGCGGTGGCGTCTTCTATGCGCCCAAGATCGACATCAAGATCCACGACGCGCTCGGGCGCGAGTGGCAGGGACCCACGATCCAGATCGACCTCAACCTCCCCGACAGGTTCGACGTGACCTTCGTCAACGAGCGAGGCGAGCGCCAGCGCGCGGTAATGATCCACCGCGTGCTCTTCGGGAGCCTCGAGCGGTTCGTCGGCGGCCTCATCGAGCACTACGCGGGGAACTTCCCGCTGTGGCTCGCGTGGGAGCAGGTCGCGGTGATCCCCGTGCGCGAAGGCGCGCGAGCGTACGCCGAGGAGGTCGCCGCGACGCTCCGGGCGCGCGGCCTGCGCGTGCACCTCGACGCGGAGGCCGCCGATCTGCGCACGAGGATCAAGGAGGCCCAGCAGCGGAAGGCCTGCTACATGCTCGTGGTGGGCGACCGGGAGGCGGCCGCGAGGACGGTATCGGTGCGCGCGCGGGGCGCGGCGCAGGGACAGGAAGAGCGCGGCGTGCCGCTGGACGACTTCGTCGTCCGGGTCGTTGCCGAACGCGACACCAAGGCCCTTCCCCGGGACCTTTTGTGAGAACGGCCGACCTTCCGGTCCTGGCCGGGGAGCGGGTGTCGGTCCGGCCTTGGACGCCTCTGGACGATGCCGCGCTCGCCGACTGGGCGAACGACCCCGAATTCGCGCGCCTGCAGTGGGGCACCGAGGAGGATCCTCCTCACTGGACGGTCGAGACCGCGCGCGCCTTCGCCGAGCGCTTCGCGGCTCCGGAAGGTGCGCTCTTCGCGATCGACCACGACGGACGCCCGATCGGGTTCGCGAACTACCGCCGCCTCAACGAGCACCATGGCAACGCCGACGTCGGAATCGCGATCGGCGAGAGCTCGCTGTGGGGACACGGCCTTGGCTCGGAGGCGCTCCGACTTCTCGCGCGGCACCTTCTCGACGATCGCGGCCTGCACCGCCTGCGGCTGCACGTCGTCGCGACGAACGACCGCGCGATCGCGGCGTACAAGCGGTGCGGCTTCGAGGTCGAGGGCATCGAGCGCGATGGCGTGCGCGCCAGCGAGACGCGTTGGGCCCACATGGCGGTCATGGGCCTGGTGCGCGGGAGCTCCGCGCCGCCGGCGTTCGACCCGCGGCCGGCCACGCTCGCGGGCGAGCACGTGCGGCTCGAACCGCTGCGGATGGAACACGCGCCCGACCTGTTCCTGGCGGCCGACCACGCAGAGCTCTGGACCTGGGTCAGCTCGCCTCCGCCAAAGGACGTCGACGCGATCGCGGCGTACATCCGGCAGGCGCTCGACAACCAGGTCCTCGGCAAGCACCTGCCGTTCCTGGTCAGGGATGCCGGTTCCGGAAAGGCGATCGGTACGACGCGGTACGCGAACATCGACTGCGCCAACCGCAGCACCGAGATCGGCTGGACCTTCTACGAGCCCGAGCGGCAGCGCACGGCCGTGAACACGGAGACGAAGCTGCTGCTGCTGCGCCACGCGTTCCACGAGCTCGGAGCCATCCGCGTGTGGCTCCAGACGGACGAAAGGAACGAGCGTTCGCGCCGCGCGATCGAACGGCTCGGCGCGATCCAGGAGGCCGTCCTGCGCAAGGAGCGCATCCTGTGGAACGGCCGGATCCGCACCAGCGTGGTCTTCGGCATCACCGACGACGACTGGCCGGGCGTGCAGGCACGGCTCCGGGGCTACCTGGGGCGTGCGTGATAGAGTGTCCTTCAGTTGAAGCGCCTCACGAGGTCCGTCTGACCTTCTCTCCACCGAGGGAGCCCCGCCCATAGCCCCCGAGCTGCGGATCAACGACCAGATCCGAGTTCCTTCCGTCCGCCTGATCGGCTCCGACGGGCAGCAGCTGGGTGTCGTTCCAACGGCGCGCGCCCTTCAGCTCGCGCAGAGCGAGGGGTACGACCTGGTCGAGATCGCCCCGAACGCCCAGCCGCCCGTCGCGAAGATCCTCGATTTCGGCAAGTTCCGTTACGAAGAGCAGCAGCGGGCGAAGGACGCGAAGAAGAAGCAGCGGGCGGTCACCTGGAAGGAGATCCGGATGGCGCCCAAGATCGACGACCACGACATCGACACAAAGGTCAAGGCCGCCGCCCGATTCCTCGACGAAGGCGACAAGCTGAAGGTCACGGTGCGCTTCCGCGGGCGCGAGCTCGCGCACCCCGATCGCGGACGAACGCTGCTTCTCGAGGTGGGGGACAAGCTGAAGGATCACGGCACGATCGAGCGGATGCCGCTCCTCGAGGGGCGCCAGATGATCATGGTGATGAACCCCGTGCGCCGCGACGCGCAGACCGGCGCTCCGGTGCAGGCCACGGCGCCGCCCGGGGCCGCTGCGAACGGGCCCCGCGCCGGCGCCCCTGCGCAAGCCGGCGCCGCGACGAACGCCGCACGGCCCGGCGCGGCCGCCACCGCGCCGGCCGCGGCCGCGCAAGGTGCCGGCCCGCCCACCGCCACGCCGCGACCCGCCGGCACGGCTCAGCCCGCCGCCCCCGTGGCGCCACGATCCGCCGGCACGGCTCAGCCCGCCGCTTCCGTCGCACGCACCCGCCCCGCGGTGGCCGCGGCGCCCGCCGCGCCGCGGGCTCCAGCGGCGGGAGGCACGCGCCCCGGCCGCTGATACGCGAATGTCCAGCACACGGACGGCGATATTTCGTACACTGGCGTTTCCCGGACCTAAGGAGGACAGCCCGTACGTGCCGAAGCTCAAGAGCCACAGCGGGGCGAAGAAGCGCTTCACCCTGACGGGGCGAGGCAAGATCAGCCGAAACAAGGCCTACAAGGGGCACCTGAACCAGCACAAGTCCCCCTCGCGCAAGCGTCGGCACGCGGGCAAGGGCCTCGTCGCTCCTGGCGATATCAAGCTCGTCCGCAAGCTGCTCCCGAACCTGTAGCGGAGGCGCAATGTCACGAGTGAAGCGCGGGGTCGCCGCGCACAAGAAACACAAGAAGCTACTAGACCAGGCCGAGGGCCGCCGGGGCGCGAAGCGCCGGCTCGTGCGCCCCGCGCGGGAGGCCGCGCTCCACGCCCTGACGTACGCCTACCGTGACCGGAGGGCGCGGAAGAGCGAGTTCCGGGCTCTCTGGATAGCGCGCATCAACGCGGCCTCGCGGGAATCGGGCGTGTCGTACAGCAGGCTGATGGCGGCCATGCGCATGGCTGGCGTCCAGCTCGACCGCAAGATCCTCGCGGACATGGCCGTGCGCGACCCGAAGGTCTTCCGCCACTACGTGGATATGGTCAAGGACGAGCGGTTTACCAAGCAGGCTGAGCGGTCCTAGCGGGCGAGCATCGCCCGCGGTGAGGACGGCCCGCCCTTCGCTCGACGAACGGCGGGCCTCTTGTTATCCGGGAGGAGCGTGAGCGGCATCGACGACCTGGCTGGCCTTGCGGAGCGGGCGATCGGCGAGATCCGCGCCTGCGCGGACCCGGACGCCCTCGAAGCCGCGCGCGTCCGCTATCTGGGCCGCAGGGACGGCGCGCTGACCGCGGCGGCGAAAACGCTCTCGACGCTGCCGGTGGCCGACCGGCCGCGGTACGGAGCGAGCCTGAACGCGGCCAAGCGCAGGATCGAGGACGCACTCGCGGAGCGGGAGGCCGCGCTGCGCGCCGAGCAGCTCGCGCGCGAGCTCCGAGGCGACCGCGAGGACCTGACGGCGCCGCCCAGGCGCGTTCGCGTCGGCCGGCTGCACCCGATCACCCGGACCATGCGCGAGATCTCACGAATCTTCGCGACGCTCGGTTTCGAGACGGTCGAGGGGCCCGAGGTCGAGTGGGACTACTACAACTTCGAGGCGCTGAACATCCCGCAGGGACACCCCGCCCGAGACAAGTTCAACACGCTCTGGGTCTCGAATCCGCTCGGCGACGACCCCGACCGGCCCGCGCTGCTGCGCACGCATACGTCGCCGATGCAGATCCGCGTCATGGAGCAGCGACGGCCACCCGTCCGCGTGCTGATCCCGGGACGATGTTACCGCTACGAGGCGACGGACGCGACTCACGAGAGCGTCTTCTTCCAGTTCGAGGGCCTCGCCATCGACGACCACCTGAGCCTCGCGGACCTGAAGGGCGTGCTGTACGCATTCGCGCGCCAGTTCTTCGGCGGCGAGCGGAAGGTGCGCTTCCGCCCCGACTACTTCCCCTTCACCGAGCCGTCGGCGGAGATCGCGTTCGACTGCTTCGTGTGCGACGGCTCCGGCCATGTCGCCGGCGGCCCATGCCGCACCTGCGGCGGCAGCGGGTGGATCGAGGCCGCGGGATGCGGCATGGTGCATCCAGCGGCGCTGCGCCGCGTGGGATATGACCCGGCGCGCTACCAGGGGTTCGCCTTCGGCGGCGGCGTCGAGCGGCTCGCGATGCTGCGCACGGGTACGCCCGACATCCGGATGTTCCAGCAGAACGACGTCCGCTACCTGGAGTCGGTGTGAGCGGTCGGGCCCTGACGCCGGGCGTCGGAACGGCGGCACGCGGCCGCGCTCATGCGCCTGCGCTCCGCCCTGCGCACGGCACCGCCACGAGCGCGACCAGCGGGGCGCGGTGCTCGTGATGTCGCCGCACGCGCACGCACCCGGTAGAGCGTGTCGGCACGTGGAAGCCGCGACGTGCTGATAAAGGTGCCCCTGTCGTGGCTGCGCGAATACGTCGACGTGACGGTACCCGCGGACGAGCTCGCGCGGCTGCTCCACATGTCGGGCACCGAGGTCGATCGCGTCGAGCGCACCGGAGGCGGGTGGGACAACGTGTGGGTCGGCCGCGTCACCGGCCTCGAGAAACATCCCAATGCGGACCGCCTCACGCTCGCCACCATCGAGTACGGAGCCGGCCGCAGCCGGACCGTCGTCACGGGAGCCACGAACCTCGACGTTGGAGCGGTCGTGCCGTACGCGGAGGTTGGCGCGCGCATCAACGACGGGCACAGCGGCGAGCCAACCACCCTCGCGCCGCGCAGGATGCGCGGCGTCCCGAGCGAGGGGATGGTCCTGTCGGAACGCGAGCTCGGCATCGGCGAGGACCACGACGGCATCCTGCGGCTCGACCCCGCGCTTCCCGTCGGCGCCCCGCTTGCCAACGTACTGGGCGAGACGGTGCTCGCACTGGAGCTCCAGCCGAACCGTCCCGATTGCCTCGGCGTCGTCGGCATCGCGCGCGAGGTCGCGGCGCTCACGCGGGGCCGCCTGCGCGGACCGGAAGGAGCG
>JBBPYG010000011.1:0-3226 GCA_038200085.1 Candidatus Limnocylindria bacterium | reverse complement strand
GGTACACCCATCCGCAAGCACGGGACAGGAGGATCGAACATGACGCGGCTGGCGAGCGCGGCACCGGCGAGGCTCTGGGAAAGGCTTCCGGCCGACGTCGCCGCCACCGGCGAGCGCCAGCCCGGCGTTCGGGTGCGCGGCGGATGGATCGCTGAGCTCGAGGACGAGCTGCGGCCGCGTGAGCCGCGTGGAGACGGGGCCGGCCGCTAGCGCGGCGCCGTGGCCTCCAGCGCTGACAGGGGGATGACCGTCGCGGCCGTGCCGCAACACTCGCTCGCGGGCGAGCCGCAGTCATCCGCGCCGTCCTGGCCGCAGCAGTCGGCATTCCCTCCTCCGGAGCAGACGCCCGTGTGCGGGAGCACGAGCTCGACCGACTCGGCACCGCGGACGTCGCCGACCAGCGCGCTGGCGATCGAGCGCACCTGCTCGTACCCGGTGAGCATGAGGAAGGTGGGCGCACGGCCGTAGCTCTTCATTCCCGCGATGTAGAAGCCGGCCTCCGGATGAGCCAGCTCGCGCGCGCCGTGCGGAGGCACCGTGCCGCAGCTGTGGATGTTCGGGTCGACCAGCGGCGCGAGCGCCGAAGGCGCCTCGAGCACATCGTCGAGCCGCAGTCGGAGCTCGCGCAGCGGCGCGAGGTCCGGGCGGAAGCCCGTCGCCGAGACGATCTCGTCGAACGGTCCGATCTCGCGCGAGCTGTCGCCGACGAAGACGCCTGCGCGGTCCTGACGGAGCTGCGAGATGCGCAGCACCGTCTGCGTCACGGCCCCCCGGTCGACCAGGGCGCGCATCCGCGCGCCGAGCTTTCCGCGTTCGGGCAGCGCGTCGTTCTCGGCGCCGCCGTACTTGGTGCCCGCGAACGGGCGCCGCACCGCCCATGTGACCGACATGCCGGGCTCGCCCTCGGCGAGCTGGGCCAGCTCGATCAGGACGTTGAACGCCGAGTGGCCGCTGCCGACCACCAGGACGCGCCGCCCCGCATAGCGATGGCGCTGCCGCCCGAGGACGTCCGGGATCCCGTAGTGGATTTGGTCGGCCGCCGCCGCCTCGCCGCGGGCCGGCGTTCCGCCGGCGCCGAGGGGATTCGGCGTCGCGTAGGTGCCCGACACGTCGATCACCGCTCGCGCGAGCAGCTCCTCGTCGCGGCCCGCGCTGGTGACGGTGAGGGCGAACGGCGCGGCGTCGCGCCCCGCGGTCGTCATCCTGTCGAGGCCCGCACGCGCGATCGACCGCACGCGGTGGCTGAGGCGCAGGTGAGGCGCGATCTCCGGGAGCCTGGACAGCGGATCGAGATACAGATCGACCAGCTCCCGCCCGGTCGGATACACGTCGTCCTCCGGAGCGATCCATCCCTGCCGCTCGAGCATCTCCCGGGCGACAGGGTCCGTGTTGTACCGCCACGGGGAGAACACGCGCACGTGTCCCCACCCGAGGACGCTCGTGCCCACCGTCGGCCCGGCCTCGAGCACGAGCGGCGTCGCGCCGCGATGGGCGAGGTGCGCCGCCGCGGCGAGCCCCACCGGACCCGCGCCGATCACCGCTACAGGAAGTTCGTCGTCACTCATGAGATCATCGTCCTCGGCCGTTCTCGCGCGTTCATCGTGCGTCACAACATCGACGATTGTCAATATACATCTTTGTCGATATGATTGCCGTCGATGGACGACGTGAAGATCCTCCAGGCGATCGCCGAGCCGACGAGGCTCGCCATCGTGCGGCAGCTCGCCTCCGGTGGAGAGGTGTGCGCGTGCGACTTCACCGCGTGCTGCGACGTGAGCCAGCCCACGGTGTCCCACCACCTCAAGGTCCTCCGCGAGGCGGGGGTCGTCTCGGGCGAACGGCGGGGCACGTGGATCTACTACCGGCTCGAGCCGAGGGCCGCGGCCCGCGTCGCGGCGCTCGGCCACACGCTTCTCGCGGGCGCGCAGAGGGATCCGAAGCCGGTGTCCGCCAGGGCCACCTGAAGAGAGCCGGCTGAATCGGCGGCGGCCGTGAGCCGCGCGCTGCCTCACGCGCAGGACGCGTTACGTGAAGCGCAAGGGACGCTCGTCCGCGCGTGCGCGGTGGTCGGATTGGACGCCTGCGACGCGACCCTCCTGAAGTTCGGAGAGAACGTGACCTACTTGCTCGGCAACGGAACGATAGTCGCGCGGATCTCCGCCGGCCTTGATCTCGCGCCCCAGACCGCACGCGAGCTCCGCGTCACGGAATGGCTCCGCCGGCACGGAGTGCCCGCGGCGCGGCCGGCGGAAGCGGGAGCGCAGCCGATCGTGGTCGGCGAGTCGCTGGTCACCTTCTGGGAGGCCGTTCAGGCATCGCCGCAGCCGCCGACACTGGAGCAGCTGGCGGGGGCGCTCCGGCGACTGCACGCGGTCCCGGTACCGGATGGGCTCGCATCCATCGACCCGCTCTGGATCGTGGAACGCAGGGTCCGCTCAGAGGGTTCGGCCGCGGAGCGCGAGGTGATCCTCCGTCGCTGCCACCAGCTGCGCGCGGCGTACCACCGCCTCGAGTTCTCCGGCTCGCCCTGCGTAATCCACGGCGACGCGCACGTGCACAACGTCCTTCGCGACGATGCAGGGACCGTCGTCCTGATGGATCTCGAGCACTGCGGGACCGGCCCCCGGGAGTGGGATCTCGTGCCGACGGCGGCCCACGATGTCATGGGCTGGTGCCCGCGGGCCGAATATCGCGCCTTCGCGGAGGCCTACGGCGTCGACGTCACGGCGTCTCCCACGTTCGGTGTCATGAACGCGATGCGCGAGCTGCTGATGCTGTCGTTCCTGATGCGGCGAGCGCGATCGGACACGCGCATCGCGGCGGAGGTTCGCAGGCGGGTCGTCACGATCCGCGACGACATCGTTCCGCGAGGCTGGGTCGCGTTCTAGGGCCGGCCCGCCTCGGCTCGAACGGTGAGCGGCGCGCTCATCCGGTCTTGCGCGGGTCGAAGGCGTCGCGCAGGCCGTCGCCGATGTAGTTGACCGACAGCACCGTGAGGAAGATCAGGAGGCCAGGGAAGAACGCCCAATGCGGCGCGAAGTCGAGGTAATCCTTCGCGTCGAACAGGAGCCTCCCCCACGTTGGCACGTCCGGCGGGAACCCCAGACCGAGGAACGAGAGCGCGGACTCGGTGATGATCGCCGCTCCGACGCCGACGGTGGCGGCCACGAGGATCTGGCTCATCACGTTGGGCATGATGTGCTTGAAGATGATCCGGCCGTTCTTC
>JBBPYG010000010.1:0-2452 GCA_038200085.1 Candidatus Limnocylindria bacterium | reverse complement strand
GGTAGACGAAGTACGCCACGACGCCGATCAGGAGGCGAGGTCCGAACGCGATGAGCGGGTTCTGGAACAGCGGCGTGGTCGCGCGCAGGAAGCTGAACAGCCCGAAGATGCCGCCGACCGCGAGGCCGGCGATGGGTCCTTCCATCACGCCCGCGAGGATGGCCGGGATGTGCAGGATCGTCGCGTTGACGCCAGTGGGTAGCGGAATGAAACCGATGCCGGTGATCCCGAGGGCCAGCTGGATGGCCGCGAGCACACCGGAGACGACGACCGTGCGGACCGTGCGGTTCTGCGGCATGAGCCCGAGGTCGTCGGACATCGCGCGCGACTGGCTCGCCATGTTCATCCCCCCGCGCTTTATCGCGTAGCGGCGCAGACTCTACTCCGGCTGTGCCACAGGGTCCGCGACGAGTTCGGCCAGCCTCTTCGCGTCTTCGAACGTCCGGCCGAGGCGCGCCTCGACGCCGTCGATGCGGCCGGTCCGGAACGCGGTGAAGATCGCCGCGTCGATCGCGGCCCGCGCGGCAGGGAGCCCGACGTGGTCCAGCAGGAGCGCGACCGCGCCGATCGCGCCGACCGGGCTGGCGGCCCGCTGCCCGCCGTACTTCGGCGCCGACCCGTGGAGGGGCTCGAACATCGAGACGCGGCCGGGGTGGATGTTGCCGGATGCGCCGATCCCGAGGCCGCCGCAGATCGCGGCGCCGAGGTCGGTGATGATGTCGCCGAAGAGGTTCGTCGTGACGATGACGCTGAAACGCTCGGGGCGCTGGACGAGCCACATGCAGGCGGCGTCGACGTACATGGCGTCGCGGTCGACGTCCGGGAAATCCTTTCCGATCTCCTCGAAGATCGTGCGCCACAACTCCTGCACCGGGATGGCGTTGGACTTGTCGACGAGCGTGACGTGCTTGCGCCCGCGCTCGCGGGCGCGCTCGAACGCGTAGCGGACGATGCGCTCGATCCCGCGGCGCGTGAAGACCATCTCGACGGAGACGCGCTCTTCGCTCGTCCCTTCGTCGAAATGCCGTCCCTGGCGGCCGTAGACGTCTTCGGTGTTCTCGCGGATCACGAGGATGCTGATGTCCTCCTCCGATTTGCCCTTCAGCGGGCAAAGCCGCGCGTCGTAGAGGACGAGCGGGCGCAGGTTCACGTAGAGGTCGAGGCCGCGCCGCAGGCCGAAGATGACGTCCGCCTCGAGCATGCCGCGCGGCACGTCGGGGTGGCCGATCGCGCCGAGGAGCACGGCATCGAGCTTCCTGATCGGCTCCAGCGCGGCGGCGTCGAACCTGCGGCCGTCGCGGAGGTACTGCTCGCCCGACCAGTCGAAGCGCACGCGCTCGGTCCGGAAGGCGAAGCGCGCCTCGGCCGCGTCGAGCACGAGGAGCGCGGCGTCGACCACCTCAGGGCCGATGCCGTCCCCGCCGAGCACGCCGAGCCGGACCACGCGACCGGATCCGTCCATCCCCACCTCTGCGCCCGCGACGTTACGCCAGGCGGCGCGAGGCCGTCGTGCGACCTCGTCACGGATGCCCGCGCCCGCGCTGGGCGAGCGACGGGCGGTTCCACACGTCGACGGTCCTGCCGAGCACCGTCATCGTGAGGGAAGATGTCGAATGGGAGGAGACGCGTTCGTCATATATCGATGTGCGCGGCGGAACGCCGCGCGGAAAGGGGCACGACGATGCGCTACGCACTCCTGATCTACACCAGCGAGGACGGACCGCCGCCGACCGACGAGCGGATGCAGCAGATCATGTCGGCGTACAACGCCTACACCGAGGGCGTGAGGAAGAGCGGCGCGTACGAGTACGGCGACGCGTTCAACCCTTCGAGCGAGGCGGTGACCGTGCGCGTGCGCGACGGGAAGACGCAGACCTCGGAGGGACCGTTCCAGAAGACGAAGGAAACTCTCGGCGGGATCTACGTCGTGAAGGCGCACGACCAACAGCACGCGATCGAGCTCGCCGCCGGGATCCCCGGAGCGCAGTGGGGCTCGATCGAGATCAGGCCGCTTATGGAGCTCCCGACGGGATAGGGCACAGCCACCGGCGGCCGGCGCCTGCCGGCCGCCGCGGTCTCCATCGCGGGCAGGAGGCGGCGGATGACACAAGCGTCAGCCGTCGGACGACGTTCCGTTCGCTCGAGTTCGGGACGAGCGACCAGGCTGAGCGCGCCGGATCGACGCGTGTGGGGCATCATCCCCCAGCTGCGTGGTCGCGTCCGAGGACGCAGCGGGGAGTCAGATATGTCGCATCGCCTCGTCGCCGCAGTCGTCGCCGTCCTGATGCTGGTGTCTGGGCAGCAGGCGCTAGCAAAACGGGAGGTCGGGGTCGTCCACACCCTGGTCGACCTCGCCACCGCCCAGTGCCACAACCCCGAAGGCCTCGCGGTCGCGCCGGACGGAACGCTTTTTGCCGGCGGGCTGTCCGGCAACATCTGCGTCATCCGCGAG
>JBBPYG010000009.1:0-12953 GCA_038200085.1 Candidatus Limnocylindria bacterium | reverse complement strand
GAGTGGTACCGCGGCAACGGCTTCAGCGATCTCCCCTACCCGCCGATCGGGCCGGGGGCAGACGCGCGGTACGAGATCGACGAGACGCTCGACCTCTCCGCGGTCGTGCCCATGATCGCGAAACCGTTCAGCCCGGGGAACGCCTTTCCGGCCGACGACGTCGCGCGCGAGCGGCTGTCCTTCGACAAGGCCTACATTGGCTCGTGCACGAACGGCAGCTACGGCGACCTGCTCCAAGCGGCGCTCGTCCTGCGCGCGGCGCGCGAGGCGGGTATGCGCAGCGTCTCGAAGGACTTCGTCATCTTCCCCGGATCGGGAGGCGTCAAGAACCTCATCGAGCGGGCCGAGCCGCGACTCGGTGGCGAATCGGTCGCCGAGGTGATCCGTTCGGTCGGCGGCAAGATCCGCGCGTCCTGGTGTGGCCCATGCTTCGGTCAGGGCGAGGACGCGCTCGAGCCTGGCGAGCGCGCGATCACGTCGTTCAACCGGAACTGGCACAACCGCATGGGCGTCGGTGGCGAGGGTTACCTCGCCAGCCCCGCGGTGGTCGCGTCGTCCGCGCTCCTCGGCTACATGGGCCCGCCCGGCGAGCTCGGCCTGCGCTGGCAGCGCGAGGACTACGAGATCTGATGAAGCGTCGGCGGGCGGACGAAGGGGACTCGCCGGCGACGAGGTCGCGCGGAGCGGCGGCAGGGGGTCGGTCACCCGGCGAGAGCCTCGGCGAAGTCGGAGTCCGGCGCAGCGTCGACGCGATCGCCAGCGCTCGTTACGCATCGGAGCGCGGGTAGTGGCCGACCACGAGGTCGCGCGCGCGGTCGCGCGGCGCATCGGCCGCGTCGGCGCGTGGAGCTTCGCGCTCGAGCGGCTCCCCGCGGCGCGGGCCCGGGACTTCACCCGCGAGGTCGAATCACTCGGGTACGGCGCGCTGTGGATCCCGGAGTCGCTCGGCAGCAAGGAGATCTTCAGCCACGCGGCGCTGCTGCTCGCCGCCGGGGGCACGATCACCATCGCGTCCGGCATCGCCAGCATCTGGGCCAGGGACGCGGTCGCGATGGCGAACGGGGCGCGCACGCTGCTCGAGGCCTACCCGGGCCGCTTCCTGCTCGGACTCGGCGCGAGCCACGCTCCGGTGGTCGAAAGACGCGGCGCCCGCTACGCGCGCCCGCTCTCGTACATGCGCGAGTACCTGGGCGCGATGGACAAGGCGCCGTACGTGGGGCCGAACCGCGACGATCCGCGTCCGGCGCGCGTGCTCGCCGCGCTCGGGCCGAAGATGCTGCGCCTCTCGGCGACCAGCGCGGAGGGGGCGCATCCGTACTTCGTACCGGTGGAGCACACCCCGGTCGCCCGCAAGGAGATCGGCGAGGGGCCGGTGCTCGCGGTGGAGCAGGCCGCGGTCCTTCTGACGGATCCCGCGGCTGCCCGCAAGGCGGCGCGCGGCCACATGAAGCGCTACCTCGAGCTCGACAACTACGCGAACAATCTGCGGCGGCTCGGCTGGAACGACGCGGACATCGCGAACGGCGGCAGCGACGCGATCGTCGACGCGATCGTCGCGTGGGGCGAGCCCGAGCGGGTGGCCGAGCGCGTGCGCGCGCACCTGGACGCCGGCGCGGACCACGTCTGCCTGCAGATGCTCGGTCCCGATCCCGCGGACGAGCTGCGGAGGCTCGCGCCGCTCATCGTCTGAAGCGCCGCGAAGGTGGCACGGCCGCGCGGCTCGCGCCCACTCCTTCGGGAGCCGGGGCCATGGAATGCGGACGCCGGGACGCTGTCGCTCGTGCGGTCAGCGGTTAGGGAGGGCCCGCCATTCGTGCGCGCCGCAGGCTCCGCCGGGGCAGAACGCCCACGCGCGCGCGTGGATCGTCACCTCCCGGCCGGTCGACACAGGTCTGGGCAGGTGGTCGCCGCGAACGCACACGTACTCGATCAGTTCGTCCAACGCCTCGCCCTCCTTGCCGTCCACTGCCGAGGGGGTTACGTACGCTTGCCCGGCATCGGATGAGCCTCTCGCGACAACCTGTGGATAAGTCGCCCCTGCCAGGGTACGGCGGGGTGGCGCTCGCTTTGACGGTCGCTATGCTCGAGGTCGCGAAGGGGAGGCGACGGTGAGCGGTTCACGGATCGACTACGTCTGCGTCGCTGGGGCGCACAGCGCGCCCGCGCGGCAGAGCTCGGACACGCTGGTCAACGACGGACGCTGGGCGTACTGCCGGGCAGGGGTCATCGAAGGGCATGAATGGCGGCGCGTCACGCCGGTGACGATCGAGGACCTGCGCGCCCAGGCGCGGGTGCTCGAACCCGCCGGCCTCCGCGCGCGCCGTTAGTCGAGGGCGAGCAGCAGAAGGCCGCCGAGCACCGCCGCGTTCTTGAGGAACTGCGTGCGCTGCTGAGCGCGCTTCGCCGGATCCTCGATCCGCCAGAAGGCGTGTCCGCCCAGCGTGGTCGGAACCAGCGACGCGGCGAGCGCGAGGCCGGCGAGCCTCGGCATGCGATTGGTCGCGAGCATCGCCCCTGCGGCGACCTGGAGCGCGGCATTCATGCGCACCATGGTCACCGGGTCGGTCGGCCCGACCGGCATCGCCGGCCTCATCCGATCGAGCAGCGGTGCCGCAGTACGCGCGCGCGGCTCGGGATCGCGAAAGGCGTCGATGCCTCCGCGAATGAAGATCCCTGACAGCATCGGCGCGGCGATCGCGCGGACGACTCCCATGTGGCACCTCACCAGCGAGATCTGGTCGCCGGCACCGTACGCCGGAGGCGCGCCGGACCGCCGACCTGACCCGGTGAGTACCCTTCCAGCGGTGAACGAGCGATCCACGCTGCCCCGAGGAGTGCGCGTCGGCCACTGGACCGACGCGGTCGGGCGCACTGGGTGCACCGTCATCCTGCCCGACGAGCCCGCGGTCGGCGCGGTCGACGTCCGCGGTGGCGCGCCCGGTACGCGCGAGACGGAGGTCGTGCGACTCAGCACCCTGAGCGACCAGGTGCACGCGGTCCTCCTGACCGGAGGCAGCGCCTTCGGCCTCGACGCGGCGGGAGGTGTCATGCGGTGGCTCGAAGAGCGGGGGCGCGGATTCGCCATCGGTCCCGTGCGCGTGCCGATCGTGCCCACGGCCGTGATCTTCGACCTGCTGAACGGCGACCCGAAGGCGCGCCCGGACGCGGCGGCCGCGTATGCCGCCTGCGACGCCGCGACGGGCGATCCCGAAGGGGGCCTCGTCGGCGCGGGCACGGGGGCGACCGTCGCGAAGCTGCGCGGCCGCGATGCGGCCCGCCCGGGGGGCTTCGGTGTCGCCAGCGCGAGTGCGGGCGATGTCACGGTCTGCGCCATCCTCGTCGCCAACGCGGTGGGCGGGATCTACGACGACGAGAACGGCACGTGGGTCGCGCCGCTGCCCGTGGACGGGACGGGTCCGCCGCCACCCGTCGGCTCGAGCACCACCATCGGCGCGGTCATCACCGACGCGGCACTCACCAAGGCGCAGGCGTACCGGATCGCTGTCGCGGCGCACGACGGCATCGCCCGCGCGGTGCGTCCGGCGCACACCGAACGCGACGGCGACACGATCTTCTGCCTCTCGCTCCGCGGCCAGAGGACGGGGCAAGCGGACGTCCTGGCGATCGAGACCGTCGCCGCGGAGGTCGTCGCGCGCGCGATCGTGCTCGGGGTTCGGCTGGGTTCCGGGCATGGGACAATCAACTCGTGAGAGACGTGGTCCTGGTCGACGGCGCGCGCACCGCTTTCGGCACGTATGGCGGCGCGCTCCGCGGCATATCGGCGACCGATCTCGCGATCGTCGCCGGCAAGGCGGCGCTCGAGCGGGCGAGGGTCCCCGCCGATCGCATCGACCACGTCATCTTCGGCAACGTGCTGCAGACCTCCGGAGACGCGGTGTACTTCGCGCGCCACGTCGGCCTGAAGGCAGGGGTCCCGAAGGAAGTTCCGGCGCTCACGGTGAACCGCCTATGTGGGTCGGGACTCCAGGCGATCCTCCTCGCCGCCCAGGAGATCCAGCTCGGCCAGGCGGAATTCGTCCTCGCGGGCGGTGCCGAGAACATGAGCATGACGCCGCACATGATCCGGGGCGCGCGGTGGGGGCTTCCGCTCGGCGAGCAGAAGCTCGAGGACTACCTCTGGGAAGCGCTCATCGATTCGTACAACGGCCTCGGCATGGCCAACACCGCCGAGAACCTCGGACGCCGGTACGGCATCACGCGCGAGCACGCCGACGAGTTCGCCGTGCTGAGCCACACGCGCGCGGCGAAGGCGCGCGAATCGTGCCGCTTCAGCGAGGAGATCGTCGCGGTCGAAGTGCCCGGCAAGAAGGGCGCGGTCACCGCGGTGGACAAGGACGAACACATCCGCCCCGACACGACCATCGCCGCTCTCGCGAAGCTCACCACGCGGTTCGAGAAGGACGGCACGGTCACCGCTGGCAACGCCAGCGGCATCAACGACGGCGCGGCCGCGGTCGTGGTCGCCTCCGCCGACGCCGCCGCGGCGGCGGGCCTCACGCCTCTCGCGCGGATCGTCTCCGGCGGCGTCTGCGGCGTGGATCCGGACATCATGGGCATCGGCCCGGCGCCCTCGAGCCGCCGGGCGCTCGAGAAGGCGGGCCTGCGCATCGAGGACATGGACCTCGTCGAGATCAACGAGGCCTTCGCGACGCAGTACCTCGCCGTGGAGAAGGATCTCGGCCTGGACCGCGCGAAGACCAACGTGAACGGCGGCGCGATCGCCCTCGGCCATCCGCTCGGAGCGTCGGGCGCTCGGCTCGCGCTCACGCTCACGAAGGAGCTGAAACACCGCGAGGGGCGCTACGGGCTCGCGTCGCTCTGCATCGGCGGCGGCCAGGGGATCGCCGCGATCTTCGAGCGCATCTAGCAGCGCCTCGTGCGCTGGGACCGCGACGGCTACACGATCTCGACGGAGCACGTCTCGATCGACGTCGTTCACGGCTTTCTGCGCGAGGCGTACTGGTCGACCGGGGTGCCGCGCGAGATCGTCGAGGATGCGACCCGCGCATCGCTCTGCTTCAGCCTGTACCACGGGGATCCGAACGACGCCGCATCGGCCCAGGTCGGCTTCGCTCGCGTGGTGACGGATCGCGCGACGTTCGCGTGGATCGCCGACGTCTTCGTGCTCCCCGAGTTCCGCGGCCGCGGGCTCGCGGTCTGGCTCATCGCTACGGTGGTCGCGCATCCCGATCTCCAGCGGCTGCGGCAGATCGTGCTCGCGACCCGTGACGCGCACCAGCTCTACGCGCGGTTCGGATTCGAGCGCGCTCCCGACGGCCGCTACATGGTGCTGAGGCGGAGCTACGAAGGCTGACGATCAGCGTGGGCCAGAGTCATCGGCGCGAGGTCTACCGGCGGCTGTGAGAGTCCCTGACTTCTGCCTCAGGCGCTAGCCTCAGCAGATTCGCAGATCCGCCGCCTCGCCCGCGACTTCGCCGACCGATCGGCCCGGTGCGCCGACCGCGACCGCGCTGAGTCCCTCCCGAAGAGCAACGAGGCAAGTCTCTGGCCGCGTGCTGTACAGCCGAGCCGGAGGATGGCAGTTAGTTAGATTGCTGGACAGCACCGTTCAAGTCCCTACCCTGAGTGCATGCGGGCAACCTCGTTCTTCGTTGTCATCGCGTTCATCGCGACGCTCGCGCTCGCTATGCAAGTCACGTCGGGAGTCGCGTTCGCCTGCCGAGCCAACGGCATTACATACTCGTCACCCGACGTGTATTTCCACGTCGGTGAGCGCACGACCACGGAGAATTACCGCGGAATTCATGGTGGGATCTCCTACAATGCGCCCCCGAATCCCGACCCGCTCCATCAGAACGGTTACCACATCAACGTGACGCTCGGAATGATCGAGGCGAACTCGCAGTGGGTCCAGACAGGCTGGATGATGGGTCTCCTCGTAAATCAACCCACAGGAGGTGCCACATACTACGACGCGCCGACCGTGTACTACGAAGTACACGACGCCGTGCAGAACAAGCGAGCTGTGGTGGCGACCGCGTACGGGTTGGGCCGGTACGAGGTAAGCGAGGGCGGCCAAATCAACGGTCGATGGAAATACGTCACATGGCACTACGACGACGCTTTCGGCGCCTGGTTCCAAGACTCGTACGGCGAGCTGCCTAGCCAATCCGGGCGCGCTGACGCGTGGGGTGAGGTGACCGACACGCTGCAGCCAACCTCGGGCTGCTTGAACTTGACGAACCCAAATTCCACGGGCTCTTATCACGAGGCGGGCAGTCCTGACGCACTCATATTGCTCACGGACATATGGCGCACCTGGACGTCGGACGAGCAGTTACGGACGGATCCGGGGCCGTACAAGTACTACTGGCTGTCGCAGCCCACCTACGAGCACTTCGGCGTCGGCGGCCCGCAATGACGAAGACGACCTTTCGTGAGAGGTGCGGCGTGTTCGCGATCGTCGTCGCCAGCGCCCTAGCGACTTTGGCCATAGTGCAGAGCGGAGAGCGCGCCGCGGTGTCACAGTCCCAGACTGAACCCGGCCTTGCGACCTACGCGTTGCCTGGCTCGGGATTCGCGTTGGCAGGAGTCGCTTCCGGTGATCGCATTTGGGTTCTAGCGACCGATGGTGCAACGAAAACGACGCCCGGCTTGACACTGACGAATTTCAGTCCCACGGGACGTGCTCGCGAGTTCACGATCCCGCTTACCGCCGGTGGCATCCAGGCGGGACTTGCTGCAGCGGCGGACGGTGCGCTTTGGATCGCCACGGGGAGACAAGTCGTTCGGCTGGATCCCGCGACCGGGGCGGTCCGGACGATACCGCTCCCGGGCCCGACGCTCGCCGTTCCGAACGCGAACAAGGTCCCCGACGGAACAATCCTCGGATGGGGCAATGCCACGAGCCTAGCCGTCGATGACTTTGGCGACGTGTGGGTCGCTCGTTTTGCAGTGCCGGCGCTGACCAGGGTCAGGGTCGCCAGCGGAGTCGTCGACGAAGTCCCGCTGTCGACGACCGCAGTGGATCCGGAGCGCCTCCTGTCCGTTCATGGAGCCATCTGGTTTACGGTGAACTATTCGCCGAGTCGCGTCCTCAATTCGGCTGTCGGTCGACTCGACCCTCCGACGGGATCCAGCGTGCTCTTTCCGATCGGAGCGAGCACGCTCGTCACCGATGGGGCCTCGATTTCCGCTGTAGGCGTGCGATGGTTGGGGATCGACCCCATCACCGGTGCTGCGACCGAACGGGCGATGCCAATCGGGGCATATGACCAGTCCGTCAGCACGGTTGCTGCGGGACAGTTGGTGATGCGCATCGCCCGCGAGACCAAACTCACCTTTAGCGACGAACAGGGGCGGATCGGACGCACCATCGCATACGACGAGGGATCATTCCAAGACCGCTTAGGTAACGCCAACCGTGCGTCGTCCAGACTTGCGTTCCTACTGGTCACAGATGACCGTGCCGTTTGGTTCGCACCGCAGGGCGGGAGCTTAATTTACCGATCTCCGTGACCCGGCGGCAGCTTCTCGTGGCCGGTGTGGGCGTCGGAGCCGGCATTGCCGCGGGAATCGCTGGCGCTTTCATTTCCGATCGGCTACAGAATTCGAGGAGTCGACGCCTACGATCCATCGGTGACCGCGTCGCGGTGATCACGGGCTTTGCGCAGCAGATAAGCTGGGAACCGAGCGGCGCGCTGCTGTGCGCGCAGGTGTCGACCCCAGCAGGGCCTCACTTGCAAGTCGTCGACACGGCATCCTGGGAAACCAGGTTCAGGGTGCCTGGAGCCAAGCCGGCATGGTCCTCCGACGGACGCTCGGTGGCTGCGATCAGCGGGGCTGACAGCGGGCTGATCCGGTTGTACGACCGCGATGGCGCGGCTCTCGACTCGCTGCCAGAACTCGGGCCCGCCTCGAGTGTGGCTTGGCTCGACAACGGAATCGTCGCGGTCAGAGCGAACGATGTCGCGCGAGCACGCAGTAGCCGGGTTGAGGTGATGTGGAGGTGCACGGGGTCCTGTGGGCCCGCCATATGGTCCCTGGACGGGAGCCATGTGGCGATTGCGGACCTCGTCGCCGCAACAGCCGACTGGTACGTGATTGATGTGCGCAAAGGCGTCGACGCCTTCCGAGTGATCGATAGTCGCAGCCTGCCGCAGTGGTCGCGGGCTTCCGCGATGTTGGCGGGTGCGCGAGGCGACGGCGCCTTTGTATGGCAGCCAGAGCGAGGCGAACGGAGCCTATCCTTGCCGGAGCTGGTCCTGCCCGCCCTGTGGTCACCTGAGGGTGAGATCCTGCTCTGTCGGGATGCCTCGAGCGCAGGACCCTGGCTGCAATGGCAGCGGTCGGACGACCGCGTGGAAGAGGCGCCGGTTCCGCGGTCATTGACGCTCAGAGGGATGCGTAGTTGGTCGCCCGATGGTCGATTCATCGCCTCTAACTCCGACGTGCCGACGGAGCTCGACATCCATCCGGTGACTTTCGCGGATTAGCCCGCAGGACGTGGCACCGCCTCGTTCTGGACGAAGTCAGTCCTGGATTCGGTACCCGCGGTGCTTCGGAGGGCGACTTCCTACACTGCCTCGCTGATGGACTTCGATCTCAGTCCCGAACAGCAGCAGATCAGAAAGCTCGCGCGCGACTTCGCCGAGCGCGAGATCGCGCCGGGGGCGCGCGACCGCGACCGCGCTGAGACGTTCCCCAAGGACGTCCTCGCGAAGATGGCCCCGCTGGGCCTGCTCGGCGCCCCCGTGCCCGAGCATTACGGCGGCATGGGCGTCGACTACCTGAGCCACGCGCTGATCACCGAGGAGATCGGGCGTGCCGACTCGTCGGTCCGCACGACGTTGTCGGTACAGATATCGCTGGTGGAGCTGACCATCCTCAAGTTCGGCAGCGAGGAGCAGAAGCGCCGCTACCTCCCGTCGCTGTGCCGCGGCGAGCTCATCGGCTGCTTCGGGCTCACCGAGCCCGAGGTCGGGAGCGACGCGACCAGGCTGCGCGCCACGGCGCGCCGCGACGGCGACGGCTGGATCCTGAACGGGCGCAAGACGTGGATCAGCAACGGCAGCGTCAGCGGCCTCGCGCTCGTGTTCGCCCAGGCGGACCCGACGCTGGGGCACCGGGGGATCACCGCGTTCCTCCTCGAGCGGGACGCCCACGCGTACCGCAGCCAGTCGATCCACGGCAAGCTCGGGCTGCGCTCGTCGGATTCGTCGGAGCTCATCCTCGAGGACGTCCGCGTCCCCGATGCGCAGCGGCTCGGGGAGGTCGGGAAGGGCTTCGCGATCGCCATGGCGGCGCTCGATTCGGGCAGGTACTCGGTGGCGGCCGGCGCGGTCGGTGTCGCTCAGGCTTGCATCGACGCCTCGGTCGCCTACGCGACCCAGCGGCACTCCTTCGGGAAGCCCCTCGCGGGGCATCAGCTCGTCCAGGAGCTGATCGCCGACATGGTGGTCGAGACAGAGGCCGCGCGCCTCCTGGTATGGCGCGCCGGCGATCTGAAAGACAAGGGCCGGCCGAACACCCGGGAGACGAGCATCGCCAAGCTGTACGCCTCCGAGGCGGCGCAGCGGGCTGCCGATGGCGCCATCCAGGTGCACGGCGGTTACGGTTTCTCCGACGAGTTCCCCGTCGAGCGCTACTGGCGCGACGCGCGAGTCAACCGTCTGTACGAGGGCACGACCCAGATCCAGAAGCTGATCATCGGCCGGTTCGCGACCGGCGTGGATGCGATCGCGTGAGCTGGGACCCGGGTGCGGAGAGCACGCTCGCGGCCCTCGTGCGGATGGTGCCCGAGACGCTGCGCGAGCTCGCCGAGGCGGCGACGCGCGAAGAGAGCGAGGAGCTCGCGGACGCCCGCGACGCCGAGGCCGTCGAGGCGGACGACGTCATCCGCGCGTGGATCCGCACGACGCCGCCAGAGCAGCGCGATGGGCTGGTGGCGGTGATCGAGAGCCTCGGCTTCGAGCCCGAGCGCTACGCCGATGAGCTCGGATCCGTGGAAGGCTGGGAAGACACCGAGGACTGACCTTCGGGGAGGTGGCTCCGCTCGCGGCGTGCGAGCGCTTCGCCGATCGTGCCGGGCGCGGCGGCCATCGCGATCTCGAACGTCGCGCGCGCGTCACCGGTGAGTCCCACCTCGCGCAGCGCGATCCCGCCGAGGTAGCCGATGAAGGCGCGGTCGGCGTCCGCGAGGTCGGCGAAGGCGGCCTCGGCCGCGGCGAGGGCGTGGCGCGCCTGCGCGGTGTCGCCGGCCTGCGCGGCGGCGATCGCCTCGAGGGCGTGGAGCATCGCTCGCCGTTCGGGCGCGGCCGCGGCCGGCACCGACGACACGAGTCCTGCCAATATCGCACGCCCCTGGGCGCGATCGCCGCCGAGGGAGACGAGCTCGCTCCACGCCAGAGCGAGACGAACGTCCACTGCCTCGGGATCGAGCGCCGCGGCGCGGCGCGCGTCGCCCGCCTTGTTCAGCGCGGCGTACGCGGCGGTGAGTCCGATCGCGATCCGCGGATCAGGTGCGCCGCGGGCGGCCCGCTCGTAGAGCACGGCGGCCGACAGCGGGTCCCCACTGGCATACAAGAGATCCGCCGCGGCGCGCTCCAGAGGACCGAAGCGCGGGTAGCGCTCGAGGAGAGGGGCGAGGACGGCGCGGGCCTCGGGGAGCCGGCCCGCGCGCAGCAACCCATCGGCTTGGTCGATGACCCCGAGGAAGCGCTGGTGCCTGGTGAGGTACGCGACGAAGCCGCCCAGCACGAGTCCCACCCCTCCGGCGGCGAGAGGGATGGCCGGAGCCGCGGCGGCGAAGGCCGCCACTGCCGCCGCGAGGAGGAGGGCGGCACCGAGCAGCCACGCGGCGTGGATCGCGGGATGTCCACCGGGGGTGTTCGGATGCCGTACATGCAGGTTTTCCACACCCGTGGCCCTCAGAGGCCCTCGCAAGGCCGTTTATCCACGCCAAACGGGGTCTTATCCACATCGGGCCCTGCTTGACCGCTCCTTGCGTGTCCGCACAAAGTCGTCGTCAGGACAGCAGGGCCCCCGCGATCACCATCCGCTGCACCTCGCTGGTGCCCTCGTAGATGCGGTAGATGCGCGCGTCGCGGTAGGCCCGCTCGATCCACAGCTCGCGCATGTAGCCCATGCCGCCGTGGATCTGGACGACCGCGTCGGCGACGCGGCCGAGGAGCTCGGTCGCGAACAGCTTGGTCATCGCCGCCCTGTCGGTCACGCGCTCCCCGCGGTCCAGTCGCCACGCCGCGTCGTACAGCATGAGCCGCGCGGCGTGGAGCTCGGTCGCGGCGTCGGCCAGCGGCCACTGGATCGCCTGGTTAGATCCGATCGGACGGCCGAACTGCGAGCGGCCGCGCGCGTGAGCCACTCCGGCCTCGAGGAGGCGCTGCGCCGAGCCGACCGCGTGCGCCGCGAGACCGAGGCGGCCGTGGTCCAGCGTGCCCAGAGCGACGGCGAATCCCCGCCCCTCCTCCCCGATTCGCGCAGGGGCGTCCACGGGGGCCTCGTGGAGGAAGACCTGCGCCGTGCGCGAACCGTGGAGTCCCATCTTCGCGTCGTCGGGCCCGACCTCGAGACCAGGCGTGGAGCGCTCGACCGCGAACGCCGTGATGCCCCTGCTCCCCGCCGCGCGGTCGACGGTCGCGAACACGACGAACACGTCGGCGATCGGCGCGTTCGTGATGAACGTCTTCGCCCCGTCGAGCACGTAGCGGTCTCCGTCGCGCCGCGCGACCGTCCGCAGCGAACCCGCGTCGCTGCCGGCGTTGGGCTCAGACAACGCGTACGCCCCGATCAGCAGCGCGCTGGCGAGGTGCGGGAGGTACCGCTGCCGCACCTCCTCCGGACCGCCGATCAGGATCGCGGTCCCGCACAGTCCCGCGGAGCCGCCGACCACGTTCCAGAGCGCCGCATTCGCGCGGGCCAGCTCCTCGACCGCGACGCAGTACCCGAGCATCCCGAGCTCCATCCCGCCGTATCGCTCGGGGAACGCGACGCCGAATAGCCCAGCGCCGGCCATTTCCTCGATCACGTCGCGGCCGATGTCCTCGCGGTCCTCGATGTCCTGCGATCGCGGTTCGAGGCGTTCCTCGACGAACCGGCGCACGCTGGTGCGCAGCAGGCGCAGCTCCTCCGGAAGCTCGACGTCCATCAGCCGCGCGCGGCTTCGAGGATCGCGCGCAGCGGAGCCGGAATGCGCGTCGCGCGCTTGCTGGCGAGGTCGAGCATCACCTGGACCGTGCGCGCCTCGACGCAGTGCTTGCCGTCGGCGCGGTCAATCGCGTACTCGAACGCCCACGAAGAGTGGCGGATCTCCCCGAGGCGAACCTTGATGTCGAACTCCTCGTCGAAATGCAGCGGCGCGCGGTAGCGCGCGCTGGCCTCGCCGATGGTGAAGTCGATGCCGTTCGGGAGAAAGTCTCGCCCGTAGTCGACGCCGAGGTGGCGAAGGTAGGCGATGCGGCCGACCTCGGCATACAGCAGGTAGTTCGCGTAATAGACGACGCCTTGCATGTCGGTCTCGCCGAATCGCACGCGCTGTCGATGCGCGAAGGGATAGTCCACGCCTCGAGCCTACCGAAACCGTGGGTTCCAGCCGCCCTGGCGGGGGGCTGGCGGCCGCGGTGCCGTTGCGGAATACTTACGGCATGAGAGATTCACGGGATCCGACCGAGCGCGTCGAGCGGACCGACCGCGTCGTCGAGCGGACTGATCGCGTCGTGGAGCAGCCTGTCACGCCGGGCATCACCAGCCCGCAGACGAACGTGAACGTCGCGGGCACGGGAACGACCGCCGCGCCCGCGTATTCGCCCGCGTGGGGAGTCGCGCGCGTCGTCACGCTGATCTTCACGGTCATCGAGATACTGCTGCTGCTCCGGTTCATCCTCCGCCTCGCGGGCGCCAACGCCGATCAGCCGCTGGTGTCGGCGCTCTACGGCGTGACCGAGCCTCTCACG
>JBBPYG010000008.1:0-4419 GCA_038200085.1 Candidatus Limnocylindria bacterium | reverse complement strand
GAGCAGGGGCTCGCCCACCGCCCAGCGCGGAGCAGCGAAACGCCGGAGCTAGCTCGCTACTCCCCGCAGCGCGCGCGCGGCTCGGCCGGGCAGATCCCGGCCGAGCTGTCCCGCGAGCCACGCGCTCGTCGCGGCGAGCGCGCGCACGTCCACGCCTGTGGCGATGCCGAGGCCATCGAGCATCCACACCAGATCCTCGGTCGCGAGGTTGCCGGCGGCCTCCTTCGCGAACGGCGAACCGCCAATGCCTCCTGCGCTCGCGTCGACCGTCGTCACCCCGAGCTCGAGCGCCGCGAGGACGTTCGCCAGCGCCTGGCCGTAGGTGTCGTGGAAGTGCACGGCCAGCGCGTCCACAGCCACACCCGCCGCGAGGAACGCCCCGAGCAACTCCTGCACCCGCGCGGGGGTGCCGCTGCCGAGCGTGTCCCCGAGCGAAAGCTCGTCCGCGCCGAGCTCCAGAAGCAGCTGGCCCTGCGCCACGGCGGTCTCCGTTGGCGTCGGTCCGTCGACGGGATCCGCGATCACCATCGAGAGATAGGCGCGGACGCGCAGCCCAGCCTCCTTCGCACGCCGCACCACCGGCTGATAGCCGTCGAGCACCTCGGCCCGCGTGCGGCCGAGGTTCTTGCGTGAGTAGTTGTCGCTGGCCGATGCGAACACCGCGATCTCGTCGGCGTCGGCAGCGAGCGCGCGTTCCAGGCCGCGCCCGTTCGGGACGAGCACCGGGTAGCGCACGCCCGGGCGGCGCCGCAGGCCGCTCAGCACCATCTCCGCGTCGGCCAGCTGAGGCACCGCTCGCGGGCTCACGAACGACGTGGCTTCGATGGCCGAGTGCCCCGCGTCAGCGAGCCGATCGATGAGCTCGAGCTTGATCTCGGTGGGGAGGGTGCGCGCCTCCGCCTGGAGGCCATCGCGCGCGGCGACCTCGACGATGCGCACCCGGTCGGGCAGCCGCGATCGCAGTGGAGTCATTGGCTAGCATTCTGATGTGGTCGAACCAAAGCCGGCTCGGAAGAGCGGCAACGCCCTACGGCGCGAGCGGATCGACGATCCCGACCTGTGGCGATTCTTCCGCGATGGCCGGCTCGAGACAGTGCCGGCCGCGCGGCCGATGCGCCGGCGCGCGCTGGAGCACGTCGCCGCGCACTTCGACGACGGCCGCGACTACAGCGAGCGGGAGGTGAACGCGATCCTCTTCCCGCTGCACAGCGACGTCGCGTCGCTGCGGCGCTACCTCGTCGATGAAGGCCTCCTCACCCGCGACCACGGCACCTACCGGAGGGTGTGATCTGAGGTGGAGTTCCAGGACGTCGTCCGCAAGCGGAAGATGGTGCGCAGCTTCGAGGACCGCCCGATCCCGAAGGATGTGCTCGACCGGATCGTGGCCAACGCGCTGCGCGCGCCGTCGGCGGGCTTCAGCCAGGGCTGGGGCTTTCTCGTTCTCGACGCCAAGGAGCAGGTCGACCTCTTCTGGCGCGTGACCGAGGCGTTCCAGCAAGGCCGAGGGGCGCGCTGGCCCGATCTCTTCAACGCCCCTGCGATCGTCATGTGTCTGTCGAACAAGAAGGCGTACCTCGACCGGTACGCCGAGCCCGACAAGGGGTGGACCGATCGCGACGAGAAGCACTGGCCCGTCCCGTACTGGGACATCGACACCGGCATGGCCGCCCTGCTCGCCCTTTTGACAGCGGTGGATGCGGGGTTGGGGGCGGTGTTCTTCGGCATCTTCAGGCAGCGCGAGCTGAAGGAGGCGTTCGGGATCCCCGACGAGTACTCGGCCATCGGCGCGATCGCGCTCGGCTACGCCAAGCCGCGCGATCGGAAGTCGCCCTCGCTGAAGCGCGGCCACCGTCCGCAGGATGACGTCGTGCATCGCGGGCGCTGGTAGGCCGGTCACCGCGTCATCAACTCGGGCGGACGCCGGGGTGGATCACGCTTCGACGATGGCGGGACCTCAGGGATAGAGCTTTTCGCCTTTCGCCAACATCTCGACGAAGCGCGCGATGTGCCGTGCGCGGGTCTCCGCCCTCTTCGCGGTCTGGATGCGGAAGAGCACGGCGTAGCGGTTGCGGGAGTCGAGCGTCGCGAAGAACGCGGCCGCGCGCGGCTCCGCGGCGAGCGCCTTCGATAGGTCCGCGGGCACCGTCGCACCCTTCGGCGAGTCGTACGCCGCGTCCCATCGGCCGTCGCGCTTGGCGCGCTCGACCTCCGCCAGGCCCGTGGCTCGCATCGTCCCGGCCGCCATCAGCGCGAGGGCCCTCTCGCGATTGACCTTGGACCAGATGCTCCGTGTCCCGCGAGGGGTGAACCTCTGGAGCCACCACTGCTCGTCGAGCCTGCGCTTCTGACCGTCGATCCAACCGTAGGCGAGCGCCGCCTCCAGCGCCTCGTCGTACGTGATCGAACGCACTCCCGATGCTTTTTTCGCGAGCTTCAGCCAGATGCCAGCGGATGACGCGTGGTCGGATGCGAGCCAGGCGGACCATGCCCTGGCGTCGCCGAACGCAAGCGGCGGCTGCTCCCCGGACGCGGAAGCCGCGCGCGGCGCCGCCACCTTCGCGGAGGCCGGGGCCGTGCGCGGCGTCGGAACCTTCGCGGACGCCGCTGCCCTGCGCGGTGAGGCCGCCTTCCTCGTCGTCATGCGCTCCCTCCCCGCACGCGTCCGGACCGTGCCCGATCGTCGCGCCGGGCTCTGGTCGCGAGCGAAGGATAATTCGCGAACGCTGGAGGTGGGCATGCTGATCGATGAGACGAACCCGTTCGGGGCGCGGGTGGCCGAGCGACTGCGCACCGATGTCGTCGCCTGGCTGACGGTGTCGGGACGCGACGGAACGCCGCACCCGAACCCTATCTGGTTCCTCTGGGAGGGCGGCGATTCCGTGCTCGTGTACAACCGCCGCGACGCGCAGCGCCTGCGCGCGATCGAACGTAATCCCCGCGTCGCGCTGCACTTCGACAGCGACAAGGGGAGCGACGTCGTCATCTTCCAGGGCCTGGCCGCGATCGAGCCGGACGCCCCCTCGTGCGACGCCCTGCCGGAGTACGTCGCGCGGTACGGAGCGCGCATCGCGCGGATGAAACTCACTCCAGCGGCCTTCGCCTACGCCTACCCGGTCGCGACGCGGATCAAGCTGACGAAGCTGCGCGGCTTCTAACCGGCGCGCGGTCCCGGCTCAGTCCGGCTCGAATTCGGCGAGGCGCTGGCCCCGCTCGACCTGGTCGCCGGCCGCGCACAGCATGCGCCTCACGACGCCCCCCGCGGGTGCCTCGACGCGCAGCTCCATCTTCATCGCCTCGACGACGCAGATGAGGTCACCCCGGCGCACCGCCTGATCGGCGCGCGCGCTGACGGAAAGGACGATCCCCGGCATCGGGGCGAGGATCTCGGTCAGCGTCAGCGCCGCGATGCTTCGTTCGGCCGGCGCGGCGTCGAGCTCGTGCACCTCGCCCCGCCACCACACGTGCCAGACCGTGCCGGCGCGCGCGGCGGCGGCCGCCTCACCGTTGACGAGCCAGCGATGGTGTTCGCGTCCAGGCTCCACGCGAGTACGGTTCCGCGGTCCATGCGCACGTGCGGAAACGTGATCGGGGTCGCGGCGGTCGGCGGCGGACGAGTGACGCCCGTCGAATGGGGCATCGGCCGAGGCGGCGCGTACTCCGCGCTCCTGGTCGCGAATGACGACGAACGGCCCGCGCCCCTCGACCTCCTCGTCGCCGATGACCACGAAGGGCCCGCGCCCCTTCACCGTGACCACCTCCTCGGTGCCGGCGTCCCGCAGCACCACCGTGGTCGCGGGTGTCGACGCGAGTCGCCAGGACCCGAGGGCGCGCCACGGATCGCGGCGATCAGCGGCTTCCAGCGTCTCGCTCACGGCCGCCGCGGCCGCGACGGCGATCGCCGCGGCCGGCACGCGCGCGGCCGCGGCAACGAGCTCCTCGAGGTGGCGCTCGACGAGGTCGGTGGTGATCGCTCCGGCCTCGACCTCGGGCCGCGACAGCAGCGCACGCAGGAAGGCGACGTTCGTGCGGACGCCCAGCAGCTCGGTCGCGTCGAGCGCCCCTCGCAGGCGCCGGAGCGCGTCGCCTCGATCGATCCCGGCGGCGATGACCTTCGCCAGCAGCGGGTCGTAGTGACGTGTGACGGCCGAACCCTCCTCGACGGCGGCATCGACGCGGACGCCATCGGGCCACCGCACGTGCGCGACCTCGCCGGTCGAAGGCAGGAAGCCCGCGCGGGGATCCTCGGCGTACACGCGCACCTCGATCGCGGCGCCCTGAGGATCGCCGAAGCCGGCGATCGGCAGCCGCTCGCCCTCCGCGATGCGCAATTGCCACTCGACGAGGTCGACGCCGTGGACCGCCTCCGTGACCGGATGTTCAACCTGGAGCCGCGCGTTGACCTCGAGGAAGAAGAAGTCG
>JBBPYG010000007.1:0-3172 GCA_038200085.1 Candidatus Limnocylindria bacterium | reverse complement strand
TGGCTTCGACCTCTCGCTCTCCGAGGAGCAGGAGCTCGTGCAGCGCACCGCGCGCGATTTCGCGATGGAGAAGGTGCTGCCCCGGGCCGCGGAGATCGATGAGCATGGCGCCATCCCCGAGGAGCTGATCGCGGAGCTCGGCACGCTCGGCCTAATGGGCATCTTCGTCCCCGAAAAGTGGGGTGGTGCGGGGCTCGACACGCTGTCGTACGTCCTGGCGATGGAAGAGGTAAACCGCGCGTGCGCATCGACAGGCGTGATCATGACCGTGAGCAACTCGCTCGTGTGCGGCCCGCTCTTGGCCCGCGGCACCGACGCCCAGCGCGAGCGCTGGCTGCGGCCGGTGGCCTCGGGCCGGATGGTCGGATGCTTCGCGCTGTCCGAGCCCGCGTCCGGCAGTGATGCCGCAGCGATGCGGACGAGCGCGAAGCCAGACGGGGACGCCTGGGTCCTGAACGGCACGAAGAACTTCATCACGAACGGCGTGTCCGCCGAAATGGTGGTGGTCTTCGCCCAGACGGACCCGGCGAAGCGCCACAGGGGCATCGCCGCGTTCATCGTCGAAAAGCCGACGCCGGGACTGTTGGTCGGCAAGGTCGAGCGAAAGCTCGGAATCCGCGGCAGCGACACGGCGCAGCTCGTGTTCGAGGACGTACGGGTGCCGGGCGACCAGCTCCTGGGCGCCGTCGGCGACGGATTCAGGATCGCGCTCGACACGCTCGACGGTGGCCGCATCGGGATCGCGTCGCAGGCCGTCGGGATCGCGCGTGCGTGCCTCGAGGACTCGCTCGCCTACGCGAAGCAGCGCGAGGCGTTCGGTAAGCCGATCGCGGAGTTCCAGGCGATCCAGTGGAAGATCGCCGACATGGCCACGGAGGTCGACGCCGCGCGCCTCCTCACCTGGCGCGCCGCCGCGACGAAGGATGCCGGCGGCGACTACGCGGCCGAGGCCGCGATGGCCAAGCTCTTCGCGAGCGACATCGCGATGAAGGCCGCGCGCGAGTGCGTTCAGATCTTCGGTGGCTACGGCTACCTGAAGGACTTCCCGGCCGAGCGGCACTATCGCGACGCGAAGATCACCGAGATCTACGAGGGCACCAGCGAGATCATGAAGCTCGTCATCGCCGAAGAGGTGCTCGGCGAATGACCCACCGGTGACGCCGCCGACCAGCGGCCCCGGGGCGGCGCTGCTGCTGGCCCTCACGGTCCTCGGCTTCGGCGCATTCTTCTGGCGCTCGTGGCGCCTGTACCGCTACCTGCGGCTCGGCCGGGACGAGGACCGGACCGATCATCCGCGCCGCCGATTCCGCGACGAGCTCGTCGTGTATCTCGGTCAGCGCAAACTCCTGAAGCGTCCCTACCTGGTCAGGGGGCTCGGGCACGCGCTCATCTTCTGGGGTTTCCTCGTCATCACCTTCGGCACCGCCGACCTCCTGCTGAACGGGATCGCGGGGCTTCGTCTGCCTGGCACCGAGAGCGCCGTGTACGCGTGGACCATCGACCTCTTCGCCATCGCCGTGCTGGCATCCATCGCGCTCGCCGCCATCCGCAGAGCGGCGCTGCGGCCGCCGCACATGCACATCGCGCTCGACGGCTACATCATCCTCGCGCTCATCGGCGTGCTGATGATCACGCTGCTCGTCTTCGAGGCCGCGGGCATCGCGGCGGACCTGCTCGCGCACGGACAGACGCCGCCTCCGCTCGCGGGCCTCGCCGCGCCGCTCGTGCGCGGCCCCGCGGCCGGCGCGATCTTCGCCGGCGCATGGTGGACGCACGTCGTGACCGTGCTCGCCTTCGCGGCGTATCTGCCCCGCTCGAAGCACCTGCATATCGTGACGACGCTCCCCAACGTGTTCTTCCGCTCGCAGCGCCCTCGCGGCGCGCTCGACCTGATCAAGGACATCGAGGAGCGCGAGACGTTCGGCGCGGGGAGCCTGCGGGACTTCTCCTGGAAGCAGCACCTTGACGGATACACGTGCACGGAGTGCGGGCGCTGCTCCGACAACTGCCCTGCGCTCGCGACGGGCAAGCCACTCGACCCGCAGCGGATCGTGCTCGACGTTCGCGACCTGCTGCTCCGCGAGGGCGAGGCGCTGGCGCGCGACCCGAAGGCGGCGGGCACGCCTCCGGCGCATCAGAAGGAGAGCAAGCCCGACGAGCTCTGGGCGTGCACCACCTGCGCCGCCTGCGTCGAGGCGTGCCCGGTCACGATCGAGCACATCGACAAGATCGTCGACATGCGGCGTCACCTCGCGATGATGGAGTCCGCCGCGCCGCCGGAGGCGCAGCACGCGATGCAGAACATCGAGCGCGCGGGCAACCCGTGGGGCGAACCGGCGGACGCGCGCGGGGACTGGGCGAAGGACGATGCCGTGCCGACGTTCGCGGACAACCCCGATGCCGAGTACCTGTATTTCGTCGGCTGCGCCGCGTCGTACGACCGCCGCAACCAGCGCGTCGCGCGGGCGCTCGCCGCGATCCTGCGCGCGGCCGGAGTCTCGTTCGCGATCCTGGGGCGCGAGGAGACGTGCAACGGCGATCCCGCGCGGCGGATCGGCAACGAGTACCTCTGGCAGCTCCAGGCGCAGCAGAACATCGAGACGTTCCGCGCCCACGGCGTTCGCAAGATCGTCGCGAGCTGCCCGCACTGCTTCAACACCATCGCCAACGAGTTCCCGCAGCTGGGCGGTGTGTTCGAGGTGGTGCACGCGCTTCCGCTGGTGAAGCGGCTCATCGACGAGAAAAGGATCGTGCTCGACGGTTCCGGCGCCCCAGCCGTGCGCGCGGCGTACCACGACCCGTGTTACCTCGGCCGGCACAACGGGGTGTACGACGACCCGCGTGCGGTGCTCGACGCCGTGCCCGGGGTCGAGCGCGTCGAGGTCGAGCCGCATCACCGCGAGCGCGGGTTCTGCTGCGGTGCGGGAGGAGGGCGCATGTGGATGGAGGAGAAGATCGGCCAGCGGGTGAACCACCGGCGCGTCGAGCAGATCCTCGCGTCGGGAGGCGGCGCCGGCCCGCCGGACACCGTCGCCTCCGGTTGTCCCTACTGTCTGATCATGCTGGACGAGGGCGTCGGCGCGAAGGGCGTGCAGGATGCGCTGAAGCCCGTCGATGTCCTGGAGCTCGTGGCGGCGCGGATGCGCACCGGCGATGGAAAGGAAGGGGGCAG
>JBBPYG010000006.1:0-5980 GCA_038200085.1 Candidatus Limnocylindria bacterium | reverse complement strand
GCGCTCGGGCTGCGCGCCAAGGTTCTGACCCACGTCCGCTGCCATATGGACGACGCGCGAGTGGCCGTCGATACCGGCGTTGACGGGATCGACGTGCTGTTCGGTACGTCCTCCCTGCTCCGCGAGTTCTCGCACGGCAAGGACGTCGACCAGATCATCGCCGAGGCCGCGACGGTCATCGCGTTCATCAGGGACCACGGTAAGGAAGTCCGCTTCTCGAGCGAGGACTCGTTCCGTTCGACCGAAGGCGATCTGCTGAAGGTTTACACGGCCGTCGCGCGGATGGGGGTCGACAGGGTGGGGGTCGCCGACACCGTGGGCATCGCGACGCCGCGCCAGTGCTACGCGCTGGCCGTCGAATTGCGCCACCACATCAGCTGCGACATCGAGTTCCATGGCCACAACGACACCGGCTGCGCCATCGCCAACTCGTACAGCATCCTCGAGGGAGGCGCGACGCACATCGACACGAGCGTGCTCGGTATCGGCGAACGCAATGGCATCACAGCGCTCGGCGGTTTCGTCGCACGCATGTACGCAGACGATGCGGCGGCGATCCGACGCAAGTACGACCTTCGGAAGCTGAAGGAGCTGGACGAGCTCGTGGCCTCTTTGGTGAAGATCGAGATCCCCTTCGACGAGTTCGTCACGGGCAAGTACGCCTTCCACCACAAGGCGGGCATGCACACGAAGGCGATCTACGTGAATCCGAACACGTACGAGATCCTCGACCCGGCCGACTTTGGGGTCTCCCGGACGATCAACGTCGCGCACCGGCTCACCGGCCGGCACGCGATCGGCAGGCGCGCGGAGGAGCTGGGCCTCGCGTTCGGCGAGGACGAGCTCCGGCAGATCACGCGCACGATCAAGTCGATGGCCGACGCGGGGCCGCTGTCAATGGAGCAGCTCGACTCGATGCTGCGCGAATGGGTCGTGGCATGAGCCGGAGAACGCTCGCCGAGCTGATCCTCTCTCGCGCTTCCGGCCGCGACGCGCGCGCCGGCGACCTCGTCATCGCGCCGGTGTCGCGCGTGATGGTGCACGACTCCGTGATCGACGCTGTCATGGCGGGCATGCGCGATCTGGGCCGCGAGCGCGTGTGGGACACGTCGAAAGTCGCCGTGTTCGTCGACCACGCGGCTCCGGCGCCCACGCCGGTGGTCGCCGATTCCCACCGCGTCCTGCGCGAGTGGGTCCGCGGGCAGGGGATCGGGGCCTTCTACGACGCCGGCGAAGGGGTCTGCCATCAGATCATGGTCGAGGAGGGGTATTGCGAGCCGGGCACCGTCATCGTCGGAAGCGATTCCCATTCGAACTCGTACGGCGCGGTGGGGGCGTTCGGCGCGGGGATGGGCGCAACGGACATCGCGGTCGCGCTCGCGCTCGGGCGGACGTGGCTGCGCGTGCCGGAATCGATAAAGGTGACCTTCACCGGACAGCTGCGCGAAGGCGTGACGATCAAGGACGCGATCATGCGAGTCGTCCGGGAGATCGGGACCGATGGCGCGCGGTACGCGTGCGTCGAGTTCCACGGCGCGGGGCAACTCCCGCAGGGCGACCGCGTGACTCTCGCAGGTATGACGACCGAAATGGGCGCGAAGGCCGGCATCGTCGTCGGCACGCCGGAGGCCCCGGCGTGGCTGCGGCCGGATGCCGACGCCCCGTACGCGGGCGAGGTCGCGATCGACCTCTCGGTGCTCGAGCCGCAGATCGCGATCCCGCCGCGCGTCGACCAGGTCTCTGACGTCTCCGAGGCGAGCGGCATCCCGGTCGACGTCGTGTTCCTCGGATCCTGCACAAACGGCCGCCTGGTCGACATGCGGCAGGCGGCGGCGGTGCTGCGCGGCCGCCGCATCGCGCCGGAGGTCCGCCTGGAGGTCGTCCCCGCGTCGCGGCGGCAGTTCGAGGACGCGATGGCCGACGGCACGCTGGGCATCCTTTCGGCGGCCGGCGCGGTCATCGGATCATCGGGGTGCGGGCCGTGCCTCGGGCGCACCGGCGGCGTCCTCGCCGGGCAGGAGGTGTGCTTCTCGACGGCGAACCGCAACTACCGGGGGCGCATGGGCTCGCCCGACGCGTCGATCTACCTCGGCTCACCGTACGTCGCCGCCGTTGCGGCGCTCACCGGCGTCATCGACGATCCCCGGCCGTACCTGGAGTCCTCCGACGAGGACTTCGACGCGCTGGTGTCGCGGCGACGCGCCGAGCGACGGGGACGCGGCGCCGCGTCGGCGCGCTCGGGCGATCGGTCGCGCGAGCTCATCGCGGCGATGCCGGTCCGCTCGGGGCCGTGGGTCGTCGGGATGGAGGACGAGGATTGAGCGAGGCTCGAACAGCGTCGCGGGCGTGGGTCTTCGGCGACGACCTCGATACCGATCAGATCCTGCCCGGACGCTACGCACCGTTCATGGTCGGACAGGAGCGCTTCCACACGTACGCCTTCTGCGACGCG
Organism: Candidatus Limnocylindria bacterium; assembly: GCA_038200085.1. Lineage (GTDB taxonomy): Bacteria > Chloroflexota > Limnocylindria > P2-11E > P2-11E > JALYKU01. Next base: position 3,528 of record JBBPYG010000006.1, on the reverse strand, counting down.
CGGCCCGGCTTCTCGTCCGCGGTGCGGCCAGGAGACATCCTCGTCGGCGGAACGAACTTTGGCTGCGGTTCGTCGCGCGAGTACGCGGTGGCCGCGCTGAAGAAGCTTGGCATCGGAGGCGTCGTCGCGACGAACTTCGCGCGCATCTTCTACCGCAACTGCATCAACCTCGGGATCCCCGCGGTCGAATCGTCCGACGCCTTCGCCGTGGTGCGCGACGGCGACGCGGTCACGCTGGACCTCGCCGCGGGCCTGCTCCGCGCTCGCGCGGGCGACGCGCAGCTGCGCCCGCTGCCCGCGTTCGCACGCGAGATCCTCGCCGCGGGCGGGGTTGTCGCGTACCTGCGGGAGCACGGCGACTTTCCCGCCTTGCCCGCGTGACCTCCGTTCCCGAGGCGCCGCGTCCGTTCCGCATCGCCAGTACCCTGCGGACGAAGGGCAGATTCCGGCTGCGCCGCACCCTGCGAAGCGCGGGTCACCGAGTGGTCGCGATCAGAAGCTGTCGCGCGCCCAGCCGACGATCGCTTCGAGCGCGCGTGCCCGCGGCCCGGCGGGGGCGAAGTGATGGTCGGCGCCCTCGATGGTCACGACGCGCCGGGTGACGCGCGCCGCCGAAAGGACCGCGGCATAGCGCTCGACCTCGTCCGCGCCGACGCGCGTATCGCGGGAGCCACGCAGCAGCAGCACCCGGGCGCGCGTCCGCGAGATCTCCGCCATCGGCCGCCAGTCGGGGTCCCGTTCGACCCTCGCCGGCGCCCCCGCCAGCACGGCGCAGCGGACGCGCGAGTCGCGGCCCGCGGCGACGGCGGCGACCGCACCGCCGAAGCCGAACCCGGCGACGCCGACCGCGCCGGGCAGCGCCGGATGGCTCTTCAGCAGGCGCATGGCGCCCGCCGCGTCGGCCAGTGCGTCGGAGGGCCGGACGTGTCCGAGGGCGTCGGACCGGAAGTCGAACCGGAGGGCGGCCACGCCGCCCGCCGCGAGGGCCTCGCACGATGCGACGACGACATGAGGGGCGGAGGGTGGCGCGGCCCGTACCTCGTCCCCGCCGTCTGCGTCTTCGGGCACCGCCACGCCGCCCACGCCCGAGCCGCCCCCGTCGGTGTCCGCCAGTACCGCGACTCCGCCGACCGCGGCGCCCTCCGGCAGGTGCAGGATCCCCTCGACCTCCGTCGCTGCGACGCGGAAGGAGACGCTCTGGAGCATCAGGCCGCGGGCGTCGGCCTGGTCGGCACCTCGGGCATCGCGAGCATCTGCATCACCGCGGCGCGGTCCGCGATCGTCGTTCGCGAGTTGATGAGCTCGAGCACCTTCTTGCGTCCGCGCATCTTGCCGACGAGGATCGCGCCCACGAGCCTGTCGCCGAGGAAGAACAGGCGCTTGTAGTTGCGGCCCTCGTAGTCGACCTCGACGATCGCCTCGGCGTCGGGCTCCTCCTCGGTCGTCACGCCCATGACGGAGATGTTCGAATTGAACATGCCCGACGCGTATGTCGGCACCTCGACGTACGGCTCCCGAGCGCCGAGCATGTTCTTCGCGACGTGGCGGCCGTGGTTCAGAGAGTTGTCCCAGGTGCCCATGCGGTGGTGCCGCTGGGATACGACATCGTAGAACTCGGCGACATCCCCCGCGGCCCACACGCCCGGCATGTTCGTTTCCAGGTATTCGTTCGTGAGCACGCCGACGTTCGTCTCTAGGCCGGTGTCCTGGAAGAGATCGATGTTCATGGTCAGTCCGAGACCGACGCCGACGATGTGCGCCTGCGCGGTGAACCCAGCCGTGCCGGTGACCTTGAGCGCTCCGTTCGTCGCTTCGAGCCGATCGATCGCCTCGTCGTAGTGGACCTGCACGCCGGCGTCCTCCGCGAGCAGCGTCACGACGCGGCCGCCCTCCTCGTCGAGCGCGCGGCGCAGGAACCGGGGCCCGCGCATCAGCCAGTGCGTTTCGAGCTTGCGGAACGCGAACGCCTCCGTCAGTTCGTAGCCGATGAAGGACCCGCCGAGGACGACCGCGGTGGTCGAGTCCGCGATCCGCTCGACCATCGCCCGCGTCTCGTCGAAGTACTGGAAGTTGTACAGGTGGCCGGCGCCTTCGGCACCGGGGCAGCGCAGCGGATTCGGGCGGCCGCCCGTGGCGATGAGCAGCCGGTCGTACGGCACATCGCCGCCTGGATCGGTCGCGAGGGCCTTTTCATCGAAGTTCACCTGGGTGACGCGAGTCTCGAGGCGGAGGTCGATGTCCAGCTTGTCGTGCCAAGCCTGGTCGCGGACGTAGACGCGCTCTTCCCTCAGCACGCCCTTGAGGTACCGGGGGAGCGATACCCGGTTGTAGAGCGTGTACTTCTCGTCGTCGATGAGGGTGATCCGGCACGTCGCGTCGTCCTTGCGCAACTGCTCGGCGCAGTACGTGCCGGCTGCGCCGTTGCCGATGATGACGAAGCGGATCGGGCTCGCGCCCACGGCGACCTCCCGGCTCAGTGGATCGGGCTAAGTGTCCGTGAAAGCGGGGTCGGCCGCTCGCGCCCGCGCGGATGCGGCGGCGGGCGCGGGGACCGGCGCCCCACCCGTTTCTCGAGCATCCGCCGGTACAATCGGAGTTCGCCGGCGTAGCCCAACGGCAGAAGGCGACTCCCTTAAACGGAGGAAAGTGCGGGTTCGAATCCCGCCGCCGGCACGTGTCGTGTCTTCGGGAATCGTGAACAGCTGTCTCACGACATCGCGGACAACTGTAAGGACTGGTAGTCGCGGTCCGGATCCGGCGTGAGTTCGCGAAGGAGCGAGCCGTCATCAGCGGATCACGCGTACCTGGTCGCCGGCGACCAGCAGCCGGACCAACTGATGTTCAGGCGCGGCTGACGTGCGGTTGATTTCCCGGGCGTCCAAGATCACCTCCGGAGCAGCTGGCGCCTCGCTGAGGATGCGGACCTGGCTGTCCGCGCCCGCGGTCGCGAACGTCTGCGCCTGCGGTAGCCACGTCTACGCGCTGGGTCCTTCCACGTTCACCGTCACCGGCCCCTCGCCGAAACGCGAGAACACCGCGACGCTCGGTGCTTCTCCGGGGTTCGACTCGCGGTGGACCGTGCGAGGCGGCACGTGGATGAAGTCGCCCGCCAGGGCGTCGGTGGCGCCTTCGGCCGATTCCATGCGCAGCGTTCCCTCCGCCACGTAGATCGTGGTCTCGTGCTCGCCGTGGTGGTGCCACCCGCTCACCATCCCGGGCTCGGTGCGGACGACGCCCGCCCAGAGCCCGCCCTGCGCGATCGCGTGCTCCCGGGTCATCCCGGTGGTCGGCGTCGTGTCCGGGACGCGCTCGCTGCTCCTGATGACCCGAAGACCGCGGACGCTCTCAGATGTCACGTTCGTCCCTTCCCTTCCGGTCGTCGGTGCCCCACCGTTCGTGCTGCGCGTGCAGCTGAGCGCCGCGCTTCGCCAGCCAGTTGTCGACGGCGACCCGCCCAGGGGCGTCGTCCGGCAGCGCCACGCTCGTGCGGTGGCGGTTCGCGCATTCGACGACCAGCTCCGCGTCGTT
>JBBPYG010000005.1:0-6176 GCA_038200085.1 Candidatus Limnocylindria bacterium | reverse complement strand
CGCGTACCCGGTCAGCAGGTGTACCGAGCGGTGCGCCTGCACCTCGCGGACGAGCTCCGGGAAGCGCAGGCAGGCGCGCACCAGCTCGAGCTCGCCCGGCGCGACGAGGAGCGCGACGTCGGCGCCGCCGGCGTCGAGCCCCCGTCCGGCGGCCGTGCGGAAGATGCTCGCAATGCGCGCGTGCGCGTACTGCACGTAGTAGACGGGATTCTCGTTGGACTGCGAGACCGCGAGCTCGAGGTCGAAGTCGAGCGTGCTGTCCGCCCCGCGCTGGAGGAGGAAGAAGCGCGCAGCGTCGGGGCCGACGGCGTCGAGCACGTCCTCGAGCCACACGACCTGCCCCAGGCGCTTCCCCATCTTCATCAGCACCCCCTCGCGCACGAGGCGGACGTACTGGTACAGCACCACCTCCCAGCGACCCTCGCCGAGGCCGAGCGCGGTCATCGCGGTGCGCATGCGACGCATGTGGCCATGCGTGTTCGCGCCCCAGATGTCGATCTTCATGTCGAACCCGCGATCGATGAGGCACTTGCGGTGGTACGCGATGTCCATCCCGAAGTACGTCGGTTCCCCGTTGGAGCGGATCACCACGCTGTCGATATCCTCGCCGAGCTCGCGTGACCGCAGCCACACGGCGCCATCGCGGTCCTCGATGACGCCGCGGCCTCGGAGCTCGCCGACCGTGTCCGCGAAGTAGCCCGAATCCAGGAGGCTCCGGTCGCGGAACCACTCGTCGAAGGTGATGCCGAGTTTGGCGACCGTGCGCTTCTGGTCCTCGAGGATCCACGCGACCGCGTCGGGCGTGAATGCGCGGGCCTGCTCCTCGAGCGGCGCCCCGTCGTACCGGCCACCGTCAGCGTCGCGGATCCGGCGCGCGATCTCGACGATGTACTCGCCGGGATAGGCATCCTCAGCGATCGTCACCGGCTCGCCGGCGAGCTCGCGGTACCGCAGCGCGACGCTTCGTCCGAGCATGTCGACCTGGTTGCCGAGCTCGTCGACGTAGTACTCGCGCGTGACGTCCGCGCCGGCGAAGGCGAGCACATTCGCGAGCACGTCTCCGAGCGGGCCGCCACGCGCGTTCGCGATCGTGAGCGGCCCCGTCGGGTTTGCTGAGACATACTCGACCTGCAGACGGCGGCCGGCGAGCGCGTCGGACCGTCCGTACTCGGTCCCCGCCTCGACGATCTCGTCGACCTGCGCCGCCAGCCACGACGGTCGCAAGCGCACGTTCACGAAACCCGCCCCGGCCACCTCGATCTCAGCGACCGCGCCATCCGTCTCCACGCGTGCGCGGATCGCGTCCGCTATCTCGCGCGGCGGGCGCCGCAGCGGGCGCGCGAGCCGCAGCGCCACGCTCGTGGCGTAGTCCCCGTGGCCTGGATCCTTCGGGCGCTCGACGTCCACCGGGACCGCCGCGGCGTCGCCCCATCCGAGATCCAGGGCCGCGCGGCGCAGGCCCGCGCCCAGGGCGTCGGCGACGAGGTCGAGCGCGAGGGGCGGCCGGGTCACGCTCGCGAGTCTGGGACAGCCGGAACGAGCACGCCAGCATCGCCGGCCGGCACGTGGCTTCGAAAGAAGAGGAACGTGAGGGCCGCGGCCAGGACATAGGCGACAGCGAGCGTCGCGAGATTGAGGGTCCATCCGGCGTCGCCGAGCGCGGCCCGCGCCGCCCCCGAGACGAGCGAGCCGGCGCCGTCGGCTCCGGCGAACGCTATCGCCGAAGCGATCTGCGCCCCCGCCCGCTCCGACGGCGCGAACGACGACAGCGTGAACGCGCTGAACGATGGCGTAGCCCCGTACATCAGCATCGAGCGAAGCGCGAGCAGCCCGACGGCGATCTCGAGCCGGCCCGCAAGCCCCGCACCGAGCGCGAAAGCGACCGACAACAGCTCGGCCAGCACGACGGCGCGCAGGACGCCGAGCCGCGGGATGAGCGTGCGCGCGTGGAGGAAGGCGCCGACGCTGCCGACGGCGGAGAGCGCGCCGAGGATGAGCCCAAGGGACTCGAACGGCGCGCCGAAGCGGTCGCGGAAGAACAGGTTGAGGAACGGGAGAAAGCTGCCGGCGCCGAAACCGAAGCACGCGTTGACGAGAAGGAAGCGCAGCAGGAGTCGGCCGCGAGGCGCCGCTGCCACCACGGCCAGCGGCACCGGGACGGCGCGCACAAAGATAGCCGGGATCACCGATGCCCCGGCGACCAGGCCGCCGGCGGCGATGAGGACGCGGAGCACCAAGGCCGAATCGGGCGGCGCACCGAGAAGCGCCGCCACCGGTGCCGCCATCGCACCGGCGACGACACCGGCGATCAGCGCGGCGATCGTCGTCAGCCCGAGCTGCAGGCCGAATCGCGCGGGACGCGCGGCGGCGCCGGTCGCATCGGCCAGCAGCGCGGTCCCGGACGCGTACGCGAGGATGCCTCCGGCGCCGAGCACGAGGGCCGAGAGTGCCAGCGGCACGAAGTCACTGGACACGAGGATGCCAGCCAGGCCCAGGCCGGTGACGATGCCTCCGACCAGCAGTGACGCACGGCGTGAATGGGACCGCGCGAACCGATGCGCGGGGAGCGCGCCGATCACGACCCCCGCGGCCTCGGCGCCGACCAGCGCGCCCACGGCAAGGTCGGAGTGACCCAGCGCCCGATAGAGGAAGTTGAGGTAGAACACGACGACGCCGAGTCCGAGGCTCGCGAGGATGTTCGCGACGAGGTATAGGTTCGCGTCGCGCGAACCGAGCGTCGCCCGCTCCGAGCTACGCACCCCAGCGCGCGGAGTTCGATCCGCCGGTGCGGTCCACCGTCGCGTTAGCGCGCGGCGCGAGCGGCGGGCTCTGCCCCGGGGGCGGCGACCGTCGCCTTGCGGCGGCGCGTCGGCGCTCGCTGCGCCTCGGGCTCGACCATCTGGCCGACGGCGGTCGCGCGGATCTCGAGATCGACGTGCGCGCCAGGCTCGATACGGACGGGCCAGGTGCAGCCGATCTCGGTCTGCTCGTAGATGCGCTCGAAGCCCTGTTCGGAGCTGGCGATGGCGTAGACCGGCCGGCTCAGCACCTCGGCCGGCGGGTCGATCGTGAACGCGATGTCGAAGTGGCGGAGCTCGGAGTGCACCGCGATCTCCGACACGCCCTTGTGGTCGAGCTGTTTCCCCGGCGTCGTCTTCCGCGACCCGAACGTGATGGAGTCTGCGGCATGAGCCTCCGAGAGGAGCGCGACGTTCGAGGTGCTCGTGAACACGACCGCGAGGGGATCGTCGCCTTCGTTGCGGAGCCGGTAGCGGACGCCGGCGGCCAACCCTTCGTCCGCGATGCGGATGTCCTTCCGGATGGCGAGTCCCGGGATCCCGGCGAGCGCGGCCGCGGGCGGCTCGAGGATGAGGCTGACCGTGCGGGCTTCGCGCTGCGGCGTGAGCTGGTACGTGAGCGAGTGGAGAGAGATCGGCTCGTTCTTTCCCATGCGGACGCTGTCCTGGAAGAACGCGCGGCGCGCGGCGTCGTACTCGAGGAGCTTCGAGAGTCCGCGCTCCTTCGCGCGGATGGTCTCGTGGATCGACTTCCCGTCCTTGTCCAGGTTCTTTCCGACCTTGACCCTGCCGGTCTTCTCGGCCCTCTTCAGCACCTCGTGCTCGCTCTCGGGTCGCCGGGCCAGCGTGTCGATGAGGTTGGTCGCGGACGCGTAGAGGTCCCATTCGATCACGGCGCCCCCCTGGCTGTGCACGAAGACCGCGCCGGCGTTGCCGCGGAAGAGATACTCGTCGTGGCCGTCGATGTCGTAGTCGCGCTGTTCGCCTGCGGCGATCCGGCGCTCGGCGAGGATCCGCTCCGCCTTGAGGAGCGAGCCGTACGCGTCGGCGCGGAGGTGCGGCAGGTACAGGCCGCCGAAGATCCCGTGCCAGTACACGTCGTTGCCCTGGGCGCGCCACAGGTTCTGCTGCGCCGTCCGCACCTCGGCCGAGCTGTCGAGGATGCTGCGGCGCGCGAGCTCGTCGGACACCATGAGCATCCGCTTGTGCAGCGCGTTCGCTTCGGGGTACTTCGCGAAGAAGTTCCGCCAAGGCGGCGAGACGACCAGGCCCGCCAGATCGTCCTTCAGCGCGTTGCGAGCCTGCGAGAAGCGCCGCGCGGCACCGACGTCGAGCGCCCACTCCGCCATCTCGGGGTACGAGCCGCCGGGTAGGTACACGCGGCGGGCCGGCTTCTGGAAGATCCACCCATCCTCGAGAGTCGTGGTCTGCACGAAGTCGGACTGCACGAGCGCGGTGAAGAACTGCTCGAGCCAGCCGTCCTTGTGGACGCGCTGGTACGTGCCCGGCCACGCGCCGAACTTCTCGCCGTCGTCGGCGTACACGACCAGGCGGGCGCCGGCGGCGTGGCGCTCGCGCAGCTCCCTCATCACCGCTCCCACATCGCGGAACGGGATGAGGTACCGCAGTCGCATGCTCCCCGGGAACACGACGAGCGGGAATCCTTGGTCCTCCGTGATGAACGACTCCCCGAGCTCGTCCCGGCGGAGACCCGCCTGGATGAAGTGCTCGTCGTCGAGCGTCGTGTACGCGACGCCGGCCTCGGCGAGGAGCGACGGCAGGTGGGGCTCCCAGACCCGCTCGGTCAGCCACGCCCCGAGCGGACGGCGGCCGAACAGCGAGACGACTCGGTCGGTGAGCGCCCGGATCTGGCCCACCGCGTCGCGCCGGGGGACCCCTACGAGGATCGGCTCGTGGTACCCCCCGGTCAGGATCTCGATCTGCCCGCGGCGGACGAGGTCGTTCACGTCGCCGGTCACGTCTGGACGGTTGGCGTCCAGCCAGTCTAGGAGCGGACCCGAGAAGTGGAGAGTCGCGCGCACCTCGGGATGGCGATAGAGCGCCTGCACGAGCGGCAGGTAGGCGCGCTCGGTGGCCTCCTGGAAGACTGACGGGAAGTTCCCGGCCGGTTGGTGCTGGTGGAAGACCAGCGCCAGTCGCAGACGGTCGGACATCGGGCCGCATCTTACCGCACTGGCCGATCCGACCGGATTGCGTACGCGGATGTCCCACTGCGCGACATCGAGCTGCGAATGCGTCAGGGTCGCGCCGGGCGGACCTGATCGCCACGCTGACACCGCCAAGGGGATCGCCAGGGTGAGGAGGACGGTCCAGGCACAGCCGCGGCTCGAGTGAAGGCATTGTCCCCACGCCTCGAGCTCGAGCCCAACGTGCCGGCTGGGATCGTGGGCCCCAAGCGGTCCGATCGTCACGGTGTGCTGCGCGGCCGCGTCGCCCACCTGAGATAATCGTCACTTCATGGCAGAGGCACAGAAGCTCCCCGTCCGTCCGCGCACGGTCCTCGGCAAGCGTGTCGGGCGCCTGCGGCGTTCCGGAGTGCTCCCGGCGGTGGTGTTCGGCGGGCACGCCGATTCGGTCGCGGTCGAGACCGACATGCGGTCGTTCGAGCTCGGTTACCGCCGCTGGGGGAACACCACGCTGCTCGCACTAGACGGACTCGATGGCGGTGAGGTGTCGGCGCTCGTGCACGGCGTTTCGCGCGACCCGCGCAGCGGCCGCCTCCTCCATGTCGATTTCCAGCGGGTGAGCCTCACGGAAAAGACCCACGCGGACGTCCCGCTCCACTTCATGGGCGACTCTCCCGCGGTGCGAACGCTCGGGGCGGTGCTCGTCCACGCGATGGACCACGTGCGCGTCGAGGCGTTCCCCCAGGACATGCCGCACCAGATCGACGTCGACCAGAGCGGTCTCGAGCAGGTGGACGACGCCATCCACGTCCGTGATCTCGTGGTCGACGCCTCGCTGGTCCTGGTCCTCGACGATCCCGCCGAGCTCATCGTGAAGGTGGTCCCGGCGCGCGTGGAGGAGGTCGTGGAGCCCGTCGCGGCCGAGGCCGCAGCCGAAGTGCCGGAGGGCGAGACCGCAGCTGAGGACGAGGCGGAGAGGTCCGAAAAGCCCTAGAGCGCGGCGAGCTCCCGGGGCCGTGCGAACGCCGCAGGATCAGCGTCCGGGAACGGGTTGTCCGCGCGCTCGAGGGTGCGCAGTTCGGCCTCGTCGTCGCCAGTGCCACTTTCCGCGAGCGCCGCTGCGCGGTCGAACCGCTGAACGTGGCCGCGGAAGCGCTCGACCGCGTAGTCGACCGCCTGGCCCGTCGTCGCCAGGAACGGCCAGTCGCTGGCCTGCGCGAGAAGCAGCTCG
>JBBPYG010000004.1:0-28378 GCA_038200085.1 Candidatus Limnocylindria bacterium | reverse complement strand
TTCGTCGCCCTGCGCGCCGGCAGGACAGCGACGGCCGACGAATTGATGGCGTTCTGCCGCGAGGCGCTCGCGCCCTTTAAGGTGCCGCGGGCGATCGAGTTCCGCGATTCGCTGCCGAAGACGATCGTGGGCAAGGTGCTGCGCCGCACCCTCGCCGACGAGGACCGCGTGGTCCGCGAGCGCCTCGATGCGGGCCGGCACTGATGTCCGTGACGCTCGTCGAGGGCACGCGCGGGCCGCTCGTCGAGACGGTGCATCGGGGCGACCTCGCCGTCGTCGACCGGGAGGGCCGGCTGCGGTGCTCCGCCGGCGACCCGAGAGCGAAGCGCGCCTTCGTACGCTCGGCCGCGAAGCCGTTCCAGGCGATGCCGATCGTGTACACGGGAGCCTTCGAGCGGTGGGACTTCGACGACGCGGACCTGGCGCTCTTCTGCGCGTCGCACAACGGCGAGCCCGTGCACACCGAGCGCGTGGCGAGCGTGCTCGCGCGGATCGGACTCGGCGCCAACGACCTGCGCTGCGGCGTGCATCCCCCGCTCGATGCCGATACCGCGAAGGCCATGCGGGCGGCGCGCCAGGAGCCCACGGCGCTGCACTCGAACTGCTCGGGAAAGCACGCGGGCATGCTCGCGCTCGCGCTGCACCTAGGTGCCGACCCGGACGGATACCTTGATCCCGGCCATCCGGTGCAGCGTGAGATCCTCTCGAGCGTCGCGCGGATGGCAGGGACCGAGCCTGCCGACATACCTCTCGGTAACGACGGCTGCGGCGTGCCGTGCTTCGGCCTGACGGTGTTCGAGGCGGCGCTGGCGTTCGCCCGGCTGGCCGATCCCGGCGAACTCGCCGAGCCGTACCGTGGCGCCGCGATCCGCGTGCGCGACGCGATGCGCGCGCATCCGTACCTTGTCGCCGGCCGCGGGCGCTTCGACACCGACCTCATGACGGCCGGCGCGGGGCGATTCGTCGCGAAGGGCGGTGCCAGCGGGGTCCAGGGCGTCGGCGTCGTCGGCGACGGGACCGGCGTCGCGGTGAAGATCGAGGACGGCGGCTCGCCGCCTTACTCCCAGGCGGCGGTCGCTTCGATCGAGGCCCTGCGCCAGATCGGCGCGCTCGACGAGGCGGCGGCCGCTGCCATGGCGGCGCACGCGCGGCCTGTCATCCGCAATGTCGTGGGGCGCGAGGTCGGTGGCGCTCGGCCGGTGTTCACGCTGGTGGCCGTCCACTGAAACTGCGCCGCCTGAAGTAGACGCCGCCGTCGCGCGCGCTAGGGATGTTTCCGGTGAAACCAAGGCCGTGCCGATATAGGGAGAGGGAGGCGTCGGCTCAGGCGAGGAAGGTGTGCCAGAGAAGGTTCGCGGTGCTCGCGATCAGCAGCACGGCGATGGCCTGGCGGAAGCGGACGGGACTCATGCGGCCGCGCGCGGCGATGCCGGCGAGCAGCGCGAGCATCGTCGGGACGAGGCCGAGGAGCGCGACCGCGACGAGCGGCGGCGTGTAGAGGCCCAGCAGGATGAAGCCGATGACCTGGACGATCGAATTCAGCTCGAAGATGGCCGCCAGCACGAGGACGTAGTCGGCGGGCGAGAGCCGGCGCGCGTGAAAGTACGAGCCGATCAGCGGACTGGCGATCGACGTCGAACCCTGCAGCATCCCCGCGAGGAGCGAGATCACCGGGCCGAGCACGCGCACGCGCCGCGCGTCCGGATCCTCGCCAAGAAGACGGTCGCCCCGCAGCAGGAAGACGATGACCAGCGCGGCGATCAGCAGCGCGAAGACGCGCTGGTCGAGCTGCGCTAGCAGCAGCACTCCGGCGACGGTGCCGAGCGCTCCGGTGACGAGCATCGGCACGATGCTCCGCAGCACTCCGAGCGCGCGGCCTCCCTGCACGATGAGGATCGAGTTCGCGACGAGGATCGGGATGCTGATGATCACTACCGCGGGGCGGGGGCCGAACACGCCCGCGAGGATCGGCGTCGCGACGAGCGGCAGCCCCATCGCCGTCGCGCCCTTCGCGAACCCGGCGACGGCGAGCCCCGCCGTCAGGATCAGGAGGTCGAGCGCGCCCACTCGGCGTCGCCGACCAACGCCCTCCAGTCGACGGGATGCAGCCGCTCGCCACTCCTGAATCCGCGGCCCGTCTTCGCGACGTCGCGGCCCTCCACGCGCACGATGTCCGCGGTGTGGTCGAAACCGCTGCCCTGGACGAGCGCCGACCCCACGCCGTACACATCGACCGGCACGCCGAGCTCCTCGAAGCGGCGGATCTTGGCCGCGTCGAAGCCACCCGAGACCACGATCCGGACGTGGTCGTAACCGCTGCGATCGAGCGCGTCGCGCAGCAGCCGCACAAGGGCGGGTGTGACGCCGCGGGGGTCGTCGTGCGCGACACCGCCCGCGCTCTCGATCTCGTCGAGGAGCGAACGGTCGATGAGGCTCTCGCTCGTGTCGACGCGTACGCCCCACAGCCGCTGGCCGAGGGCGTGCGCGACCCCGAGCGACGTGTTCACGACGTCGTTGCGGAAATCGACGAGCGAGGTGACGTTCACGTGGCCCTCGGGCGTGCCCTTTCCGGTGAGGTGCCCGACGACCTCCGGCGCGCGGTTGATGTGCTCGTCGAACTTCAGCGTCGCGAGTGTCGTGTCGCCGCCGTACACCGCGATCAGCGCGTGCGGCACGGTTCCCAGCCCCAGCGAGCCCCACCATTCGCCCTGCTCGTCTGTCGAGACAGCGACGGCACCGCCGACGAACGACGCGTAACCCGATCCGGCCTGCGCCTCGTGCGCCTGGTGCCGCGCCGCGAACATGATCACGGGCTTACCGCGCGCCGCGAGCACGACGTCGCGCGTGTTCGTCGCCACGCGCGTCCCTTCGGAAAGCGCGCCGAGGTACAGCGTCTCGAGGTGGGCGAACGACGCGTACTCGCCCTCGATGTGCATGACGGGCTCCCGTGGAGCGGCCGTCTCACCATCGAAGAGCGAGCTGACCTCCAGGTCCGACCATCTCGGCTCCCAGAGGTCGGCGAGTTCCGACGAGATCTCGAAGACCTCGCGCGCGATCGGCTCGTACGCGGCCCATCCGCCCGCCGGCAGGCGGAGCCAGTGCGCGTACAGGCGCCGCTCGCCGGCGAGGTAGCTGTCGAACAGCGCGTCGGCGCGCCGCGCATCGCGGTACCGCCCGGCGCCGACGTGCAGGATGGCGAGCGCGTGGTCGGTGCCCACGATCACGGCGCCCGGATGCTTCTGGAACAACTGCATGGTGACGCGATCGCGCCGCCCGTCGCGCTCGAGGATCAGCTTGGTGCGCGCGAAGTAGATGTCGCTCTTGTATCCCGCGCGGATCTTCTCTATCGGCAGTCGGAAGACCTCAGGCCGCAGCCGCTCGGTGACGATCATCGGCCGGCGCGCGGCATCAAAAGATCGCGGAGAGCATGCCGCCGTCCACCTGCAGCGAGAGCCCGGTGATGTACGACGCCCGGGCGGAGGCGAGGAACACCACGGCCGCGGCGAACTCCTCGGCTGTCCCGTAGCGGCCCAGCGGGATCTGCGCGCGCTCGAATTCGCCGCGCACCTCGTCGACAGTCCTGCCCGAACGCTCGGCGAGGTCTTGGTCGATCTGCCGGACCCGCTCGGTATCGATGCGCCCGGGCTGCACCGCATTCACGCGTATCCCGTCGGGGGCGAGCTCGCTCGACATCGTCTTCAGCATGCCGTGCACCGCCGCGCGGATCGAGCTAGAGAGGATGAGCGTCTGGTACTTCGTCGGCTGGCGCAGCGAAAGCGAGGTCATGTAGGTGATCGAGCCGCCGTTGCCCTTGCGGAGGATCGGCAGCGCCAGCCTCGTGAGGCGCACGGCCGACATCAGCGTCACGTCGACGGCGCGCAGCCACGCGGCGTCGTCGAGCTCGTCGAAGCGCCCCGTGGGGGGCCCGCCCGCGTTGACGACGAGCGCGTCGATCGTGCTGAATCGCTCCGTGGCTTCGCGCACGAAGCGCTCGCATCCCTCCGCGGTGCCGACGTCCGCGGCGACCGCCAGGGTCTCCGCCCCGGTCGAGCCCGCGACCTCCGCGGCGGCGGCGCGGACGCGCTGCTCGTCGCGGCTGCACATGGCCACGCGCGCGCCCTCGCGCGCGAACTCATCTGCGACGGCGCGCCCGAGGCCGGCGCTCGCCGCCGCCACCAGCGCGACCTTACCGCGTAGTCCCAGGTCCATCCCGCACACAGTGCCACGCCGCGCGGCGCGAGGGTCGGCGGGCGCGGGGCGACGGCCGCACCGCCGTCAGGCGATCGCCTTCTCCGCCGCGGCGAGCGCGTCGCGACCCTCTCGTTCGTGTCCGACCGCGGCCTCGAGCGCGTTCGCCAGGCCGCGCCGCTGCCCACGATCCAGGAACCGCAGCGCGACCGTCGCGTCGAAGTCGCCGGTGCCGGTCTTCGCGACGGCGTCGGCCGCGAGGCCGTACGACTCGGCGGCGCGAAGGAGGTCCACCCCCGGTGTGGACATGAAGATCGAGCGCGCGCTGCGGAGGAACAGGGCCGCGGTGCGGCGCTTGTCCACGAAGATGCGCCTCATCGCGTGGTCCGCGAATGCCGCGCTGCCCGCGTGCTTCGGATCGGTCCAACGCGCGTCGTCGCGCAGCGCGTCCATCCACGTTCGCGCTGCCCAGTCGCTGGCGTCCGCGGCGGCCAGTGCCGCGCGGATGCCGTCCCGCGCGAGCGCCGCCCGGCCGGGCGCCGTCCCGCGGTCGAGAAAGAAGATGCCGCCGGGGGCCGCGAGGAGCGCGTCCCGCGCCACGCTAGCGGGCTTGCCCTCGGCCGCGAGAAAAGGGCGCGCGAGGAACGTGCGAGCGTCGGTGTCATAGCCGACCAGGAGTCCGTATTCGGGCGGACCCTCAGGCCCCTCGACGATCGGCGGGAGCTTATCGCCGATGGCCTCGAAGACCCGCTCCGCCACGAGCTCGCGGAGCTCGTCATCGAAGGGCGGCGCCACATGGTCTAGACGTACGCCGGCCGCCGCCGCCGCGCGGACCTGGGTCGGGGGATCGCGCGGGGTCGCCGCGAGCGGATCCCAATGGTCGGCGTCGATGCCGGTTACGAACGCGGCGCCACAGGTCCCCATGAGCCAGGCGTAGTCGGTGCGCGTCGCCGCGGCGAGCGCGGAGGGAAAGCTGCACTCCTGACCGCTCGCGTGACCGAAGGGCGGCAGGTCCCCGAGGACCCTTCGCGTCAGTTCGCGTCCCCCGGGAACGCGTTCTTCAGGATGCCGAGCACCTGGAGCGTGACCCACTTGCTCGCGTCGATCCGCGTGGCATGCGGTCCGCGTAGAGCGCGCGTCCCGCCCATCTGCCCCGCGCGTCCCGCCGGGCCAGGAGCCAGGCGATGGCCAGCCGGGCGCGCTCGTCCCACGACGGGTTCGGCAGGAGGCTCGCGACGGAGGATGGTCGAGATGGGCGGCGCCGTCATCGCGCGCGACTGCGCTTCACGCAGCTCGGCGTCTCGAGGTCCGCGTTCGAGGATCGTGCGAAGGGTCAGCGCCCGTACCGCCGGGTCACGGCGCTCAAGGAGCCACGGGACCGGATCGTCGTGCAGCAGCGCGCGCCAGGACATCGACTGAAGTAGACCCTCCCTGACCTAGAGGGCGGTCAGTCTAGCCTCGCCTCGCCGAAGACGGTCACGCTCGCGTGTCGGTTCCGCGGGCCGTCGAACTCGGCGACGAAGATGCCCTGCCACGTGCCGAGCGCGAGGCGACCATCACGCACGGGCAGGCTCACCGAGTTTCCGACGAGCACGGCCTTCGCGTGCGCGGGCGAGTTTCCCTCGGCATGGCGGTAGTCACCCTGGTCCGGGACCAGCCTGGAAAGCGCGACCAGGAGGTCGCGCTGGACGTCCGGATCGGCGTTCTCGTTCACGAAGATCCCGACGGTCGTGTGCGCCACCGCGACGAGGCACGCGCCGTCGCGTACGCCGGACCCGTCGACGATGCTCGCGACCCGCGCCGTCACGTCGTGGGTCTCCTCGCGGCGCGTGGTGCGCAGCTCGATGTCGCCGTGGTGAACGTTCACGCCCGGCTCGCCGCCGGGCCGCCGCGCGGCCGCGGCGCGCTCACGTCCGCCACGCCATCACGCGGCCCAGC
Organism: Candidatus Limnocylindria bacterium; assembly: GCA_038200085.1. GTDB lineage: Bacteria > Chloroflexota > Limnocylindria > P2-11E > P2-11E > JALYKU01. The sequence goes on along the minus strand of JBBPYG010000004.1, from coordinate 22,252 downwards.
GCGTCCGCGCGGTAATCCGACCGACACGGACCGGTGGTCGGCGATGATCCGTTCGAGCAGCGCCGCCGACGCGTTCCCACCACTCACAACGAGCACGGTCTTGCCTCGCGCGGACGTGGCGCCGCTCCGCAGCGCGGCGAGCGGCGCCGCCCCGGAGGGCTCGACCAGCAGCGAGAGATGCTCGAGGTACTCGAGCGTCGCGGCCTCCAGCGCGAGGTCGGGCACCGTCACCATGGCGTCGACATAGCGCTCCACGAGCGCGATGTTCATCGCGTCGGTCGACCTCGCGACGAGCTTGTCGGCGACGCTGCCCGGATGCTCGAGCTCCACGGGCTCGCCGCGCGCGACGGACCGGCCCACCGCGTCGGCTCCATCCGGTTCCACGCCGACGACGCGTACATGCGGCCGCAGCGAGCGCAGCGCGAGGGCCACCCCGCCGATGAGCCCGCCGCCACCCACGGCGACGATGACCGTGTCGACGTCCGGCAGGTCCTCGAGGATCTCGAGACCGATGGTGCCCTGCCCGGCGACGATCAGCGGATCCGCGTAGGGGTGGATGAACGTGCGGCCCTCGGTGCGCTCGATCTCGTGCGCGAGCGCGACCGTGTCGTCATACAGGTCGCCTTCGAGGTGCACGTCGGCGCCATACGCGCGGCAGATCGCGACGATCTTTTCGGAGACGCCGCGCGGCATGACGACCGCGGCGCTCGCGTGCAGCGCCGCCGCCGCGTAAGCGACGCCCAGCGCGTGGCTTCCCGCCGACGCCGCGACGACGCCACGCGCGCGGGATGACGCGTCGAGCGACGCGATCTTGTTCAGCGCGCCTCTCACTTTGAACGTGCGCGTGGGCTTGAAGGTCTCGAGCTTCAGGTAGATCTCGGCGCCGAGCTGCGCGGAGAGGAGCGGTGAGGCCTCGAGCGGCGCCCGGGGCAGGTATCGGTCGACGATCGCGCGCGCGGCTTCGATCTGCGGCAGTCCGAGCGCGCCCACTTGTGGATTATGGGCGGGCGTATCCTCGCTCGGCATGGAGACGGACGGTCGTGCGCTTCGATCCGTGGTCCATCGCGCAGGCGATCGTCTCCGGGTAGACCGCATGCCGCAGCGCGCCCGCACACGTCCCGCTCTTCAGCTGGATCAGCCCATCGCCGTTCCACCGACGCGGCACACGCCCTGACCAGCCGCGCGCGCCTGCGCGCGGACGCGATCGCGACGCTCGAGGCGAGCGGGGATCCGACGTCCGCCCTTGACGCCGACGTCCTCCTCGCGCACGCGCTCGGCGTGCCGAAGGAGACGATCTACGCGCATCCCGAGGAGCGCGTGCCGGATGCGCTGGCGCGCGACTTCGCGCAGCTGGTCCACAGGCGCGCGGGCGGCGAGCCCGTCGCCTACCTGCGCGGATGGAAGGAGTTCTACGGGCTGCGCTTCGCGGTCGACCCGCGCGTGCTGATCCCGCGTCCCGAGACGGAGGTGCTCCTGGATGCGGCGCGCGACGTCGTGCGCGCGGCGCGCGCGGCCCTCGTCGCGGACGTCGGCACCGGGTCCGGCGCGATCGCGGTCGCGCTCGTGGTGCACGAGCCGAGCGTCCGCGCCATCGCCACCGACGCCTCGGAGGACGCGCTCGCGGTCGCGCGGGAGAACGCGCGCGCGCACGGGGTGGCCCATCGCGTCGACTTCCGCCGCGGCGATCTGCTCGCGCCGATCCACGAGCGCGTGGACGCGGTCGTCGCGAATCTGCCGTACCTGAGGGAGGCCGATGCCGGTCGGCTCGCGGGCGAGCGCACCTCGCTGCGGTTCGAGCCCGCCACGGCAGTGGTCGCCGGCGCCGACGGTCTCGCGCTCATCCGCCGCTGCGTTTCGGATCTGCCGCGCGTGCTCGCGCCGGAAGGCGGTGCGCTGTTCGAATGCGATCCGCCGCAGGCCCTGGCGGTGTCCCGGCTTCTCTCCGCCGCGCTCGGTGGAACGACCCGGATCGTGCGCGACCTCGCGGGCGACGCGCGCGTAGTCATCGCGCAGCGCTCGCGCGACGCCTCCGGTTGATCCGAACTGAGACCGTGGGCGGGGGCCCTGCGCGCTCGCACGGGCGCTCACCCCAGGCCGTGGGCGATGCGCCGGGCCTCTGGCCGGCCGCGGAGCGCGAGCATCGCGCCGACCCCGACGGCCGGACCGGGGACGAGCAGCACGAACGCGAGCGGCCACCCGACCAGGTCGCGTGCGAGCGGGACGAGCCAGATCGTGAGCACGGTGAGCGAAAAGCCGAGGGCGAGCTGGAGCGTGAGCGCAGTGCCGACGTACGCCTGGTCGGCCAGCTCGGTGACCATCGTCGAGAACTGCGCGGAGTCCGCGACGACGGCGACGCCCCACACGAGGCCGACGGCGAGCACGAGCCGCGGGTCGCGGCCGAACGTCAGGCCGATGAGCGCGGCACAGGTGCCCGACACCGCCATGGCGAGCGCCGTCGTGCGCGTCCTTCCCCAACGGTCGCCGAGCACGCCGCCGGCGTAGCAGCCGACGGCCCCCGCACCGATGGCGGCGAATGCCCCGAGCGGTCCGATGCGCCCCGCCTGCGGCTCGCCGAAGGCGCGCAGGCTGTCGGCGAAGAAGATCGCGAACCAAGCCCACATCGCGTACAGCTCCCACATGTGGCCGAGATACCCGAGGTTCGCCAGGCGCACCGCCGGGTCGGCGAAGGCGCGCAGTGCGAACCGCGGCTCGAAGACCGCGCGCGGGAACGGGTACGGGCCATCGCGCACGGCGAACTCCGCTATCGCGCCTCCGAGCACCGTCATCGCGGACGTGCTGAGCACGACCGCCTGCCACGCGACCCCGCCGAGCCCGTTCACCAGGTGCGGCATCGCCGAGCCGACGGTCAGCGCCCCGACGAGCACGCCGAGCGCGACTCCCCGTCCGGTCCGAAAGTGCGTCGCCATGATCTTGAGAGCGGGCGGATAGATGCCGGCGACGAAGAACCCGGTCAGGAAGCGCAGCGGTAGCGCGACCGCCAGCCCGTCGGCTCCGGCGACGGCGGCGTTCGCGGCCGCGGCCCCGACCGAAGCGAGGAACATGACGCGCCTCGCGGGCACGAGGTCGGACAGGTTCGTCGCGGCAGAGACGATCGCGCCGACGACGAAGCCGACCTGCACCGAGATCGTGAGCAGCGACGACCCTTCGCTCGAGAGCGACCAGAGCGTGCGCAGCGTCGGGAGCACAGCCGTCGCTGAGAACCACGTGGTCATCGCGAGCACCAGCGAGAGCGCGAGGAGCAGCAGCGCGCGGCGCTGTCCGCCCGCGCTCGGGCGCGTGGGGAGATCGGCCTGACGAGCGGTCGCCGTCACGATGCCTCGGTATCATCGCCCCTGTGAAGACGCGCCTCCTCGCGGCCGATGCGCCGGGGGCGGTAGAGGAGGCGGCGAACCTGCTATCGCGCGGCGAGCTCGTCGCCTTCCCGACCGACACCGTCTATGGCCTCGCATCGGGCCACGACCACGTGAAGAAGCTGTACGCCGCGAAGGACCGTCCCAAGGAGAAGCGCATCCCGGTCCTGCTGTCGGATACGGGCAACCTCGAGGCGAGCGCGATCGTGACCGCGCACGCACGGGCGCTCGCCGCGCGCTACTGGCCCGGACCGCTGACTATCGTGCTGGTCGCGCCGCGCCGCGGGACGCTCGCGTTCCGCGTGCCGGCGAACGACGTGGCCCGGCGGCTGATCGCCGCTGGTGGAGGGGGCCTACCGGTCACCAGCGCGAACCGCTCGGGCGGGGACAACGCGCGGACCGCCGCCGAGGTGCTGCAACAGCTCGACGGCCGCATCGCGCTCGTGCTCGACGGCGGCGCCTGCCAGGGCGGCGTTCCGTCGACGGTCGTCGACTGCTCGGGTCCCGGCGTGGTGGTCCTACGCGAGGGAGCGATCCCCGCGGAAGACCTGGAGAACGCGCTGGCGGAAGCGGGTGTGGTCTCGTGAAGATCGGCGTCGCCAACGACCACGCCGGCGCGCGGCTGAAGGCGGCGATCGCGGATCACCTGGGGGCGGCCGGCCACGAGGTGCTCGATCACACGCCCGGCGCCGCGTCTCCCGAGGACGACTACCCGACGCTTGTCGCGCCGCTCGCGCAAGCGGTGGCGGCCGGGACGATCGAGCGCGCGATCTTCTGCTGCGGCTCCGGCATCGGCCCGGCGGTCGCGGCGAACAAGGTGAGGGGCGTTCGCGCGACCGTGGCGACCGAGGAGTGGTCCGCGCGCGACGCGGTCGAGCACGTCGACGTGAACCTGCTGACGCTCGGGGAGCGCGTGATCGGCGAGGAGCTGGCCAAGTCGATCGTCGATGCCTTCGTCGCCGCGTGCGCTGAGGGCGGGCGCCACGCGCGCCGCCGCGAGCAGATCGCGAAGCTGGAGGTGGAACGGACATGAGCGAACTCGAGCGCGTCGACCGCGAGCTGTACGCGGCGATCGCGGGCGAACGCCGCCGCCAGGTGGAGAAGATCGAGCTCATCGCCTCCGAGAACTACACCAGCGCGGCGGTGCTCGAGGCGGTCGGCAGCGTGCTCACGAACAAGTACGCCGAGGGCTACCCCGGGAAGCGCTACTACGGCGGCTGCGAGTGGGTCGACGTGGCCGAGAGCCTCGCCATCGATCGCGCGAAGTCGCTCTTCGGCGCGGAGCACGCGAACGTGCAGCCGCACGCCGGCGCGCAGGCCAACATGGCCGCGTACGCCGCCGTGCTCCAGCCCGGTGACACCGTCCTCGGCATGGCGCTCGATCAGGGCGGCCACCTGACGCACGGGTCGCCCGTGAACTTCTCGGCGAAGCTCTACCGCTTCGTGCCGTACGGCGTCCGGCGCGACGACGAGACGATCGACTACGAGCAGATCACCGCGCTCGCGAAGGAGCACCGGCCGAAGGCGATCGTCGCGGGGGCGACGGCGTACCCGCGGTTCTTCGACTTCCCGCGGCTGCGCCGCATCGCGGACGAGGTGGACGCGCTGCTCATCGTCGACATGGCGCACTTCGCGGGGCTCGTCGCGGCGGGCGAGCATCCGAACCCCGTCGAGCACGCGCAGGTCGTCACGACGACGACGCACAAGACGCTGCGCGGCCCGCGCGGCGGGATGATCCTCGGCGTCGCCGAGCACGGGAAGGCGATCGACAAGGCCGTCTTCCCGTACGCCCAGGGCGGTCCGCTGATGCACGTGATCGCGGGCAAGGCGGTCGCGCTGAAGGAAGCGGCGACGCCCGAGTTCGCCGCCTACGCGAAACGCGTGCGCGCGAACGCGCGGGTGCTCGCGGCGGCGCTTGCGAACGCGGGGCTGCGCCTCGTGTCTGGCGGCACCGACAACCACCTCATGCTCGTCGACGTACGTCCGCTCGGCGTCACGGGCCGCGCGGCGGAGCGCGCGCTCGACGCTGTGGGCATCACCGTCAACAAGAACACGATCCCGTACGACCCGAACAAGCCCGCAGTCGCGTCCGGGATCCGCATCGGGACGCCCGCGGTCACGACCCGCGGCATGGGTCCGGCCGAGATGGAGCGCATCGGGGAGTTGATCGCCCGCACGCTGCAGTCCCCGGGCGACGAGGCCGCGGCGAAGGAGGTCAGCGCCGACGTCCTGGAGCTGACCTCGCGCTTCCCGGTTCCGGGCATCGAGGCCGGCGCGCATCCGGCGGTGACCGAGCTGGTCGGGAGCTGACGGCGCAGCTGCGCGTATCGGAGCACCCGCTCCTGCGCGAAAAGGCCACGCGGCTCCGCGACGAAACGACGCCGCCGAAGGCGTTCCGCGAGCTCGTCGCCGAGATCGCGACGCTGCTGCTGTACGAAGCGACGGCTGACCTCCCGCTCGTGCCGCAGGTCGTCCGCACGCCCCTCGCGGAGTACCGCGGACACCGGCTCGCCGAACGCGTGGGCCTCGTCCCGGTGCTCCGAGCGGGGATCGGCATGGTCGAAGCGGCGCTGGCGCTCATCCCAGAGGCCCAGGTCTGGCACATCGGCCTCTTCCGGGACGAGCGCACGCTGCGGCCGATCGAGTACTACAACAAGCTCCCGTCGTCGGCGACCGTCCAGGTCTGCCTGGTGCTCGACCCGATGCTCGCGACGGGAGGCTCGGCCGTCGCGACGATCGACATCCTGAAGAAGTGGGGCGCGCGGCGGATCAAGTACGTCGGCATCATCGCCGCCCCTGAAGGCGCCGCCGCGCTGGCGAAAGCGCATCCCGACGTGCCGATCCACGTCGCGGCCGTCGACGACCGGCTGAACGAGAAGGGCTACATCGTGCCGGGACTCGGCGACGCTGGCGACCGCCAGTTCGGGACCTCGTAAGGTGTTCCGGTGACGACGGTCCTCCTCGTCAGCTCGACGCTGCTGGCGCTCGCGGTCGCGCTGATCGCCACGCCCCTCGTCGCGCGCGTCGCGCGCCGGCTGGGGATGCTGGACATGCCGGGTGGGAGGCGTCTGCACCCGCGGCCGATCCCGCGACCGGGTGGCCTCGCGATCGCCATCGCCTTCGGCTTCACCGTGTTCGTGTTCTGGCTCGGCGACCGCATCGCGGGGCATCCGTTCCTCATCCCCGAGGAGGTCCGTTCGTCGCGCTTCACCCTCACGGCGCTGGCCGCGATCCTCGGCCTGGGCCTCGGCCTCCTGGACGACATATTCGAGCTTCGCGCGCGCTGGCAATTCCTCGGGCTGATGCTCATCGCGGGCGTCATCGTCTCCGCGGGGATCCGGATCGGGTTCATGAACGACCCCCGCGGCGACGGCGTCCTTCTGCTCGCGCCACCGCTCGCGGTCGCGTTCACGATCTTCTGGATCGTCGGCATGAACGTCGCGCTCAATTTCATCGACGGCCTCGACGGGCTCGCGGCCGGCGTCTCCGCCATCGCCGCCGCGACCATGGGGGCGATCGCGCTTCTGCCGCAGGTGAACGAGCCGTTCGTCGCGTGGATGGAATTCGCGCTCGCCGGCGCCATCGCCGGCTTCCTCGTGTTCAACTTCCACCCCGCGAGGCTCTTCCTGGGGACCACCGGCGTCACGTTCGTCGGCACGATGCTGGCGGTCCTGGCGATATTCGGCACCGCGAAGGTCGCTGCGGCGCTCCTCGTGCTCGGTGTGCCGATCATCGACACCTTCTACGTCCTCGTGCGCCGCGTCGTCCGCGGCAGGGCGCCGTTCGCGCCCGATCGCGGACACTTCCATCACCGCTTGCTCGACGTCGGACTCAGCCATCCCCAGGCCGTGCTGCTCATCTACGCCATGACCCTCGGTCTCGGCACGCTGTCCTTCGCCACGAGCGGCAGGACGCAGCTCGTGTCCTTCGTCGCCCTCGCGCTGGTGCTGGGGATCGCGGTGATGGCGCTCGCGCAGCGCTCGACCAAGGCGGAGGATCTCGACCCGACCCTCTACCGGGATGAGCCGCTGACGGACGCCTGATGCCGAGCACGCGCACGGGATCAAAGGCCGCCGGTACGGTCATCAAGACGGGGACCTGCTCGTGGACCGATCCGACGCTGCTCGAGTCGGGCTGGTACCCGGAAGCGATCGCGAAGAAGTCCGACGAGCGGCTGCGCTTCTACGCCGACCGGTTCCCGCTGGTCGAGAACGACGCCGCGTACTACGCGATCCCGGACGCGAAGCAGGCGAAGCTGTGGGCGGAGCGGACACCCAAGGACTTCACGATGAACTTCAAGGCGTTCGGCCCGATGACGGGTCATCCCACCGACCCCAAACGCCTTCCGAAGGAGATCCGCGAGGGCCTGTCGAAGGAGGCGCTGGCGAAGCGCCGCGTGTACCCGAAGGATCTCGGCGGCGAGGTGCTCGAGGAGGTCTTCGCGCGCTACTGGGTCGCCCTCGATCCGCTGCGCAAGGCGGGAAAGCTCGGGGCGGTGCTGCTTCAGTACCCCGAGTGGTCGGTGATCTCCCGCGACAACAAAGCTGAGATCCTGCGTGCGCGCGAGCTCCTGCCCGACGATCGCGTCGCCGTGGAATTCCGAAACGCGACGTGGATGTCCGAGCGCAACCGCGAGGAGACGCTACGGTTCCTCTCGGACAACGGCCTGGCCTACGTCGCGGTCGACGAGCCCCAGGGATTCCCCTCGAGCGTTCCTCCGGTCGCCGCGGTCACCTCCGACGACCTCGCGATCGTGCGGTTCCACGGGCGCAACGCCGAGAACTGGAAGAAGCCAGGACTCACCGCGGCGGAGCGTTTCGACTACCGGTACACGAAGCAGGAGCTCGGAGAGTGGGTCCCGCGGATCCGCGAGCTGGCGAAGAGCGCGCGCGAGGTGCACGTGCTGATGAACAACTGCTACGGCGACAAGGCCGTGCGCAACGCCGAGGAGATCGCCGCGCTCCTCGAGTAAGGCGCACCTGCGAGTCGGCCGAGCGAGTCCCTGCCGCGCATTCCACCGCATGACCGGAATGCCAGAGTCCCTCGTCGGTCGCGTCGTGAACCCTGCTCCGCTCGCGCCGTACCATGCATCGCCGTGGACCGCCGCCCGCTCGCCGATTTCCTTCCGCGCGAGCAGGTGCGGCAGATGGCCCACACGACGCGCCGCTACTCGGGTGCGTCGGCGCTCGCGATCTCGCCCGACCGGCGCGAGATCGCCTACGTGAGCGACCGCGGCGGCACGTACGCGGCGTGGGCGGTGCCGCTCGGCGGAGGGGAGCCGCGCGAGGTCCTTGCCATCGACGGCGGCGCGGTGCGCGGGCTGTGCTGGTCGGCGAAGGGCGACCTCATCGCGTCGGCCGACCGGGGCGGCACGGAGCGCTGGCAGCTGTACGTTCGCCGTCCCGACGGGACGGTGCACGACCTCGCCGTCACGGAGGGCGAGCGCGTCCAGCACCACCTCTCGTGGAACGCGGCGTCGCCGGACGGGACGCGCGTCGCGTACTCCACGAACGCCCGGGAGCCCGCCGACGTCGACGCGGTCGTCGCCGACCTCGCCGACGGCGCGACGCGCCCGATCGCGCAGGCGCCGGCATGGCATGTCGTCGGCGGATGGTCGCCTGACGGCCGGTCGCTGCTCGTCATGCGCGTCCAGGACAACTCCGACCAGGACCTCGTCGCGATCGACGTCGAGAGCGGTGCGACGGTCGAGCTCACCACGCACGGTGGCGACGCCCAGCACGTTCCCGCGGGATGGCTGCGCGATGGCCGGGCCCTCGCGATGAGCGACCTCGGCCGGGAGCACCTCGCGCTCGTGGCGATCGACCCGGCGTCGGGCGAGCGCGAGACGATCGATTCCCCCAAGTGGGACGTCGAGCTCGCGGTGTCGTCGGCCGACGGTCGCGTCCAGCTGTGGTCGGTGAACGTCGACGGCTATTCGACGCTCCGCTGGCGGCGCGACGGCCGGCTCGCCGGGGAGCGCGCGCTCGGCGGCCAGTGCGAGGATCTCATCGTCTCGGCCGACGGCGCGCTCGCGGCATTCGTGCGCATGACCCCGGTCGATCCCGCGCAGGTGTGGGTGCTCGACACGGAGAGCGGGGACGCCCGGCCAGTCGTCGTGACGACAACCGGCGTGCAGACCTCCGAGCTCGCGCTGCCGGAGCTCGTCCGCATTCCGGCGCCCGACGGCGAGATCCCGGCGTTCGTCTACCGGCCCCGCGATGCGACCGGCCCCGTGCCCGCCGTGCTGTATCCGCACGGCGGTCCGGAGGGTCAATCGCGCCCCGCGTACAACCACGTGCTCGGCCCCCTGCAGTGCCTGGTCGGGCGCGGCATCGCCGTGGTCGTGCCGAATATCCACGGCTCCACCGGGTACGGGCGGTCCTGGCAGTCGGCGATCCACAAGGACTGGGGCGGGATCGACCTTCGGGACCTGCGCGCGGTCTCCGAGTGGATGTCGGGGCGGCCGGAGTTCGACCCGAGCCGCCTCGCGGTGTACGGCGGCTCGTACGGCGGTTTCGCCACGCTGACCTGCGTCACCCGTCTTCCCGACCATTGGCGGTGCGCGGTCGACCTCTTCGGCGTCGCGAACCTCGTGACGATGCTCGAGAACGCGCAGCCCAACTGGAGGCGCTTCAATGCCCGGTGGATCGGCGACCTCGAGCGCGACCGCGAGAAGCTCATCGATCGGTCGCCCATCACCCGCATCGAGGCGATCCGCTGTCCGCTCCTGGTGATCCAGGGCGCGAACGACCCGCGCGTGCCGAAAGACGAGTCCGACCAGGTCGTGGACCGGCTTCGCTCGCTCGGGCGGCGCGTCGAGTACCTCGTCTTCGAGGACGAAGGGCACGGCTTCACCAAGCGCCGCAACCACGACGCGGCGTACGAAAGGATCGTCGAGTTCCTGGCGGCCGAGCTCTTGGGATGACGGTCGGTCCAGGGGGCGGGTGATGCCGCAGCAGGAGATCGAGATGATCCTCGCGCGGCACCTCGCCAGCTACCTGGCGATGCCGATCTTCCTCGTCGACCCAGCCGGCACCGTCGTCTTCTACAACGAGCCCGCCGAGACGATCCTCGGCCGGCGCTTCTCCGAGACCGGGCCGCTGAGCCTCGAGGAGTGGTCGACAGCGTTCGTGCCCCGCGACGAGCTTGGACGACCGCTCGCGCCCGACGATCTCCCGCTCGTCGTGGCGCTGCGGGACCGGTGCCCGGCGCACAGCACCTTCTGGATCCGCGGTCTCGACGGGGGGACGCACCACATCGAGGTCACCGCCTTCCCGCTCATCGGCGAGGCCGGGCGGTACCAGGGCGCAGTGGCGCTCTTCTGGGACATCGATCCGGGCACGCGGACGTGAGGGCGCGCCTCTGGGGCACGCGCGGGTCGCTCGCCGCGCCGGGCCCCGATACCGCGCGCTACGGCGGCAACACCTCCTGCGTGCAGGTCACCGGCTCCGACGGTACCGAGCTCGTCCTCGATGCCGGCAGTGGCGTGCGTCTGCTCGGCGCGGCGCTGCCCAGCACCCTGCGGCGCGTCGACATCCTCATCACGCACCTGCACATGGACCACATCCTCGGCCTCGGGTTCTTCGGACCCCTTCGCAACCCGGGGCTCGAGGCCCACATCTGGGGCCCGGCCAGCGCGACTCAGGATCTCCACGCGCGCCTGACCCGCTACCTCTCGCCGCCGCTCTTTCCCGTCCGGCTGCGCGACCTCGAGGCGAAGGTCTCCCTGCACGAGGTGCCGTGCGGCGACTTCAGCCTGGGCGAGTTCCGCATCTCCGCGGCCCTGGTGTGCCACCCGGACCCGACCGTCGGATACCGGGTCACCGGCCCAGGCGGCACGCTTGCGTACCTGCCGGACCACGAGCCCGCGCTCGGCGCGCGCCCCTTCCCGCTCGCCCCGGAATGGACCTCGGGCCACGGACTCGCGAGCGGCGCGGACGTCCTCATCCACGACACGCAGTACACCGAGGAGGAGTACGCCCAGCGCGTCGGGTGGGGTCACAGCTCGGTGCCGCACACCTTCGCGTTCGCGCGGCTGGCGCGCGTGCGCACGCTCGTACCGTTCCACCACGATCCGAGCCACGCCGATGCCGACCTCGATGCGATCTACGCACGGGCGGTCGCGACGCTGCATCCGACGTTCGCCGTGCAGCCCGCCCGGGAGGGCGCCACCTTCGAGTTCGCCTAAGCCGGGTTTCGTGCCGCCAGGACCACGGGTCGATGGCGGCGAGGGCCGGGATGGCTTCCACGGGCGTGGCCCTGGTCCCGTTCGGCCGACCCGCCGGCTCGTCGCGGGCGATGTGAGCCGCGGCCCAGATGGCTCCCTAGCATGGGTCGTCGATCAAGACTGGCACGGGAGGCAGACGCGCGATGAAGTCCGCCAAGAAGTCCGCGAAAAGCACCACCGCGACCGGCAAGAAGTCCGAGGGATTCACGGAAGAGGAGCGAGGCGCGATGAAGGAGCGCGCCAAAGAGTTGAAGGCGGCCGCGCGCCGCGGCGCGGATAGGGCGGAGGGGGAAAGCGCGGTGCTCGCGAAGATCGCCGAGATGCAGGCACCCGATCGCGCCCTGGGCAAGCGGCTACATGCCCTCATCAAAGCAAGCGCGCCAGCCCTCTCGCCGAAACTCTGGTACGGCATGCCCGCCTACGCCAGGGACGGCAAGGTCGTCTGCTTCTTCCAAGACGCGCAGAAGTTCAAAACGAGGTACGCGACGCTCGGCTTCAGCGACGAGGCGCAGCTCGACGAAGGCGCCATGTGGCCGACGGCCTTCGCTTTGACGAAATTGACCGACGCCGACGAGGCGAGGATCGGCGCGCTCGTGAAGAAGGCGGTGAGCTGAGCGTACGCGGGCGCGCGACGACGAGCGACATGACGCCGCTCCGAAACAAGATGCTGGAACTGAATCGGGCGAAGAATGGGGGCCCCGCGGCTGACGAAGCCAGCGGCTGGGCGACCACGCCTTCGGGCTGGCCCAGACCGCGGCCCGGACCGCGGCGTCAGCGCGGCGCGGCCACCTCCCGCCGGCGGACGAAGCGCGACGCGTACAACTGCTCCCCGAGCGAGAGCACCTTGTTGTCCACCCATCCGGCGGCGAGGACCGCGGCCTGCGCCTCTTCCCAGCTCGGCGCGCCCGCTCGCTCGAACGACCTCTTCCACACCGCGATCCAGATCGCGCCGGTCGCGTGCGTCACGCGAAGGAGCTCCTTCGCCAGATCGTCCGCGTCGACGGGCTCTAGGGCGAAACACAGCACCAGGCCATAACGGCCCGCGAAGAAGCGGAGCGGGAGCTCGAGCTCGGCCCGGTCGAGGTGTCCCGCGAGGTGCTCGAGCGGACGGTCGTACACCGCGACGTTCCCGATCCGGAGCGCCGGCATTCCGGCCCTCGCGCCGAGCCGCGGGACGACCTCCTCCGGCGCGCGGAGCCCGCGCGGGCGCGCCACCGCCCGAGTGTATGAAGCCTCATATCCTTCGGCAGCGTGACCGCCCGGCTCCTCGTGCGCAGCGGCGAGACCGTCTCCGAGCGGCCCGCGAGCGAGCTGTCCGAGCTGCGCGACCACCAGTGCTGGCTCGACATCTCGGATCCCGAGGACGAGGACTTCGCGCTCGTCGCGCACGAGCTCGGACTGCATCCGCTCGCGGTCGAGGACGCGAAGCAGGTCCACGAACGGCCGAAGATCGACGAGTACCCCGACCACTACTTCGTCGTCTTCTACGCGGTCGACAAAGAGAAGACCGACGTCGTCCACCTCCACAAGCTCGCCGCGTTCTTCCTGCGCAACGTGCTCGTCACCGTGCACCACGGGGATTGCCGGCCGCGGAGGGAAGTGGAGAAGCGCTGGCGCGAAGGTCACATCGCCACGGTCGGCCTCCTCCTGCACGGACTCCTCGACCACGCGGTGGACGAGTACTTCGATGTGGTCGACGACTTCGGCGATCGGGTCGACGCGCTCGAGCGGCTCATCGTCGAGGATCGCAGCGGCCGCGGACTGCAGGACTCGCTCACCAAGCTCTTCGCGCTGAAGCGCGACCTGCTGCGCCTGCGGAAGGTCGTTGCCCCGGAGCGCGACGTTCTCTCGGTGCTGTCCCGCGGCGACCTGGGCTTCCTGCCGCCTGAGGAGCGGGTGTACTTCCAGGATGTGTACGACCACGTCCTTCGCGTCACGGACGAGATCGACACATTCCGCGACCTCGTGAGCAGCGTGGTCGACGCCGACCTCGCCGCGATCTCCAACCGCCTGAACGAGGTGATGAAGGTCCTCACCTCGCTCGCGACGATCCTCCTGGTCATGACCGTCGTGACCGGATTCTTCGGCCAGAACTTCACGACGATCATCCCCTACGAGTCGATCGTGCTCTTCTGGGGCTCGATCGCCTTCATGGTCGTCTCCGGGCTCCTGCTCGCCGTGTACTTCCGCCGCAAGGGCTGGCTCTAGCCGATGCGCGCGGCGTCGCGGACCTTCCGATACACTTGCCGTGCCTTGGCCGCACTCCGCACCCCGGGTGGAGCGCGTTGAACGCGGCGATCCTGGGCCAGGTCGGACTCACCATCGCGGTCCCCATCGCGCTCGGCGCCTGGCTCGGCCTGAAGCTCGACGAACGGGCGGGCACCTCGCCGTGGGGACTGCTGGGTCTGATCTTCGCGGGTATGGTCATCGCCGGCGCGGGCGTCGCGGTCCTGATCAAACGCTATTCGGAGGACAACCCGGTGAGACCCTCGACGGAAGGCGCGCGAGAGGCTGGACGCCGCTGGGAGCGCGAGCTCGCCGAGCAGGAGCGCAAGCGTGAGGAGGACCGCTAGCGGTGGACTTCCTCTTTCCGCAGGGCTTCAAGTTCCCAGACATCCCCCACGAGTTCGCGCTCACAGGAGAGCCGATCCTCTCCGTTGGCCCCATCACGTACACGAACGCCCACTTCACGATGCTGATCGTCATCGCTATCCTCGGCTCCCTCGCGTTCGCGGTCAGCCGGAATTTGCACGAGCAGCCGCGAGGTCTCCAGAACCTCGTCGAAATGCTCGTGCAGGGGCTCGCGGACTTCGTCATCAGCATCGGCGGTCCGAGCGCGGTGCGGTACCTGCCGCTCTTCGGGACGCTGTTCCTCTTCATCGTTTTCGCGAACTGGCTGTCGGTCGTGCCGTTCGTCGGCCAGGTGACGTGGCTGCATTCGCCCACGGCCGACTACCACATCACCTTCGCTTTGGCGCTCGTCTCATGGGTCGCGTACCAGACAGAGGGCTTCCGCCACCTGAAGCTCGACTACGTCAAGCGCTGGCTGAACTTCAGCGGCTTCAAGGACGGTCCGTTCATCGGCGGCATCTTCGTGATGGTCGGCCTGATCGAGCTCTTCAGCGAGGTGTTCCGGATGCTCACGCTGACCCTGCGTCTGTGGGGCAACGTCTTCGGCGGCGAGATCATGCTCCTCGTCATGAGCGCGCTGCTGCTCGTGCCCGGGCTCGCGCTGCCGTTCGTCGGCCTCGAGGTCTTCATCGGCCTCGTCCAGGGCCTCGTGTTCGCGCTGCTCGTGCTCATGTACTTCGTCCTCGCGATCGAGAGCCACGACGAGACCCACGAGGAGGGAGCGGCGACCGACACCGACCGCGTCCCCTCCGAGGAGATGCGCCCTCCGGAGCTCGCGCCCGCACACTAAGTTCCCACGACGGCCCGAAAAGAAGAAGGAGAAAGACATGGAGTTCGCAGGACTTGCCGCCGGCATCGCCGTCGGCTTCGGCGTCCTCGGTCCCGGCCTCGGCATCGGCATCCTGACAGCGAAGTCGTCCGAGGCGATCGGGCGCAACCCCGACGCCGCGGGCGCCATCCGCACGAACATGATCCTCGGCGCGGCGCTCGCCGAAGGCCTCGGGATCCTTTCGTTCGTGCTCGGCATCCTGCTCTGGACGCGGATCGGCTGATGCTCTTCGCTCCGCTCGGGCAGGAGGGCGGCGGCCTCACCGTCCAGCCGTACTGGGTGCTCGTCGCGATGGTCCAGTTCGCGCTGCTGTTCTTCCTCCTCCAGCGCTTCCTCTGGGGCCCGGTGATGAAGACGCTGCAGTCGCGGGCCGACCGCATCCGCGAGGGCCTCGAGGCCGCCGACGCGGCGAAGGCCGAGCGCGAGCGCATGACCGCGGAGGTCGAGCGGCTCCTGGGTGACGCGCGCCGCGAGGCGGCAGCGCTGTCCGAGCGTGCAACGAAGGCGGCCGAGGCGTCCGCGGCCGAGATGCGCGCGCAGGCGAAGACCGAGGCCGACAGGATCCGACAGCGGGGCCGCGCCGACGCCCAGCACCTGCACGACCAGGCGCTGGCACAGCTCCGGGGAGAGGTCGCCTCCATGGTCGTCGCCGCCGCGAGCCGCGTGATCGGCGCCGAGATCGACCCGGCCAGGCACCGCGCCCTCATCGAGCGTTCGCTCGACGACGCCGGCGCTGAGATGGGACGGCTCAGTTGAGCGCGGCCGCATAGCGATGGCGCTCGGCGGATCGGCGGCGCGGCGCTACGCCGAGGCGATGTACGACATCGCGCTCGGCCAGTCCCGCGTGCCCGAATTCCACTCGTCGCTGAACGCGGTCGCCTCGGGCCTGGCCGGGCGTCCTCTGCGGACGCTCGCGGACCCGAGCGTGCCGGTCGAGCGCCGGCTGGCCGCGGTGAAGGCCGTCGCGGCCCGAGAGGACGCCGCGATCGGCGCGCTGCTGCACCTCCTCGTGCGGCGGGAGCGCGTCGCGCTCATCCCCGCGATCGCCGCGGCGTTCGGCGACATCGTCGACAGGCGGGCTGGTATCGCGAAGGCGAAGATCACGACGGCGGTCGCGCTCGACGAGTCGAGCCGCCAGCGTTTCGTCGAGCGCCTCGAGCGGAGCTCGGGCAAGCGCATCGAGGCGACCTTCGCGGTCGACCCGGCGCTGCTCGGCGGAGCGAAGGTCCAGGTCGGCGACCACCTCGTGGACGCCTCGCTGCGCGCCCAGCTGAGCGAGCTCGGGTCGCAGCTCGCATCGTGACGAAGGAGTAGACCGATGGCCACGACCTCTTCCGAGATCACCGACATCATCAAGGCGCAGATCCAGGGCTTCGAGGGCCAGGCCGAGTCGGCCGACGTGGGCACCGTCGTCGAGATCGGGGACGGCATCGCGCGCGTGTAC
The DNA here is from genome assembly GCA_038200085.1 of Candidatus Limnocylindria bacterium. Taxonomy (GTDB): domain Bacteria; phylum Chloroflexota; class Limnocylindria; order P2-11E; family P2-11E; genus JALYKU01. The sequence goes on along the minus strand of JBBPYG010000004.1, from coordinate 5,750 downwards.
GGCCTCTCGGGCTGCATGGCGGCGGAGCTCCTGGACTTCGGCCACGACGTCTTCGGCCTCGCCTTCAACCTCGAGGAGGACACGGTCAGCGCGATCGTCCTCGGCGAGTACACCGCGATCAAGGAAGGCGACGAGGTGCGGACGACCGGCCGGATCGTGCAGGTGCCGGTGGGCGACGCGCTCGTCGGCCGCGTGGTCGACCCGCTCGGCGTGCCGCTCGACGACAAGGGCCCGGTGGAGACGAAGGACTTCCGGTTCGCGGACGTCGTCGCGCCGGGCGTCATCACGCGGAAGAACGTGGACACTCCGGTCCAGACCGGCATCAAGACCATCGACGCGATGATCCCGATCGGCCGCGGCCAGCGCGAGCTGATCATCGGCGACCGCCAGACCGGCAAGACCGCCGTTGCGATCGACGCGATCATCAACCAGCGCGGCAAGGACCTGACCTGCATCTACGTCGCTATCGGGCAGAAGGAATCGTCCGTCGCGAAGATCGTCGCGACCCTCGAGGAGCATGGCGCGCTCGATCACACGATCGTCGTCGTCGCCGGCGCCTCCGCCCCCGCGACGCTCCAGTACCTGGCTCCCTTCGCGGGCTGCGCCATGGGGGAGTTCTTCCGCGACAACGGCAAGGACGCTCTCGTCGTGTACGACGACCTCTCCAAGCACGCGTGGGCCTACCGGCAGGTATCGCTCCTCACGCGGCGGCCGCCTGGCCGCGAGGCGTACCCCGGGGACGTCTTCTACCTTCACAGCCGTCTCCTCGAGCGCGCCGCGCGGCTCAACGACGAGAACGGCGGAGGATCGCTGACGGCGCTGCCGATCATCGAGACGCAGGCGAACGACATCTCCGCGTACATCCCGACTAACGTCATCTCCATCACCGACGGCCAGATCTTCCTCGAGACGGACCTGTTCAACCAGGGTGTGCGGCCGGCGATCAACACCGGCCTCTCGGTCTCGCGGGTCGGAGGCGACGCGCAGATCCGGGCGATGAAGGACGTCGTGAAGAGCCTTCGCCTCGACATAGCGCAGTACCGCGAGCTCGCGGCGTTCGCCCAGTTCGGGTCGGACCTGGACAAGGCGACGCAGTCGCAGCTTCGCCGCGGCGAGCGTGTCACCGAGATCCTGAAGCAGCCGCAGTACCAGCCGGTGGCCGTCGAGAAGGAGGTCGTGATCATCTTCACCGCGACCAACGGTTACCTCGACGACGTCCCGGTCGCGCGGGTCAAGGAGTTCGAGCAGGACCTGTACCGCTTCTTCGACGGGCAGCACAAGCAGCTCGGCGAGCGGATCCTCTCGGAGGGAAAGTTCACGAAGGAGATCGAGCAGGAAGTGCGCGCGATGCTCGACGAGTTCAAGAAGGCGCACACATACGCCGACGACGCCGCCGAGAAGCAGGCGAAGAAGGCGGCCGCTCAGACCGTCAAGGCCGACGCGGGCGATGCGGGCAAGGCGGACCCAGGGGCGGATAAAGGGGCGGTGGACGAGGCCGCTGATAAGGCGCCCGGGCACGAGGCGCCGCCGAGCGGTGCCGGAGCGCCGCGAGAAGCCGCTCCCAGGGAACCGACGGCGCCGACGCCGAAGGCCGGCTAGCCAGCGTGCCCAGCGAGCGCGAGCTGCGGCGGCGGGTCTCGAGCGTCCGCAACATCCAGCAGGTCACGCGCGCGATGCAGCTCGTGGCCGCGTCGCGGATGCGCCGCGCGCAGTCGACCGTCCTCGCTTCGCGTCCCTTCGAGGAGAAGCTCCGCGCGGTCCTGACGGAACTCGCGCCCTACGCCGATCCCGAGGTGAACCCGCTCCTGGCGCGGCGCGAGGTGCGGCGGGTCGCGATGATCCTCATCACTTCGGACCGGGGCCTGGTCGGATCGCTCAATGTCAACATGATCCGCGCCGCGATCCGGTTCGCCGAAGCCCAGCCGGCCGCCTCGTACATCGCCGTCGGGCGCAAGGGCATCTCGTCGCTGCGGCGGCTGGGCCGCCCGGTAGTGGCCGAGTTCCAGAACATGCCCGACCGTCCGACCACGGCCGACACGAACGCGATCGCCCGCGGGGCGCTCGACGAGTTCCGGCAGGGCAACGTGGACGAGGTGTACCTCGGCTTCACGCGCTTCGTGAACACGCTGCGCCAGGAGGCGACCATCAGGCGGCTGCTGCCCTTCGTCCCCGACGAGGACCGCGGCGACGCGCCGCCGCTCCAGTACCTGTTCGAGCCCGATCCCGAAACGGTCCTGAACGCGATCGTCCCGCGACTCATCGAGGTCTCGGTGTACCAGGCGGTGCTCGAGTCGATCGCTTCGGAGCAGTCGGCGCGCATGGTCGCGATGCGGAACGCGACCGACGCCGCAGGCGACCTCATCGATGACCTTACGCTTGCGTTCAACAAGGCGAGGCAGTCGCGGATCACGAAAGAGATGCTCGAGATCGCATCCGGTGCGGAAGCGTTGGCAAAGGGGTAGGCGATGGCAGTGGAAACGGCTCCGGCAGGCGAGAAGACCGCCGGAAAGGGCACGCAGGGGACGATCGTGCAGATCATCGGCCCGGTGCTCGACGTGCAGTTCGAGGAGGGGCACCTGCCGGACATCTACGACGCGCTCTCCGTGAAGCGCGACGATGGCAGCGAGGTCATCGCGGAGGTACAGCAGCACCTCGGGAACAGCTGGGTGCGCGCCGTCGCGATGGCCTCGACCGACGGGCTGCGCCGCGGAACCCCCGCGACCGACCTCGAGGGCCCCATCACCGTGCCGGTCGGACCGAAGACGCTCGGGCGCCTCTTCAACGTCGTCGGCGAGCCGATCGACGGTAAGGGGCCGGTCGAGGCCGAGCGCCGCGATCCGATCCACCGGCTTCCGCCGTCCTTCGCCGCCCAGTCGACGCAGGCCGAGATCTTCGAGACCGGCATGAAGGTCGTCGACCTGATCGCTCCGTTCCTCAAGGGAGGCAAGGCCGCCGTGTTCGGCGGCGCGGGCGTGGGCAAGACGATCGTGATCCAGGAGCTCATCCGCAACATCGCCGCGGAGCACGGCGGGTACTCCGTCTTCTGCGGCGTCGGCGAGCGCACGCGCGAGGGGACCCAGCTGCTCGGCGAAATGACCGCGTCGGGCGTCATCGACAAGATGTCGATGGTCTTCGGCCAGATGAACGAGCCACCGGGAGCGCGCCTCCGCGTCGCGCTGACAGGGCTCACGATCGCCGAGTACTTCCGCGACGAGGAGGGGCGCGACCTTCTCATCTTCATCGATAACATCTTCCGCTTCACGCAGGCGGGCTCCGAGGTCTCCGCGCTCTTGGGCCGCATGCCTTCGGCCGTGGGCTACCAACCGACGCTCGCGACCGAGATGGGCGAGCTCCAGGAGCGGATCACCTCCACCAAGAAGGGCTCGATCACCTCGCTCCAGGCCGTCTACGTGCCCGCCGACGACTACACCGACCCGGCGCCGGCCACGACCTTCGCGCACCTCGACTCGTCGATCCGGCTGGAGCGGCCGCTGACCGAGCTTGGGATCTTCCCCGCGGTGGACCCTCTGACCTCCACGAGCCGCGCGCTCGATGCGCAGATCGTCGGGCAGGACCACTACGACACCGCGCGCGAGGTGCAGCGGGTCCTTCAGCGCTACAAGGACCTCCAGGACATCATCGCGATCCTCGGCGTCGACGAGCTGTCCGACGAGGACAAGCTGCTTGTGGCTCGCGCGCGGAAGCTGCAGCGGTTCCTCGGGCAGCCGATGTTCGTCGCGGAGCAATTCACGGGAGTGTCCGGCGTGTACGTGCCCGTCAACGAGACGGTGCGCTCGTTCCGCGAGGTGCTCGACGGCAAGCACGACGACCTGCCCGAACAGGCCTTCTTCAACGTCGGCACGATCGAGTCCGCCCGCGAGAAGGGCGAGCGCATGGCGAAGGAGGGGTAGCCATCCCGCTTCGCCTGGAGGTCCTGACGCCCGAGGGCAGCATCCTCGATGAGGACGTCGACATGGTGATCGCCCCCGGCAGCGAGGGCGAGCTCGGCATCCTGCCGCACCACGCGCCGCTCCTGACCGCGCTGGGACGCGGCGAGCTGCGCGTCAAGCAGGGCGGCAGCGAGGAGGCGCTCGCGGTGTTCGGAGGGTTCATGGACGTGCGCGGCGACAGGGTGATCGTGCTCACCGACGCCGCGGAGCGCGCCGAGGAGATCGACGAGCAGCGCGCGCAGGCCGCGCGCGAGCGGGCGCACCAGGCGCTCCAGACCGCGCAGTCGACGGCGGACGAGCAGCGCGCGCGCGCCGCGCTGCAGCGCGCGATGGTCCGGCTCCGGGTCAGCGAGAGGCGCCGCCGCAGGCCACGTTGATTGCGCGAAGCCTGTCGGTGCTCGGCCCGCTTGACGAGGCAGCAGGCCGATAGGCAACACAATGGTGGGTATGCGGTCGGCAGGAACCCCTTCCCGCGTCCTCGCGCTACTGCTGTTGGCCGCCCTGGTCTCCTCGTCGTGCGCGATCCTCGGCGCGGCGAGCGTCGCCGCCCCCGACGCGCCGGCGACTGAGCCGCTTGCCGACGGCTCTGCCGTGGAGCCGTCGCCCGTGGCCCAGGCACTGCCCGCGGTCGTCCCTCTCGCCGCGCCGGTCTACCGCACGCTGCGGGTCTTCGTCGCGTCGGAGACGCTCCAGCAGGTCGTCGTGCTCGAGGGGGCGCCCGGCAAGGAGTTCGCGGTCGTGACGCGCATCCCCGTGGGCGCGCTGCCGCACCAGATGGCGGCATCGCCCGACGGGCGCTGGGTCGCGGTGAACAACCGCGCCGGCGAATCGACCTCGATCATCGACCCCGTCACGATGAAGGAGATCGCCAGGCTCCGCGTCGGCAAGTCACCGCACGGCATCGCGTGGTCGGCCGACGCAAGGACGCTGTTCGTCGCGCACGAGCGCGAGACGTACATCGCGCGCTTCGAGGCGGGCACGTGGAAGCCCCTCCCTCCGCTGGTCGTCGGGGTGCCGCAGCACGTGCTGACGATCGCCTCGAGCCGGCCGAACGAGATGCTGTTCACGGTCACCAACTCGGGGGTCCCAGACCACCTGCGCGCCGTCGATCTCACGACGGGCCAGGTCACGGATTTCAAGGTGCAGGACGTCCACGACGCCTACTACACGCCCGATCAGAGCGAGATCTGGTCCTCGTCGTCGGGCTTCATCGGGAAGCCGTCGGACCGGATGGTGATCTACGACCCCGCCACGAGGGCGATCAAGGCGGAGATCCATCTCGGGCCGGGCCGCTACCCGTTCCACACGATGAAGGAGGATCAGGACGGCGCGTTCTTACTGGCGGACAAGTCGATCATGTTGCTCTCTGACCACGCAGGACCGTCGCTGCTGTGGGTCGACTGGAAGGCGCGCTCGGTCGTCGGCGAGACCCGCCTGGGCCAGCAGCCCTTCCACACGACGTACGACCCGGAGGGCGCCCGCCTTCTCACGACGACGAATGCGGACGGCATGGTCAACGTGATCAGCGTGGCGACGCGGCAGGTCGTGCAGAAGATCGCCGTCCCGTTCCCGCACGGGATCGTCTCGATCGGGGTCCCCTGACCGTCGCGTAGGCTTGCGGCGGTGTTCCTGCGCCTCCTCGCACCGGTCTTCAATCGATTTCCCGTCCTCTGGCAGCGCCGCGTCCTCACCGCGGCGCACACCCGATTCCTCGTCGGCGTCATGGGCATCGGCGTCGCGCCCGATGGCCGCGTGATGGTGGCCGAGCATCGGTTCGGCGCCCCGCGCTGGCGCTTCCTC
>JBBPYG010000003.1:0-30928 GCA_038200085.1 Candidatus Limnocylindria bacterium | reverse complement strand
CTCGACCGTGCGCGCCACGAGCGACGCCGACGACGCGACGCTCATGGCGCTGATGCGTCGCCGGCTGCGCGATGCGGTGGCGCTCGGGACGACGACGATCGAGGTGAAGAGCGGATACGGACTGCACGTCGCAGAGGAGCTGCGCCAGCTGCGGCTCATCGCGCGGCTGCGGAGCGAATCGGCGATCGACGTCGCCGTGACGTTCCTCGCCGCCCACGCGCTGCCCGCCAGCCGCACCGGCGACCGCACCGGCTACCTTCGCGACGCCGAGGAGGCGCTCGACACGGTCGCCCGCGAGCGGCTGGCGGAGGCGGTCGACGCGTTCGTCGACGAGGCGCTGTTCTCGACCGAGGAAGTGCGGCCGCTCGTCGCAGCGGCGAAGAAGGCGCGGCTCGCGGTCACGCTGCACGCGGACCAGTTCGGCGACACCGGGGCGGCCGCGTTCGCGGCGCGCCAGGGAGCCCGTTCGGCCGACCACCTCGCCCACGTCTCGACCGACGGGCTGCACGCCCTCGCGCGTGCCGGGGGCACTGTCGCGGTGCTCCTGCCCGGCAGCGCGTTCTTCACCCACTACGATCCACCCGATGGCCGCCGGTTCATCGGCGCACGGGTGCCGGTCGCGCTCGGTACGGACCACAACCCCGGCACCTCGCCCGTGGTCGGGATGCCCGCCGCGATCGTGCTGGGCGTGAACCTCTGCGGCCTGACCCCGCACGAGGCGATCGTCGCGGCGACCATCAACGCGGCGCATGCGCTCGGCCGCGGGACGCGGACGGGCGCGATCGTCGAGGGCCGGCGCGCGGACCTCGTGATGCTCGAGACCGACGACGAGCGCGACCTCGCGTACGAGCTCGGCGCGCCGCTGGTGCGCGAGGTCTATGCGGCGGGAAAGCGCGTGGCTGCGGTGCCGGAGCGTTAGACGGACATCCCGCCGACGCGGTACGCGAAGAGCGGCGGCCCGTACATCGGCTACCAGGTGCTCGGCCACGGACCACCCGATGTGGCGCTCTTCGACCAGTGGTACAGCAACGTCGACCTTCAGTGGCAGCTGAAGCCGCTCGCGCGGTTCATCGAGCGCATCGCCTCGTTCAGCAGGCTGATCACGCTGGACAAGCGGGGCACGGGGATCTCCGACCCGGTGTCCCTGCGTGACCTGCCGACCCTCGAGGAGTGGATGGATGACATCCGCGCGGTCTTCGACGCCGTCGGCTGCGAGCGGGTCGCGCTTCTCTCCGGGGCGGGTTCGTCGTACACCGCCCTGCTGTTCGCGGCGACGTATCCCGAGCGGACGTCGGCATTGATCCTCATCGACGGCTATGCCCGGGTGACGCGGACCGACGATTACCCGATCGGCCGCACGCTCGAGGAGAGCGTCGCGCAGATCGAGCGTCTTCGCGAATCGTGGGGCACCGGCGTCCTGCTCGACGTCATGGCGCCGGCGGTCGCTCGAGATCCGGAGATCAGGCGCAGCTACGCGCTGTACGAGCGGCAGTCCGCCAGCCCGAGCACCGCGGCGGCCATGCTGCGGGTCCTCTACGAGAGCGACGTCCGGCACATCCTGCCGGCGATCCGGGTCCCGGCGCTGGTGCTGACGCACGCCGATGCCTCCCGGATCGAGCCCGCGCACGGACGCTACGTCGCCGAGCGCATCGCGGGAGCGCGGTACGTCGAGCTGCCCGGCACCAGCAACTTCGCGTGGGCCGCCGACCAGGAGGCGATCCTCGCGGAGGTGCAGGAGTTCCTCACCGGCGTGCGCCCGGCACCACCGGAGGACCGCGTGCTCGCGACGGTGCTCTTCACCGACATCGTCGGCTCGACCGAGCGCGTGGCGGAGCTCGGCGACCGGCGCTGGCGCGAGCTCGTCCAGGGGCACGAGGCGATCGTCCGCGTCCAGCTCGAGCGCTTCCGCGGGCGCGAGATCCGCACCGAGGGCGACGGCTTCCTCGCGACCTTCGACGGCCCGGCGCGCGCGGTCCGCTGCGCCCTCGCCGCGCGCGAGGCGCTGCGCCCCCTCGGGATCGAGATCCGAGCGGGGCTGCATACCGGAGAGATCGAGCTCATGGGTCCGAAGGACATCGGCGGGATCGCGGTCCACATCGGCGCGCGCGTCGCCGCGCTCGCCCAAGGCGGCGAGGTGCTCGTCTCGAGCACCGTCAAGGACCTGGTCGTCGGCTCGGGGATCGCCTTCGAGGACCGTGGCGCGCACGCGCTGAAGGGCGTGCCGGGCACCTGGCAGCTCTATGTCGCGGCGGGAGGCTGAGGGCCGGCCGGCAGCCGCGATGGGCACACGCGATCCGGCCCGCAGGGCAGGTGCGAGCGTAGGATTCGCGTACGGCGTGCACGGCCTAATGAAGGGGGCGCGACCGGCATTGGCAAGCGAACCACGCATCGGCATCTACCCGGGCTCGTTCGACCCGCCCACGAACGGTCACGTCGACATCGTCCAGCGGGCTGTACAGCTGTTCGACAAGGTGGTGGTCGGCGTCGGCGTGAACCTGTCGAAGAAGACCGTGTTCAGCTCGGGCGAGCGGATCGAGCTCATGCGCGAGGCCTGCGCGGACCTCCCGAACGTCGAGGTGCGCGGGTTCGACGGACTCCAAGTCGAGTTCGCTCGCGAGTGCGGCGCGCGCTTCGTGATCCGCGGGATCCGCGCGCTTTCGGACTTCGAGTTCGAGTTCGAGATGGCCAACATGAATCATCGCCTCGCGCCGGAGATCGAGATGGTCTTCCTCATGACGGCGCCGGAGTACCTGTTCCTTTCGGCATCGCGCGTGAAGGAGCTTGTCGCGTTCGGCGCCCCGGTCGACACGCTCGTCCCGGCGAACGTCGCGCGGCGCCTGACCGCGCACGCCGAGAAGGGCAAGCTGCGCACCGGCGCGACCGAGCCGAGCGACTGATGTCCCTGCTCCTCGCGATCGACGTGGGTAACACCAACGTCGTGCTCGGCGCGTACCGTGGCAGCGAGCTCATCGCGACGTGGCGGACCTCGACGGTGCACGACCGGACCGAGGACGAGCTCGCGGTCACGATCGACGCCCTGCTCGCGAACGAGGACCTCGCGCTCGAGGACATGGAGATGGTCCTCGGCAGCGTCGTGCCGCCGCTCACCGTCGCGTTCCGGAGACTGGCAGGGCGGTACCTCGAGCACGAGCCGCTCGTCATCGGTCCGGGCGTGAAGACCGGGGTGCGGCTGCGCGTCGACAATCCCGCGGAGGTGGGCGCGGACCGCATCGCGAACACGCTCGCGACGCACCGCCGCTACGGCGGTCCGGCGATCGTCGCGGACTTCGGGACCTCCACCAACTTCGACGTGGTGAGCGCGGAGGGCGACTTTCTCGGCGGCGCCTTCGCTCCCGGCCTCGAGGTCTCGGCCGATGCGCTGTTCGGCCGCGCCTCGCGCCTCTTCAGCGTCGGCCTGACCGCGCCGAAGGACGCGATCGGGAAGAACACCGCGGATTGCCTGCGCAGCGGGCTCGTGTACGGCTACGTCGGTCTCGTCGAAGGGCTTGTCCAGCGGCTCGCCGCGGAGCTCGCCCCCGCGACGCCGCGCGTGATCGGCACCGGCGGTCTCGCGTCGACGATCGCGCCCCTCACCGCGTGCATCGAGCGCGTCGACGACGACATCACCCTCGACGGCCTGCGTCTGCTGTGGGAGCTGAACACCTGAGCGTGCGCGGGGGACGCGCGTGCGATCGCCGCGATCCACCGGCTCGCCGCGGTCGAAGGGGCAACGTCCGCGGAGTTCGCCCCTGAGCGTCCTCGACGGCCGCTTCGTCGTCCTCGGAGTCACGGGTTCGGTCGCGGCGTACAAGACGATCGAGCTGGCCCGCCGGATGACGCAGGCCGGTGCGGCGGTGCAGGTGATCATGAGCCGGGGCGCGAGCGAGTTCGTGCAGCCGCTGACGTTCCAGGCGCTCACGTATCGTCCGGTCGCCATCGAGATGTTCGGATCCCAGGACGACCGCGCCGCGGGACACGTCGCCATGGGTGCGCGGGCCGACGTTGTCGTCGTGGCGCCGGCGACGGCGAACGTGCTCGCGCGCCTCGCTGCCGGGTTCGCGGACGACCTGATCGCGACGACCGTGCTCGCGACCGCGGCCCCTGTGATCGTCGCGCCGGCGATGGAGACCCACATGTGGGCGAACCCCGCGACGCGCGACAACGTCGCGCGACTTCGCGCGCGCGGGGTCAGCATCGTCGATCCCGAGCCGGGAGAGCTCGCGTCGGGAACGAGCGGAGAGGGCCGCCTCGCCTCGCTCGAGCGCATCTGGGCCGCGGTCGAGGACGCCGTTTCCGGTAGTCGCGCGCTTGCGGGTCGGCAGGTCGTGGTGACGGCCGGCCCGACGGTCGAGCCGATCGACCCGGTGCGGGTCCTCACCAACCGCTCGAGCGGCAAGATGGGCTACGCCGTGGCGGCCGCGGCCCGTCGCGCGGGGGCCGACGTCACGCTCGTGAGCGGTCCGACCGCCCTGACGCCGCCCGTGGGCGCGCGGCTCGTCCGCGTCGAGACGGCGGACGAGATGCGCGACGCGGTGCTGTCCTGCCTAGGGACGGCGGACGCCGTCGTCATGGCCGCCGCGGTCGCCGATTACCGCCCCGCCGAGGCGCGCTCGGGGAAGCTCAAGAAGCGCGACACCGGGGCGGCGTTCACCCTGGCGATGGTGGAGAACGCGGACGTCCTGCGCGCCATCGTCGCGGACCGGCGGCCGGGCACGGTCGTCGTCGGCTTCAAGGCGGAGACCGGCGACGCCGCCGCGGAGGCCGAGCGCCTGCTCCGCGACAAGGGCGTCGACCTCGTCGTCGCGAACGACGTGACGGAGGCGGGATCCGAGTTCGGCTCCGATACCGACCGCGTCTCGTTCGTGACGCGCGACGGCGTCGAACGGCTCGTCCTCATGCCGAAGTCCGCCGTGGCGGCGCGCCTGGTCGGGAGGATCGCGCAGCTGCTCGCTCGCTGACCCGCGACCACGTGCTCCGTCCGCCGCGCCGGGTCTCCGCGAGTCCTCGTCGGTCGCCGCGGCTATCGTGCGCGGCCTATGGCGCTCGAGTGGCTCACCTTCGACTGCTACGGCACGCTCATCGACTGGGAGGGCGGCGTCTTCGCGGCGCTCGCGCCGCTCCTGCCGCCGGGCGTGGAGCGCGACGACCTCGGGCACCGCTACATCTCCGCGGAGGCCGCGATCGAGGCGGACGCGTACCTCCCGTACCGCGACGTGCTCGACCGCGCCGGCCGCGCCGTGCTGTTGGACCTCGGGCGCGCGCTGGGCCCGGACGAGCCGAATCCGCTGCCTGACTCCGTCCCGGCATGGACGCCGTTCCCCGAGGTGCCGACGGCGCTGAAGCAGTTGCGCGAACGCGGCCTGCGCCTCGCGATCCTGTCCAACGTGGACCGCGACCTGATCGCGCACTCGATCGCGCGGCTCGGCGTGAGGCCCGACCTGGTCGTCACCGCCGAGGATTGCCGCAGCTACAAACCCGCGGAGGGCCACTGGCGGCGCTTCGAGCGCGAGTCCGGCGCGGGACCCGAGAAAGCGATCCACGTAGCCGCGAGCCAGTACCACGACATCGCCCCCGCGACCGCCCTCGGCTATCGCACGGTGTTCGTCAACCGTCACGCCGAGCGGATCGGGGACGTGGAGCCGACCGCGCAGATCGCGGACCTCGCATCGCTGCCGGAGGCCATCGCCCGACTTTCGACGGGCTGAATGCGGCCCGCGGGGGTCTTCGAGCCGCTACGCCACCGCGATTTCCGGCTGCTGTGGGTAGGGCAGACGGTCTCGATGCTCGGCAACTTCGTCGACTTCGTCGCGCTGCCCTTTCAGATCCTCGCGCTCGGGGGAACGCCTGTGCAGCTGGGCATCGTCGGCGCCTGCTTCGCTGCGGCGCAGGTGCTTTTCCTGCTGTTCGGCGGCGCGGTCGTCGATCGCCTTCCGCGGCGCGCGGTCATCCTCGCCAGCGACCTCGCCAGCGCCTGCGTCGCGGGGGCCGTGGCCGCCCTTGGGTTCTCGGGGCAGCTGGCGATCGAGCACCTCCAACGCTGCGGTTGGCGTGGGCGAGATCGCGGCCACACTGCTCGTCGCGCGGTTGCCGAGAGGTCGCAGCGGGACCCTCATGTACCTCTTGGTCGCCGTGAGCGGGGCCGCGATCGCGGCGATCGGGGTAGTTGCCGCCTTGCCCGTCCTCCTGCTGCTCGCCGCCGCGTTTGGGATGACCATCGTCGGGTTCAGCGTCCTGTGGGAGACATCGCTCCAGCGGCACGTGCCGAGGGACCTGCTCGGGCGTGTCACCAGCGTCGACTACTTCGGCGGCACGCTGCTCGGCCCCGTCGCTCCGCCGCTCTTCGGCATCGTCATAGAGCGCGTCGGTACCGCACCGGCGTTCGTCGTGAGCGGCGTCGCCGTCATTGCGTTCTCGCTGGCGGGCCTGCTCGTGCCCTCAATACGGCGGCTCGAGTGATGCGGCCCCGTGGCCCGGTCCACGCGATCCGCCGGCTCGATGAGCGCTGCCGCGCGCGCTCGTATCCTGCGCTCCGATGAGCGCATCGGACGGCTGCATCTTCTGCAGCATCGCCTCGGGGGAAGCGACCGCGGACCGGGTCGCCGAGGACGACCGCGTCGTCGCGTTCAAGGACGCGCACCCGCGCGGCCCGCTGCACGTGCTCGTGATCCCGCGCGAGCACATCACCTCGCTCGCCGACACCGACGACGAGCCGCTGATCGGCCACCTTTTCGCGACCGCGGCGCGCATCGCAAAGGAGGCGGGGTACACGGACCGTGGGTTCCGCGTGTTCGCGAACACCGGCGCCGACGGCGGCCAGCTCGTCCCTCACCTGCACGTGCACGTCGTCGCCGGGCGCCGCCTCGGTGACCCGGCATGACGCTGCAGCTCTCGCTGATCGTCACGCCGACCCGCGGGTACACCTACGACGACCTGCGCGCGATCGCGCGCGCGGTCGAGGACGCCGGTATGTCCACGCTCTGGATCGCGGATCATTTCTTTGGCGGCGAGGGCTTTCCCGACCGCAACTGCCTCGAGGCGTGGACTCTGATCGCCGCGCTCGCGCGAGACACCACGCGCCTGCGGCTGGGCACCATGGTCACGGCGCAGTCGTACCGGAACCCCGCGCTCCTGGCGAAGACCGTCGCATCGGTCGACCACATCTCCGGCGGACGCATCGAATTCGGCGTCGGAGCAGGCTGGAAGGAGAACGAGTACCGCGCGTATGGGTACGACTTCCCGCGCGCGGGCGTGCGGGTCGACCAGCTGAGAGAGACGCTCGAGATCTGCCGGCGCATGTGGACCGAGGAGCGCGCGACCTACCGCGGACGGCACTACCGCATCGAGGAGGCGGTGTGCGCTCCCAAGCCGGCGCAGCGGCCGCATCCGCCCATCACCATCGGCGGCGGCAAGCCGCGCGTCATGCGTCTCGCCGCGCGTTACGCCGACGCGTTCAACCTCGACCACCGCGGCGGCACGCCGACGCCCGACGACTGGCAGGAGGCGCGCCCGGCGCTCGCAGAGGTGTGCAGGGAGGTCGGCCGCGACCCGGGAGCGCTGCGGCTCTCCCACTGGCACGACGCGGAGATCGGCGCTAGGGCCGAGGACCCGCGCGCCGACGGACGGATAGTGGGTGACGCCGACCAGGTCCTGGCCGTGCTCGGCGAATACGCCGCCGCTGGGATCGCGGAGGTGCAGCTGTCGCTGCCGTACCGACGCGAGGTCGAGATGCTCGCGGTCGCCGCCGCCGAGATCGTGCCCCGCCTGCCCTAGCTCAGGTTCACCGGCTCGCGACACTCGGCACATCGACCGTCGACGCGCGGACCACCACGGTCGGCGCCAGGCGGATCGTCCGGGACGCCGCAGGCTTCTTCGCTCCGGCGAGCCGCCCGACGAGCAGGTCCACGGCGGCCGACCCGATCTCCTCGGTGGGCAGCCGGACGCTGCTGAGCGCCGGGTCGAGGAAGGCCGAGAACGGATGGTCGCCGTAGCCCATGACCGCAACATCACCCGGAACGCTGCGCCCCGCCTCCCTCAGCGCGCGGTACACGCCGAGCGCGAAGTAGTCGTTGCCGACCATGATGGCCGCCCGGGGTCCGAGGTCGCCCACGAGTCCCTGCGCCAGGCGATAAGCGTCGTCCGGCTGCCACGGAAGCGCGCTCGACCGTCGGCGGCGGGTGGGTACGCGGACGATCGTTTCGTCCGCGATGCCGCGCTCCGCGACGGCGCGCCGGAAACCTGCGATGCGGTCGGCGACGGGCGATATCGCGAGATCCTCCTCGAGGAGCAGCACCCGGGTGGCCCCGCCGTCGAGCAGGTGCATCGCGGCCCGATACGCACCATCCGCGTAGTCGATGCCCACGAAGTCACAGTCGACCTCAGCGAGATCGCGGTTGACCAGGACCAGCGGGATGCCGACCGCCCGCAGCCGCTCCCAGTGGGCGGCGCCCTGCTGGACCGGGACGACGATCGCCCCGTCGACACCCCACCGCAGCAACTCCTCGGCCGCGCCCCGCTCCACCTCGATGTCCTCCTCGCTCACCAGCAGCACCACCGAATAGCCGCGCGCCCGACCGTGCTGCTCGATGGCGCTGATGAGCGTCGCGTACAGCGGGTTCGATGGGTTCGTGATCACCAGTCCGAGCGCCATCGCCGAGCCCACCACGAGCGACCTCGCCATGGCGTTCGGCACGTAGCCCTGCCGCTCTGCCTCCGCCTGTATGAGCGAGCGCGTGCGCTCGTTGACGGCGTCCTTGCCCGCGAGCGCGCGAGAGACGGTGTTCACCGACAACCCGAGCGAGATCGCGAGGTCGCGGAGCGTCGCCCGCCGCGGCCTGCCCGCGGTCTGCGCCGAGCGCCCCGCTCCCCACGAAGGCTGGGCAGAGCGACCTGCATTACGGTCCAGCTGCGCCACGCGGTCCGCTCCGCGGGCGCTCCGTCCCGAGCTGCCCCCTGCGCGGGAGAGCTGTACGGCGCGCTCCGCACGCGGGGAGGCGGCCGCGCCTCCCGCGGCAGCTCGCGGCCGAGCCGCGACGCGTCGCGGCCGTTTCGCGGTGGTCAACCGGTCGCCGCTGCGCGAGGATCCAGCTGATCGCGCAGGCGGTCGCCCAGCGTGCCGACGGCGAGCACGACCAGGCTGAGCGCGACACCCGGCATGGTGGAGATCCACCAGGCGGTGTTCAGGTAGGCGCGGCCGTTGGCCACGATCAGGCCCCATGACGGCTGATCGGGCGGCGTGCCGAGCCCGAGGAAGCTGAGCGACGCCTCGGAGATGATCACGAGCCCGACCTCGACCGTCGCGATGACGATCAGCGGAGTGAGGGTCGCGGGAACGATGTGGCGCAGGATGATCCGCGCGTCGGTCGACCCGACTGCGCGGGCCGCCTCGACGAACTCAAGCTCCTTCGTCGTGAGCGCGGATGCGCGCGCCACGCGCCCGTATGTGACCCAGCGCGCGATCGAGAGCGTGATGATCACGTTCGTAACGCTCGGTCCCAGGACCGCCGCGATGAGGATCGCCAGGAGGATCGCGGGAAAGCCGAGCTGGATGTCGGCCACGCGCATCGCGACCGTGTCGAAGATCCCGCCGTAATACCCGGCCAGCACGCCGACCGCGAGCCCGAAGAGGCCTGCGATCACGATGGTGCTCGCGGCGACGAGCAGCGAGATCCGCGCTCCCTGGAGGACCTGGGCGAGCAGATCGCGGCCGACCTGGTCGGTGCCGAGGATCGCCACCGCGCCGTCGCTCAGCACCGTTCCGGGGGGCTTGAGCCGTTCGCCGGTCCGCGTGATGACGGGGTCGTACGTCACGATCATCGGGCCGAGGACGGCGACGAGCAGGAAGAGCAGCAGCGGGACCGCGGCGGGTATCAGCCGCGTCCATGGCCGCCCGCGGGACGGCCGGGTCGTCTCACCGCGCACGGGCTCCATCGCCGTCGCGGACGCGCCGCTCACCCGAGGCGGATCCTCGGATCGAGGACGCCGTAGCTCATATCCACCACGAGATTGATGAGCAGGAAGCCGCTCGTGATGAAGAGGATCGCCGCCTGGACGAGCGGATAGTCGCGGTTCCCGATCGCCTCCACGAGGAGGCGGCCCACGCCGGGCCACGCGAACACGGATTCCACGATGACGGCGCCTCCGAGCAACTGCCCCAGCTGCAGGCCCATCACCGTCACGACGGGAATAAGCATGTTCGGCAGCGCGTGACGCGTGATGACGGGGCGCGGCGCGAGGCCCTTCCCGCGCGCCGTCCGGATGTAGTCCTCGCGAAGGACCTCGAGCAGCCCGCTGCGGATCAGCCGCGTGAGGATGCCGACGAGCGGCAGCGCGAGCGTGGTCGCGGGGAGAATGAGATGCTCCCAGCTGTCCGCGCCGCCGCTCGGCAGAACGCGCAGCTCGCGCGCGAAGACGAGGATGAGCATGATCCCGAGCCAGAAATTCGGGACCGACTGACCGACGAGCGACAGGAGCGAGATCGCCCGATCGGCGAGCCTGCCCCTTCCAAGGGCGGCGGCGATCCCCATCGGGAAACTGAGCAGGACGGCGACCGCCATCGCGAGCGCTGTCAGGCGCAACGTCTGCGGGATCCGCTCGGCGATCGCCACCATCGCGGGCTCGTTCAGTCGGAGCGACTCTCCGAGATCGAGGCGAACGACCTGGCCGAGGTAGCGAGCGTACTGGAGCGGGAACGGCTCATCGAGCCCGAGCTGCCGCCGCAGCGCCGCGACATCCTCGGCAGTCGCCGAGGACCCGAGCATCAGCTGGGCGGGGTCCCCCGGGGCGAGCCGGATGGCCACGAAGACGACCGTGACCGCGCCCCACAGGACCAGCAGCGAGAGCGCGATCCGGCGCAACAGATAGGGGCTCACGTCCGAATGCCGCCTCTACTGCACCGTCACGTTGGCGAAGCTCATGACCGCTGTGGCCGTCGGCGTGAAGCCGCTCACGCGCTTGCGGTAGGCGAACACGTTCGAGAGCTCGGCCGGGAAGATGCCCACGGCGTCATCCCACACGATCTTGTTGGCCTGGGCGTAGAGCTGCTTGCGCTTCTCCTGGTCCACGGTCGCGACGGCGTCGTCGAGGATCTTGTCGAGATCGGGATTCTTGTAGCCGTTGCGGTTGGCGCGCGAGTGGTAGAGCCGCCCGAGGGTGAAGTCCGCGTCGCCCGTCGTGACCGCGTTGGCCTGGAGATCCATGTCCCAGTTGAGCTTGTTGAGGTTGTCTATCCACACCGCGCGCTCCATCTCCTGGCTCTTGACCCGCACGCCGATCGCGTTCCAGTACGAGATCATCGCTTGGAGCAGCTCACGGTCCTGCGGCGCCGAGCCCGGATTCCAGATCACGCCGGCGTCGAAGCCGCCGGCGTGGCCCGCATCCGCGAGCAGTTGCTTGGCCTTGTTGGGGTCGTAGGTGTAGGGCGTCTGCGGCGCGTAACCGAAGACCGTCGAGGGGATGGGCGCGGTGGCGCGTCTGCCGGTACCTCCGAGGAGGTCCTTCAGCATCTTGTCGATGTCGAGCGCGTAGGCCATGGCCTGGCGCACGCGCTTGTCGGCGAAGACCGGACGGCTCGAGTTCATCCACACGAAGTAGTACGTCCACCCCGGAACGAGGTCGACCTTGAGCTGAGCGTCGCTCCGCAGCGACGGCAGCTGATCCGGCGGGAGGCGCCAGGTGAAGTCGACCTCGCCGGTCTGCAGGGCCGTGACCAATGGCGCGATCTCCGGGTAGTAGCGGAACACCAGGTTCTTCAGGCCGGGCGGGCCGCTCCGGTAGTCCATGTTCGCCTCCAGCCTGAGATCCGCATCAGCGCTCCAGGAGACGACCTTGAACGGGCCCGAACCGATCGGCTTGTTGAAGAAACCCTGCGTGCCCATCTGCGCCGCCGGCGCGATCGGGACGAGCGCCATGTTCGCGAGCAGCGTTCCGACCGGTGTCTTGGTCTTGATCTGGACAGTGGAATCGTCGGACGCGGTGATGGTGTCCAGCTGGGCAAATTGCGGCGCGAGCGCGCCCTTCAGGGCGACCACCCGCTCGAGCGAGCCCTTCACGTCGGCCGCCGTCACCTTGCTCCCGTCGTGGAACTTCACGTCCTTGGCGAGCGTGAACGTCCAAGTGGTCGGGTCGGGGTTCTTCCACTCGGTCGCGAGGCCCGGCATCAGGTTTCCGGTCGCCGCATCGCGCCTGACGAGCGTCTCCATGATGTGCTGGAGAACGGTGTGCGACACATCCTCGACCGACTGCGCGCCGTGCGGGTCGAGCGTCGGCACCTTCACCGGCACCGCCACCTTCATCTCACCGGTCGGTACGCGCGCCTTTCCGGACGCCGCCGCCCCGCTCGCCGCGGGCGAGCCTCCCGACGCACCCGGTGTCGGCGCGCAAGCGGCCACGAGCAGCCCAACTCCACCCGCGCCGGTGTACGCAAGGAACCGTCGGCGCGTCGTCTTTTTCACCACAGCATCTTTCCTTTCCTGCCTCCGCGGGCCGTCAGCTCTTGAGCGCCAGATAGATCATCACCTTCGCCCCGACCCCTTCCTCGGCAGCGCGATCGCCACCGACCACGCCTCGCAGCCGGAGCCATCCGCCGAACTCACGCACAGGCCAGCTCACGACGCCGGGTCCCCGCACGTTGACGCTGCCCCCGTCGAGGTCGCACCAGTGCAGCCCGTCGGGAGAGATCTGCGTCGTCGCCTCCATCCACGCATCGACGCCACGCATCTCCAGGACGCGCACGAACCACCGCGCCTCGCGCGCCCAGGCGGCCTCGTACGGCTCCGTTGCGAACTCGCCGGAGAGCACGGTGTTGCGCTCGAGCACGACCGAAAGCGATTGCTGCATCGTCACCAGTCCACGGAGATGAGCACCGAGTCGAGGAAGAGGAAGTTGCGAACATTGGTGTTGGTGCGGACCGACACGTAGAAGTTCAGGAGGTTCTGAAGGGAGCCATACGACTCGGCATACGCCGGCACGGGGACCTCGCGCATATCGAAGATCCGATCGTTGACCTGCAGCTCGACGTTCGCTCGAGCGCGCGTATCGATCAGCCACCGCAGGTAGTGCCAATTGACCTTGGTCGGCACCTCGTTGTAGCAGAGCTCCTGGGGCTCGCCGAATGGCCGCCAGTCGTCGGGATCCGGCGCCGTGAAATCCGCGGTGCGGGGCAGCTTGACCTTTCCCTCGAGGTGCTCACGCGGCGTCGGCTCGGGTACGAGCGGGTAGACCCACTGCTGGCGCGACCGGTTGTCGTGGTCCGTGTTCAGGTAGCGGGCGACGCAGTGGTACCGCACGCCATCGCAGATGTCCGTGGCGATCGTGAAGGCGCCGAACTGCGTCTCCGAGGGGTGCGTGTTGCCATCCCACTCGCCCGACCCTGGCTGCGCCGCAGCCTGGTTCTCCTCGGAGGCCGCCTCCGCCTTGTACGCGAAATACGTCTCGAGCTGCACCCGGCCGCGTCCCGCCATGGTCAAGCGCCTGATGGCGACCGCGGTGTGTCCAGCCTCGGGCCGGGTGGCGACCTTGAGCGCGTACGTGCCGGACATCGCCCCGTGCGTGCCGACGTCGAAGAAGCTGCACGAGCTCAGCTGAGGCGGCCGGAAGTCGCGCATGTGGTCGTCCACCGTGTCGAGGTCGCCGCGGCCGTCGTAGTTGCCGAGCAGCTCGACCCAGCCGTGCGTGCCGCTGTTGAAGTCGTCGAACGCGAGGATCCGCTCGAGCGGGTCGAAGCGCGAGAGCCGCGGATCCGCCCACCGCACCGCCGGGGCGAGCTCGCGCACGGGGCGCGGCGCCGCTCTGTCGACCGCGCTCGGCGCCGCGGTCTCCGCCGCGCCCCGCGCGTCCATGCTCACGGCAGCCGGCCGTCAGGAACGCTAACGTTAGCGATAATGGCCACCGTCGAGCGCGAGCGTACGAGGGCGTGGCCGCCTCGTCAAGCTGGACGACGCGGGAGCACGCAGGTGATCGTCCGGTGAAGCGCGCGGGGGAGCCGGCCTGGCTCGGCATCGACCTCGGGACGCAGGGCTGCCGCGCCGCCGCCGTCGACGGGACGGGCAGGCTCCTCGGCTCGGCGCGGCGCGAGCTCGTGAGCGACCGGCCCGCTCCCGGCCGGCACGAACAGGACCCCGCCATGTGGATTTCCGCGGTGTCGGCCGCGACGTACGAGGTGGTCTCTCGCCTCGAGCGGCACACCGTCGCCGGGGTGGCGGTGTGCGGCACCTCCGGCAGCTTCGCGATGACGGACCGCGCGGGTCGACTCCTGGCGCCTGCGCTCATGTACGACGACGCCCGCGCGAGCGCCGAATTCCCGATAGTCGCCGCCACCTGGGCGGCGTGCGGCGAGCGCAACGCGTACCGGGTGCAACCAACGTGGGCGCTCCCGAAGGTGCTGTGGATGTTCCGCAACGTCGCGGGTGCGGCCGGCGGACGCCTGTACCACGCGGCGGACTTCATCGCCAGCTGGCTCGCGGGCGAGCGCGTGGCGACGGACACCAGCCACGCGCTGAAGACGGGCTACGACCTCGTGGGCGGCAGTTGGCCCGGTGCGGAGTTCGCCACAGCGGGAATCGACACGGCTGTGCTGCCTGCCGTGGTCCGGCCGGGCACGGTCGTTGGCCGGGTCGCCGCCGGAGCAGCGGGATCCACGGGACTTCCCGCGGGAACGCGCATCCTCGCCGGCATGACCGACGGCTGCGCCGCACAGCTCGCATCGGGCGCGATGCACCCCGGTGACTGGAACAGCTCGCTCGGGACGACGCTGACCCTCAAGGGCGTCTCGAGCGGGCTGCTCCACGACCGGGCCGGCGCCCTGTATTCCCACGCGCACCCGGATTCGGGCTGGCTGCCGGGAGGCGCCTCGAACAGCGGGGCGGGCGTGCTCACACGCACGTTCCCCGGAGCCGACCTCGCGCAGATGGACCGCGCCGCGGCGGCATACGCGCCGACGACGGTCGTGCGGTACCCGATCTCGTCGCCCGGCGAGCGGTTCCCGTTCGTGCGCCCCGACGCGGAGCCCTTTTTGTTGGGCACGCCGCACGAGGACGCCGAGAACTTCGCCGCGCTGCTGCAGGGGGTAGCGTTCGTCGAGCGGCTCTGTCTCCGGTACGTGGAGGCACTCGGCGCCGACGTCACGGGCGCGGTCATCTTCACCGGCGGCGCGACCGCGAGCGATCACTGGACCCAGCTCCGCGCTGATGTGCTCGGGCGCCCCGCCAGCGTTCCCCGCCACGCCGACAGCGCGTTCGGCATGGCGATCATGGCCGCGGCCGCAGTCGGTCAGGTCACCGAGGCATGCAACAGGATGGTCCACGTGGAGAAGACCTTGGAGCCGCGGCCCGAGCGGACCGAACGCTACCTGGACGTCTACCGGCGGATGGTCGACGAGCTCGAACGCCGCGGGTACATCGATGCGCCGTTCGCGGCCGCCGGCCGCTCGTGATGCCGACGCTGTTTCTGGTGCGGCATGCGCGCACCGAGTGGAATGACACCGGCAGGTACCTGAGCCGCACGGACATCGATCTGAGCCCGGCCGGACACGAGCAGGCCGAGCGGCTCGCGGAATGGGCCGCCATCGCGCGCGTCAACGCGATCGCAACGTCACCTTCGCTCCGTGCGGTAAGCACGGCGGAAGCCATCGGGGTTCGCGTCGGGATGACGCCGCGCCGGGACGCGCGCCTTCGCGAGCTCGACTTCGGGCTCGCCGAGGGACGCACGATCGCGGAGCTCCGCTCCACCGATCCCGAGGCGGTGATGCGCTTCGAGGCCGAGCCGGTCGCGCATCCGCTTCCGGGTGGCGAGGATCCGCTCGCCGCGCTGGCGCGGGTCCGCGCCTCGATCGTGGAGCTCCTGGCGGCGCCCACCGCGCGCGCGCTGGTGATCACGCACAACACGCTGTTGCGCCTGTTCCTGTGTGACGCCCTCGGCATCCGTCTCGCCGAATACCGGCGGCGGTTCCCCGCAGTCGAGCACTGCGCTGTGACGGAGCTGTCGACGAACGACGGGACGTTCGCGCTCCGCAGGTTCAACGCATGAAGATCCTTCTCGCTGGCGACAATTTCGTGCGGAACGACGTCCTCGCTCGGGCGATCACCGCGCGAGTTCCCGACGCTCCGACGTTCAGCACGCTCGCCCTTCCGTGGCCCCAGACGCCGTTCGGTCGCGTCGCCGAGGTCGACGAGGCTTCCGACCGCGAGAACGAGCTCGCGGCAGCGGTGAGCGACCGTGAAGTGGTCATCACGCAAATGGCACCCATGACCGAGCGCGTGATCGCCGCCGCGCGGGCGCTCAAGCTCATCGTTTGCGCGCGCGGCGGACCCGTGAACGTCAACATTCCTGCGGCGACGGCCCGCGGCATCGCGGTGAGCGCGACGCCAGGCCGCAACGCGACGGCCGTGGCCGAGTACACGGTGCTCCTGATGCTCGCGGCGATCCGGCGCCTGCCCGAGATCCACGCGTCGATGGTTGCCGGAGAGTGGCGCTCCAGCATGTACGCGTATGACGATTGCGGTACTGAGATCGCGGGTTCCGTCGTTGGCGTCGTCGGCCTCGGTGAGGTCGGCCGGCGCGTCGCGGCGATCGTGCGCGCCATGGGTGCCGCTGTCGTCGCCTTCGACCCATTCGTGGCGCCAGGCTCCGCCGGCGAGGGGATCGACATGGTCGAGCTCCATGAGCTCCTCGCGCGCGCGAACGTGATCACCCTTCACGCGCGGCTGACGGACGAGACCCGAGGGCTGATCGGCGCTTCCGCGCTCGCGCGAGTGACACCGGGGACCGTGCTGGTGAACACCGCGCGCGGGGGACTGCTCGACTACGGCGCCGCCACGCGCGCCATCGGATCCGGACGCCTCGCGGCGCTGGCACTCGACGTGTATCCCGAGGAACCGTTGCCGCCGGCATCACCGCTGCTGCGGATGCCGCACGTCGTCCTCAGTCCTCATCTGGCCGGCGCGACCCGCGAGACGGCGGAGCGCGCGGTGACGATGGCGGCCGAGGAGGTGGGCCGCTACGCCCGGCGGGAACCCCTCGCGTACGTGCTGAACGGCCTCCGTCCGCGCCGCCAGACGTGAGGGTCGGCATCGACGTCGGCACGACGATGACGAAGGTCGTGCTCTTCGGACCCACGGGTGAGGTGGTGAGCAGGATGTCGGAGCCGACGGCGCTGCTGCACCCAGCTCCGGGACGATACGAGCATGACGTCGAACAGCTCTTCGGCTCGGTGACACGGCTGCTGCGCGAAGTGCCAATGAAGGACGTCGATCTCATCGCGCTGACCGGCCAAGGCGACGGGCTGTGGCTTCTCGACGAGCACGCTCGCGCCGTCCGACCGGCGCTGTCATGGATGGACGCGCGCGGCGCCCCCGTCTGCGAGACGTGGTCGCGGAGCGGAACGCTCGATGCGGTGTTCGCTCGCACCGGCAATGCGCCGTTCCCCGGCGCAGGCGCGGCCCTGCTCGTCGCGCTCGAGCAGGTCGATCCCGACGCGCTCGACGCGGCGCGCACCGCGACGCAGTGCCAGCACGCGCTCTTCGAACGGCTCACGGGCGTGCGGTCAGCGACGCGATCGTGCGCGATGCTGCCCGTCCTCCACCCGGCGGTCGGCGACTATGACGACGAGGCGCTGCGCCTGACGGCTCTGGAGCGCCGGCGCGAGCTGCTGCCCCCGATCGCACAGTCGTCGTGCGTGACCGCGCCGATCGCCGAGCGGACCGCCCACCAGCTGGAGCTGAGCCCGAAGGTCGTCGTCGCGACCGGCCCTTATGACCTGCCCGCCGCCGCGCTCGGCGTCGGTCCGCGGGCGGTCGGCGATGGTGTGCTCATCCTCGGTACGACCCTCGCCTGCGAGGTGCTCGTGGAGAACGTCCGGCCGCGCGGGCTGCCCGTCGGGCTGACGCTCTGCACCGGCGACGACACCGGCTGGCTGCGGGCGATGCCGGCGATGGTGGGGACGGCGTGCATCGACTGGGCGCTCGACCTCGTGCGAGCGGATCGCGCCGATCTCAGACGCATGCTCGCGAGCACCTCGCCCGGCGCGAACGGCGTGTCAGCGCTGCCCTTCTTCTCTCCAGCGGGTGAGCGCGCGCCCTTCGCGGACGCCGCGGCCCGCGCGGAGTTCACTGGTCTGAGCCTCGAGACGACCGCCGCGGACATGGTGCGGGCGGTGTGCGAGGCGCTCGCGTACGCCGCGCGACAGTGCTTCCAGGCGGCGGGGATATCGGGCGATGTGGTCGCGTGCGGAGGTGGAGCCGGGACGCCGGAGCTCGTGCAGCTCTTCGCCGACGTCCTCGAGCGGCCGATCCTGGTCGGCGGCGCCGACGAGCCGGCCGCGCGCGGCGCCGTCGTGGCGTCCACCATCGCGACGGGCTCCGAGCGTCTTTCCGCCCCGGCGCATGCGACCGTGTGGCCGAGCGCGAGCGGGCGCACCGCCGAGGGTTACGCGCAGTACGTGGAGCGGCTCGGTGTGGCGCGACGGCACGGATGGAGGCGCGGAGCCTCCTGAGCTGATCGCCGCGCGATGGGTGTTTATCTCATCGTGCACTGCGACGCCGGACGCGCCCGAAGTGCGATCTCACCCAGGCCGCGCGACCGCTCGGGCAGCGCCTTCCACCGCCTGGATGCGAGTCACGCGAGCTCGTGCCTCGACGTACGCGGGAACGGTGATCATGGGCGGGCGCTCGATCGCGGCGATGTCCTGCAGCTCGAGGTGGAACTGGCCTCCGTCATCGTCCGAGATGAGCTTCATCGTCGCGTTCGCGTCCTCCAGGAGACGCTCGCCGCGCGCCTCGCCGACGCGCCGTAGCGCGACTTGCAGGATCTCGAAGCTCATCTTCGACAGCGCGTACAGGCTCTGGTTGCGATGGATCCGCTGCTTCATGTCGACCTGCGCGATCGCGGACAGCCCGGCGCGCTGGAGGATGTCGATGAGGAGCCCTGTCTCCACTCCGTAGCCGGTGAAGAACGGCAGCTGCTCGAGCAACGAACGGCGGCCACCCTGCTCGCCGGAGAGCGGCTGCACCATCCCCGACAGTTCGGGAAAGAAGAGGTTGAGGATCGGCCGCGCCGACAGCTCGGTGACCCTGCCGCCCCCGGTCGCCTGGAGCTCGCCTCCAAGGTGGAGGGGCCGGCGGTAGAAGGCCTTCACGAACGCGATCTCCGGTCGCATCAGGAGCGGCCCGAGGATGCCGTACACGAACTTCGGATGAATGTTGGAGATGTCGGTGTCGATCCAGATGACGATGTCTCCGGTGAGCACGTGGAGGCTCTTCCAGAGCGCCTCGCCCTTCCCGCGGTGCGCACCCATCTCGGGGAGCACCTCCTGATGAACGACCACCGGCACGCCCTCGGCCCTGCCGATCTCGCGCGTGCGATCGTCCGAGCCTGAATCGATGATCACGAGCTCGTCGATGATCGGGAAGCGCTCGACGAGCCGCGAGCGCACGGCCCGGACGACTCGGCCGATCGTCGCCTCCTCGTTGAGCGTGGGAAGGCCGACCGAGATGCGGAGCCGCTGCCGCGTCTTGGCGTCGAACAGGCGCCGCAGGTCGGCGAACTCGCTGCTGGCGAACGTGTTCTCGACGAACCACTTGTCGACGATCTCGCCGATGGCGCGGCTCCGCTCGGAGCGGTCCAGGGGAAGGTCCGTGCGCGGCAGGAAGATGCTCGACGCGACCGGCGTCTTGGTCCGCACCACGATCGCTGGACGCCCGCTGCGGATGACGCTCTGCCCGACCGGTCCTAGCGGGTCGGGGGAGCCCTCGCGACCGGTCGCGCCGATGACGATCGCGTCGTGCGCGGAGAGCTCGTCCGCGATGACCGCGACCGGATCGCCCGCCCGCCCGACCACCTCGTCGATGCGGTCGTCGAACGCCGGCCCGCCGAGCGCCGGCCCGCCGAGCGCCCCGTACAGCGCTCCGCGCCACCGGTCGTCGGTCGTCCCGGCCATGACGTGGAGCAGCGTCACGCGTCCCTGGCGGCCGCGGGCGAAGGCCAGCGCCACACGCACCGCCAGCTGCGCGTAGCGGCCGCCGCGCACTGGAACGAGCAGGTGGCGCGCGCGCGCGAAGCTGCCCTTGACGATCGCCACGTCGCACGGCGGGTCGCGCAGGATCTCGTCGATCGAGGTGCCGAACAGCTCCGATCCCGAACGCCGCCAACCGACGACAAGGAGATCTGGGCGCTCCTTCTTCACCGCTTCGACGATCGCCTGCCAGCCGCGGCGCGCCACGGTCACGAGCACCCGCACGCCTCCCGCAGCGCCCGCCGAGCGGACCATCGCGTCCAGCGCACGCCGCCGCGCGCGGGCTTCGGTCTGCGCCGACGCGAGGGGCGCGTCCTCTCCGACGGCGATCACCGATGCCAGCAGCACGTCGTCGGCGATCGCCATCGCCACGTCGATCAGCCCGCGGTCGCGCGCGTGGTCGTCGAACGCGATCAGCGCCCTCATCGGGCCTTCGCCCGCGCCAGGCGCTCGCTATAGCCGGGTGGATCCGCGCGCCGCGTGCGGCCGGTGGCCCCGCGCCGGCCGGCCGGCGTCCTTGCGGGGGACCGCGGGTCGGCAAGGATCAACGGCAGTGCCAACTCCGCGAGCACGCGGGGCCAGGCGTGCGCGCGGGCGCGCACCCTGAGGCGAGCGGCGGGGTCGCCGTCCATCCGGCGCAGCGTCGCGGCAGCGATGGCGGCGCCATCCGCGTCGGGCGCGACGTACGTGACGTCGTCGCACCCGATCGCCCGCAGCGCCGGGATGTCGCTGCAGACCACCGGCAGCCGGTGGAGTCCCGCCTCGAGCAGTGGGATCCCGAAACCCTCGCTCGCGCTGGGCAGGACGAGCGCGTCGGCCAGCGCGTAGAGGTCGGCGACGACGCGGTACGTCGCGCGGATGCCGAGGGCGTGCAGGAGGTGGACCCCTTCGGTCGCCATCGCTCGCAGCTCCGACGCGTAGCGCTCGTTCGTCGCGTTGTGCGCCCCCGGCGTGCCGGTCACGACCAGCGCGGCGCGGGGCCAGCGTTTCCGAACCAGCGGGAGCGCGGCGATCGCGGCCTCGACGCGCTTGCGCCGCGTGAGCCTGGCGGGCAGTAGGAGCAGCGGGCTCGCGTCGAAGAGCCCGAGGCGCGCGGCGAGGCGCGCGCCCGCGGGCGAGAGTCCCAGCGTGGCGGCGATGTCGATCCCGTTGGGCACGACCGCGATCGCAGAGCGCCGGACGCCCAGCGCATCGGCCAGCTGCCGCCTGCGCTCGTCGGACACCGCCACATAGCGCACCCCGGCGACCGCGCGTGCCAGGCGGTCCCACGGTTCGCCGGAATGGCGCTGCGCGGCGTACTGCGGGTCTGCCCAGGCGATGTCGTGCGTCCATGCGATGAAGCGCCCGGGGTGCTCGCGAGCGAGCCGCTCGAGCGCCGCGGTCAGCGCGGGATTCTTGTGCATCGTGAACGCGTTGTGCACCACGACGCGGTCGGTCCTCGCGACGTGAGGACGGAGCCGGCTATAGATGTCGTCCGCGAGTCGGCCGTGATCCGCGCCCATCTCTCCCCGCGCGAGGGACGCGAAGTCGCGCAGCACGCGCGCGTTCTTCGAGTCGATCTCCGCGATGCGGACCAGCTGCACCCCGGAAGGTGACGCACGGCCGCGTCCGGCGATGATCGAAACGCGCGCGCCCGCGTCGCGCAGCGCCGCCGCGTGCACGCCCATCACCTGCTCGACGCCTCCGAGGACCGAGGGGGACGTGTAGTGGAGGAGGGCGACGCGCGGGGCGCGAGACAGCTCAGGCCACCGCCGGCTCGCGCACCATCGCCACGCGGCCCCTGCCGCCGCTGATCCTCATCCCGCGGCGCGTGCGCTTCGCCGTGAACGCGACTCGCGCCTCATGCACGCGCAGGTCGCGCACCGCCACGTGGTCGAGCCACGAGGGCAGGACCGGGTCCGCGCAGAGGCGCTCGTGCTCGAGGTCCGGCTCCAGACCAAGGAGCACGCGGAGGCAGAGAAAGACCACCCCCGCGGACCAAGCCTGCGGGATGCACGACACGAGGTAATCGGCCGGCCGCGAGGAAAAGCGCAGGTCGCGCGCGAAGCCGCAGAACAGCTCCGGCAACCGCGCGTCGGGGAACCGGCGCCCGGCCTCGAGCAGCGCGTCGACGATCGCGTTCGCCTCCTGGCGGAAGCCGTACCGCGCGAACCCGTGCGCGACGAGCGAGCTGTCGTGCGGCCACACGGAGCCGTTGTGATAGCTCATCGGGTTGTACGTCGGATACCTGCTCGACAAGGTGCGGACACCCCAGCCGGTGAACATGTCGGGCGCCATCAAGCGGTCGGCGAGGGCGCGCGCCTTCTCCTCCGGCACTATGCCGCACCAGAGCGCGTGTCCGGCGTTGCTCGTCACCGCGGGCACCTGGCGCTTGGAGCCGTCGAGCGCCTGGGCATAGCAGCGCTCCTCGGGCATCCAGAAGTCGCGGTCGAAGCGTTCGCGCAGCTCGCGCGCCTGGTCGCGGAGGCGCCGCGCCCGTTCAGTGTCGCCATTCAGCGCGTACAGATCCGCGAGCCCGCTCTTCGCGGCGTAGACGTACGCCTGCACCTCGACGAGCGCCGCCGGGAGAGAAGATTGGGTCCCGTCCCGGTCGCAGAGCGAATCCCACGAGTCCTTCCATCCCTGGTTGCGAAGCTCCGATCGGCGCCCGCCGTACTCGACGTAGCCGTCGCGGTCGAGGTCGCCGTACGTGTCGCACCACTCCAGCGCGCGTTCGGCCGCGGGGAGGAGCTCCCGCCAGAGCGCCCGGTCCGCGGTCCATTTCACGGTCTCCGCGAACACGAGCGCGAAGAGCGGGGTGGCGTCGACCGCGCCGTAGAACGGCCGGTGCGGTGTCTCGCCGAGGCGCGCGAGCTCGCCGCGGCGCAGCTCGTGAAAGATCTTGCCTGGCTCCTCCTCGGTGAACGCGTCGGAGCGCGTCCCCTGGTGCTTCGCCAGGAGGCGCAGGGTCCCCCGGGCCAGGTCCGGGTTCCACGCGAGCGTCTGGTACGCGGCGATGAGACCGTCGCGCCCGAAGGGGACCGCGTACCAGGGGATACCGGCGGTCGGATAGGGCCCGGTCTCCTCGAACTCGATGAGCGCGCGGAGGTCGAGCGCGCTGCGGTTGATCAGCTGCTCGTCGAGGCTCTCGATGCCGGTGCGGTACTCCGCGCACGACCGCAGGAATCGCCGGTACGAAGAGTTCAGCGCGTCGAGCGCCTCGTCGAACCCGCGGGGCGAGGAGGCCTCGCCGGTGCCGTCCTCTCTCGGGATGATCGACAGTTCGAGGCGCAGCACGCCCTGAGGCGGGAGCGTGCGCTCCACGACGACGGTCCGGTCGGTCACGCGGTCGGGCGCCGGCGACACGGCGATGTCCGTCGTACGCCGCACCTCGTCGCGTCCGAGGCGCTCGAATACCAGGCCTGACGGTGTTGCGCGGAGCACCGTCTCAGGCTCGACGTGGGCCTTTCCGCGGTAGCCGCGCACGGTGAACATGTCGCGAAAGCTCGCGTCGAACTCCAGCTCGACGCTCAGCTCCACCGGCTGCGTGTTGCAGTTGAGGATCCCGATCCGCTCGCGCCAGCCGTCGGCGAGGAAACGCGTTCGCCGCACGGACAGCGATTGCGCCGCGAGGGTCTCGCCCCCCGGCAGTGGCGCCTCCGCGTTCACGAGCTGGAACGTGCCGACGTAGTTCTGCTCGGTGTTGTTCGACAGCAGCAGCGGCGCGGCGCCGTTGATCCGCAGCGCGAACCCCGAGAGGAACTGGGTGTCGTGGTAGTAGAGCCCGAGCGCGCTGTGGCGGCCGAGCGGAAGGCCTCCGTCGTCGTCCGATACGAGGACGAGCGCATCCTCCTTCAGCGCGACGGTCACCGGTCCCACCCCGCGCGCAGATAGGGCTTCTCGTCCTCGAACGCGCGCGCCTGCGCTTCCACCGCGCGCTCCGCCCCGGCGGTGTCTGCGTCCGCGACCTCGGCGATGAAGGCCTCGACGCGCGCGAAATAGAGCGGCACCAGCGAGGCGACGTACGAGCGCGTGCGTTCGGGCGACCGGCGGCACGCGAGCAGCGCGTCGTAGACCACGCGCGCCCATGCCGCGCGCCAGCGTTCGGGAGCCACCGCGCCCGCCGCCGCTTCCCCGACGAGCGCGAGCTGGTCGGCCGCGAGCATCTCCTGCCATACGTCGCCCTGGTCCGTCGCACCTGCGAGGAAATTGCGCCGCAGCGTGGCCGCGCTCGCGTTCACCGGCTCTGGCTCGACCGCCGCGGACTCGCCCAGGACCTTGGCCGGCCGCGAGCCCTCGACGCCGCTCCACGCCGCGGCGTTGCGCACGGCGAGGCGGATCGCGGTCCCGACGACCTGCGCGAACATGGGCGCGAGGTCGGCCCCCGGGTCCTTCGGGTCGTGGATCTTCGCTCCGAGGAACGCCTGCGCCACCCGCTCGCCGCGGACGAGCGCCGTCGTCGTCATGTAGACGTCGATCCCGAACCGCGCGACGTCCGTCTCCCACACCGCGGCCGGATCGCCCGCGGCCCCGCCTCCGAGGAAGGCGCGCGCGAGGTCGCCCGAGAACCCGAACTCGCCGCCGATCGGCTGGCGCACGCGCAGGCCGTAGAGCGCGCGCGTCAGCGGGTAGGCGATGGAGTTGGTGATCGTCCCATCGTGCTTGTGTCGCGCGTACAGCGGAGCCACGTACGTCGCGCGGCCGTCGACCACCGGGCCGAGCAGGCGCGCGATCCATTCGGGCGTGATGCTGCGCAGGTCGCTGTCGACGACCGCGCACGCGCGCGCGCCCAGTCGCTCTGCGGCCTCGAAGATCGCGCGGAACGCGGAGCCCTTGCCGGGGATCCCGCGGTAGGCGCCGCTGACGACGGGTACGTCCCCCGCGCCGGCGCGCACCCGATCCGGCGTGCCGTCGCTCGAGCCGCCGTCGGCGTTGATGATGGCGCTCCGCGCATCGGGGAACGCCTCGCGCAGGCCGCGCGCCACCGAGCGCGCGACGTGCTCTACGGTCGACGCGTTGTTGTAACTCGGGATGCCGACGAGGAGATCGGCGCCGCCGATCCGCGCGACGCCGTCCCGCATGCGCTCGTCCAGTCCAGTGGCCCCTTCCCCGGCGCGCATCGGCGGGCGATGCCGGATGCGCCACTTCGGCGATGATAGCCACGGTGCTCGACGCGCTCGACGCGATCGTGATCCCCTTCCTGGAATCGCTGTACTCCGCGCTCGGGTACGCGGGAGTCGCGCTGGCCATGACGATCGAGAGCGCGGCGATCCCGGTCCCGAGCGAGGTCATCCTTCCCTTCGCCGGCTGGGTGATCTCGCGGGGACTCGTCGAGCCGCTCACCGGCGCGCCGTGGAGTTACGCCGGTGCCGTCGCCGCCGGTCTGGTCGGCAACACCGCGGGATCGCTCATCGCGTACGCCGTGGGTGCCTATGGCGGGCGCCCCTTCCTCGAGCGATTCGGCAGGTACGTGCTCATCAGCGGGCACGACCTCGACCTCGCGGACCGTTGGTTCGGGCGCTTCGGCGATGCGACCGTGTTCTTCTCGCGGATGCTGCCAGTCGTGCGCACCTTCATCAGCCTTCCGGCGGGCATCGCGCGCATGCCGCTCTGGCGCTTCCTGGTGTTCTCCATCCTCGGGGCGCTGCCGTGGATCATGCTGCTCGTCTGGGGCGGCGTCGTGCTTGGCGACCACTGGCTCGACCTCAAGCGGTCCCTCAAGGGCCTCGACTACATCGTCGTGGCGGTCGTCGTCCTTCTCGTCGGGCTCTTCGTCTACCGGCACGTCCGGCGGTCCCCGGCACGCCGCTAGTGGGTCACGTCGTCGAGCGCCGGCCGCCGAACACCGCCGTGCGCGGCTAGAGTGGACGCCCTCCGCGACGCGCTCGGCGCGTTCGATACCCAGCTGTACCTCGCGATCACGACCTCGCGCAACGCCGTCACGGCGGCCATCGCGACGCTCCTCGTCTTCGCGAACGCCTTCGGGCTCATGTGGTGGGTCTTCGGGCTCGGCGCGATGCGCGGCCGGGGCCTCGGACGGCGCGGTGCGTGGATCCTCCTGACCGTCTTCCTCGGCACCGTCGACGGCTGGTTCACCGCCGAGATCCTGAAGTTCGTCTTCCGCCGCGTGCGTCCCTTCCTCGCGATCCCCGGCGTGGCGGAACCCCTCATACCGGGTCCGCAGTCGTACTCGTTCCCCTCGGGAGATGCCGCGCTCGCCTTCGGCGCCGCCGTCGCGCTCGCGAGCGTTCTCCCGCGGCTGCGCATCCCCGCCGTGCTCCTTGCTACGGCGGTCGCGCTGTCGCGCGTCGGCGTGGGGGTCCACTACCCCTTCGACGTCGTTGGCGGCGCGGCGCTCGGCGTCGTGTCCGGGGTCCTCGCCCCGCGCGGCGTGGACATCATCCGCCGGCAGCTGCGCTGGCGTGCCTTCGTCGTGCCGCACACCCACTGGGACCGCGAGTGGTACGAGCGCTTCGAGGGTTACCGCGCGCGCCTCGTCCCGATGGTCGCGGGCCTCCTCGACATCCTCGAGCGCGACCCCTCGTTCCGCTCGTTCACCTTCGACGGGCAGACGATCGCGATCGAGGACCACCTCGCGGTCCGCCCGGCCGATCGCCCGCGCGTCGAAGCCCAGGTCGCATTGGATCGGCTGTTCGTCGGCCCCTGGTACGTGCTCGCGGATCTGTTGCTGGTCTCGGGGGAGTCGCTCCTGCGGAACTTCGAGGAGGGCCTGCGTGTGGCGGCGACATTCGGGCGGGCGATGCGCGTCGCTTACGTAGCAGACCCGTTCGGCCACCCAGCGCAGATGCCCCAGGTCCTTCGGGGGTTCGGGTACACGAGCTACGTGTTCGCGCGCGGGGTGGGAGACGAGGGGGAGGAGCTTGGGAGCGAGTTCTGGTGGGAATCGCCCTCCGGCGACCGCGTCCTCGCATCGCACCAGGTCGCGCACTACGCGAACGCCCGCCCGCTGGTGGGCCCGGTCGACGAGACCCCAAAGGTGCTGCGCGCCCGCGTCGCGCGCGTGCTGCCCCGCATCCTCGACCGGACCGCCCCATACGCGAGTGGCGACGCGCTCCTGTTCATGGTCGGGGACGACCACGTCGAGGCGTACCCCCGGTTGCCGGACGCGGTCGAAGCGATCCGCGCGGTCGCGCCGCGCGTCGACGCGCGGATCGCGTCGCTCGAGGAGTTCATCGCCGCGCTCCCCGCGCCGCGAGGGGCCTTCGCCGGAGAGATGGTCTCCGGCAAGTACCGCCCGATCCTTCGCGGCGTGAACTCGACGCGCGTCTGGATCAAACAGGAGAACGCACGCTGCGAACGGCTCCTGATCGAACGGTGCGAGCCGCTCGACGCCTTCGCCGGCGGCTCGGCGCGCGAGGCGATCCGCGGCCTCTGGCGCACCCTGCTCGAGAACCACCCGCACGACTCGATCTGCGGGTGCTCGATCGACGCTGTCCACGACCTCGACATGGCGCCTCGCTTCACGCGCGTCATCGAGGAGGGACGGCAGCTGGTGGATGCGCTCGCCGTGCGGCTCGATGGCGGCGCCGACGCTGTGGCGTGGAGCGCGCTGCCGTGGGAGCGCGACGCCGTCCTCGACCTCGACGGCGTCCCGACCGCCGTCCGCTGCGTGGCTCTCGGTACCGCGCCGGCGCGTCGGGCGCCGGTGCGTGCCCCCGGCTCGCCCGAGGAGGGGGTGATCGAGAACGAGACCCTGCGCGTCGAGGTCGGGACGGACGGCAGCTTCCACGTGGTCGACCGCGCCACGGGTGAGCGCTCCGGCCCTCACAACATCCTGCTCGACGAGGGCGATCGCGGCGACGAGTACACGTACTCGTACGCTGGTCCGACCGTGGGGTCGCGCGGCATCGCCGGCCAGCGCGCGACGCTCGTCTCTGGAGACCGCGCCGCGGTCACGGTGGAGCTCGCGCTGCCGCTGCCCTTCTCGCTTCGGGAGGATCGCCTGGCGCGGACCGCCGAGGCCGTCGCCTGCCCCATCCGCGCGGTCGTGTCGCTCGACGCGGGCGCCGCTCGGATCGATGTCGCGCTCCACGTGGACAACCGCGCCCGCGACCACCGGCTGCGCGTGCTGTGCGGGACCGGTGGACGCGGCGTCACCCACCTCGCCGGGGCGGCGTTCGCGTGGCTCGAGCGCCCGAACCGCGTGCCGCGCAAGCCCGGCTGGGTCGAGCCTCCGACGGAGACGCGCGCGCTGCATGACCTTGTGGCCGTCGAACGGGAGGGGAACTGGTTCGCCGTGGGCGTCGATGGCCTCCGCGAATACGCGATCCTGCACGACGGCAACACCATCGCGATCACGCTCCTGCGAGCGGTCGGGTGGCTGTCCCGCAGCGACCTGCGGGAACGAAAGGGCGGAGCCGGCCCCGAGCTCGAGACGCCGTCCGCTCAGTGTCCGGGCGAGCGCGAGTACCGCTACTCGGTCGTGCCCCGCAGCCGGTCGCTCGCCGAGGCGGAGCGCCGCATCCGGGAATGGCTGTCGCCGCCGTGGGTCGGGCACGGCAGCGGCATGGCGCGCTCGTTCCTCGACATCGGCGACTCTCCGCTGAGGCTCTCGTCCGTCAGGTCGGCCGCGGATGGCCGCGTCGCGGTTCGCATGGTCAACCCCGGTCCCGAGGCCTCGTCCGCCGTCCTGCGTTTCGCGAGCGCGGCGACCGAGGCGGCCGTCGTGGATCTGCGAGAAGGCGACACCGGCCTCGGCCGCACCGGGCTCGATGTCATCCGCACGGCGGCACCGGCCGAGGTCGTCGGGGGCGCGCTCGCGGTGCGCCTGGAGCCGTACGAGATCGGCACCTGGCTCGTGCGCCTCGCCTGAGGAGCCCCCGCACCAACGGACGACACCCGCGCACCAACGGACGACAGCACGCGCACCAACGGACGACAGCCCGCGCACATTGGGGGGACAGACGCGACACGCACGAATGGCTACGTTCCGGCGCGATGTCACGTCCGGTCCGCGTCCTCCTCGTCGCCCTGGCTGCCGCGCTCCTGCTCTCGGCGTCGGATCCCGCCGCCGCGGAAGACGGTTGGCGGTTCCGCCGTACGACGCCGCGGGCCGCGCTGCTCCTCGAAGCCGATGGCTACGAGATCGGGGTCCCGGGAGGCCGGGCGTGGGGCATCGAGAGCGGCCTCCGCGCGCTGACGGGCACGTCCTGGGTCGCCTTCGAGGTCGCGGTCGACGATCCGGCGGTCCGCGAGGCGTTCCTGCGCGTCGCGTACTACGACCGCGAGACCGGCCGGCCGCGGCAGATGGAGATCGCCGACTCCGCGTTCGTGCGCGTCGGCGAGGACCGGGTAGTCTCGGTCACCCTCGAGCCGCCCACCGGCGCCGTCGCCTACCGGGTGCGGGTGCTCGCACGGCTGTCACCGGGCGCCCGCGCATCCGCCTTGGACGCCATTCGCGTGGGCGGTGCCGACGCTCCCGGGACGCGCGGACCGCGACCGTACACGAGGCTCCGCCCGGATGGCCCGTGACATACTGGCCGGACTTTCAGTTGCCAGGGAGGTGACGCCGATGGCGACGGTGACCTTCGACCACGTATCCAAGCGATTCGGTGAGTTCACGGCGGTGAACGACCTGTCGCTCCAGGTCAAGGACGAGGAATTCCTCGTGCTCGTCGGTCCGTCAGGCTGCGGCAAGACCACGGCCCTGCGCATGATCGCCGGGCTCGAGGAGCAGACCAGCGGCGATATCCGCATCGGCGACCGGGTCGTCAACGACGTCGCCCCGAAGGACCGCGACATCGCCATGGTGTTCCAGAACTACGCCCTGTATCCGCACATGTCGGTGTACGACAACATCGCCTTCGGCCTGAAGCTGCGCGGCATGCCCAAGAACGAGATCGAGCGCCGCGTGAACGAGGTCGGCGAGATGCTCGGCCTCGCCAAGCTCCTGAAGCGCAAGCCGAAGGAGCTGTCCGGTGGGCAGCGCCAGCGCGTCGCCGTCGGTCGCGCGATCGCCCGCGAGCCCGCCGTCTTCCTCATGGACGAGCCACTCTCCAACCTCGACGCGGCCCTGCGCATCCAGACGCGCGCCATGCTCCAGAAGCTTCATCAGCGCATCCGGCGCACGACCGTGTACGTCACGCACGACCAGGTCGAGGCCATGACCATGGGCGACCGCATCGCCGTCATGAAGGACGGCATCCTCCAGCAGATCGACACCCCAGAGCACCTCCACGAGCAGCCCGGCAACTTGTTCGTCGCCGGGTTCATCGGGTCGCCGGCCATGAACTTCTTCCCGGCGAAGATCGTCCAGAGCGACGGCACCGTCGTCGCCGACGCGGGCTTCTTCCGCTCGCCTCTGGTGAAGGATGCGGCGAAGCAGGCCGTCGGCAAGGACGTGATCGTCGGCGTGAGGCCTGAGGACATCGAGGCGAACGTCGGGCTCAACGGCAAGGTGCCAGTCGACGCCAAGGTGGATGTCGTGGAGTTCCTCGGCAACGAGTTCCAGCTGCACCTGAACGCCGGCGGGCAGACCTTCGTCGCTCGCGTGCCGGCCGACGTGAAGACCCAGCCCGGAGAGGCGATCCGCGTCGGATTCGACACGCGCAAGCTGCACGTGTTCGACAAGACGTCGGAGGCCGCCCTGCAGTGAGCCTGCGCGGCACGCTCGAGCACTTCCCGCTCGAGACCGTCGTGCAACTCCTCGCCTCGACGAGCAAGACCGGCCAGCTCGAGGTGCGGCCCGAGAGCGCGGATGGACTCGGCGGAGCCCTCGGCTTCGCCGACGGGCGCCTCGTCTCCGCTTCGAGCGGCTCGGACTCCGGCGAGGACGCCCTCGGCGTCGTGTTCTCAGCGGACCGGGGCGAGTTCGAGTTCATTCCCTGGCGGGAGGCGCCGAGCGAGAACCTGAAGGGCGACCTGAACTCGCTTCTGGACCGCGCCCTCCAGGAGCGCGACAGGATGACGGCCGTCCGTGAGGTCGTG
>JBBPYG010000002.1:0-5779 GCA_038200085.1 Candidatus Limnocylindria bacterium | reverse complement strand
CGCGCTGGAGGCCGGGCGGGGAACAAGGGAGGCGAGGCGATGGAGGCGGCGCTCGCGATGGTGGCGCTGCGTCAGGCCACCGCGCTCACCCGCAGGCGCATCGCACGCCGCGCGGCGAGCGCGTCCGCGCGATCGACCTCGACGAAACTGACGCGCTCGCCCGGGACGAGCTGAGCCGCACGCCCCAGGTCCGCGCCTATCACCGTGGCGATGACGGGGTAGCCACCGGTGGTCTGGTGATCCGCGAGCATCACGATGGGCTCGCCGCCCTGTGGGACCTGCACCGCGCCCGCGATGAGACCGCACGTCAGGATCTCGCCAGCGCGGGCCGCGACCCGGGATCCACCGAGGCGCAGTCCCATGCGGTCGCTGTCGGGGCGGACCCCGAATTCGGCCGCGAAGAAGGTCCGGGTCGCCCGGTCGTCGAAGCGGCGGGTGTGCGGACCGCGCATCGCGCGGAGCGGGCCCCCGTACTGGAGCGGGGCGGCGCCCACGCCGGCGCCCCCGGCCCGCATCGTGGGCGCCGCGAGCGGAAGCTCGTCCCCGGCCGCGAGGGCGCGTGGGTACGGCCCGAGCCCGGCCGGGACGTACGCCGAAAGCGACCCCAGCACCCCGCCCGCCGCGATGCCTCCGGAGACCGCGAGGTAGGCGAAGCGGCAGCGGTCCCCGCCCTCGATCACGAGCTCCTGGCCCGCGCGCGCGAGCACGGCGGTGTACGACGGGAGCGGGCCGCGGCCTCGCAGCCGGGCATCGCGGCCCGTCAACGCGACGACGCGGGCGTCGTCGCAGCGGAAACGCACCGGGCCGCCGACGATCTCGAGGCCCGCGGCATCCGGCGGATTGCCGACCAGCGCCTGCGCGAGCGCATGCGCCCACCGGTCGGCGGCCCCCGAGCGGGGCACGCCCTCCCTCAAGTGGCCCGACCGGCCGAGGTCCTGGACCGTCGTGCGCAGACCGGGGTGAAGCAGCACGAGCATCGGCGGTGTACGGGTCAGAGCGGGACGAAGCGAACGCGGTCACCAGCGCGCAGCGCGGCCGGTGGGTCGGCGGTGGCATCGAAGGGCACGAAGTCCGTGTGGCCGATGAGGCGCCATCCGCCCGGGGACGCGAACGGATAGATCGCCGTCTGGCCGTCCGCGACAGCGACCGCGCCGGTGGGGACTCGCGCACGGGGAGACGCGAGGCGAGGCGCGCGGATCCGCGGGTCGAGGGTGCCGAGGTACGCGAAGCCAGGCATGAAACCCAGAAAGAACACGGTGTACTCGCGCGAAGAGTGGAGCGCCACGAGCTCGGCCACGGCGAGGTCCGACATGCGCGCGACCTCGGAGAGATCCTCACCGTCGTAGCGCGTCGGCACGGGTACCAGCCGAGGGGCGGGCGGCACCGCCTGCGTGTTCATCGCGACCGTCGCCGCCGACACGGCGACCGCTTGCGTTTCGCCCCCGGGAGCATCCGCTGGGCGCCCTCTACCGCGGTGCCGGTGACCGGGATCTCCCGCTTGAGCGTCGGCGCGGCGCGCCTCGTCCTCCGCGGCGGCGCCGCTCAGGCGCTCGGGGTCGTACGCGAGCACCACCGAGGCGTAGGCGGGGACGGCAGGCCCGTGGCCGAACGCCTCCCACGCATCGGCGATCGCGGCGGCGCGCGCGACGATGGTCGCGTCCACGCGCTGTTCCAGCTCGACGAGGAGCGCGCCGTCGCCGAATGGCGAGATCCGCGCGTCGCTCAGAGCGCGACCGGGCGCACGGCGACGCCGGCGGCGTCGAGCGCGTCCCTCACGGCGCGCGCCACGCGCGGAGCGGCGGGGGCATCGCCGTGGAGGCAGAGCGTGTCGACCTCGAGCGGCAGGAACGAGCCGTCGGTGGCGCGGACGCCGCCGTCGCGGACGAACCCCAGCGCCTGGGCCGCGGCCGCCGCGGGGTCGTCGATCACTGCGCCAGGCAGGCGCCGCGAGCGCAGCGTGCCGTCGGGCTGGTAGGCGCGGTCGACGAAGCCCTCTCGCGCGACGCGAACGCCGGCCACGATCGCCGCGCGCTCCATGGCGGAGCCCGGCGGCGCGTACAGCGCGACGTCCGGCCAGGCGCCGATGGATCGGACGATGATCCGGGCGATCGCGTCATCGCGCTCGGCCCGGTTGTAGAGCGCGCCATGCGCCTTCACGTGCGCGAGAGAGACGCCCGCGTCTTTCGCGGCATCGGCCAGCGCGGCGACCTGCGAGCGCAGGTCGGCGAGCAGCTCCTCCGGCGCCAGGTCGAGGGCCACGCGGCCGAAGTTCTCTCTGTCGCGATACCCGGGGTGCGCGCCGACGGCCACACCGTGACGAACAGCCAGCGCGATCGTCGCGCGCATCGTCTCCGCGTCCCCGGCGTGCGCGCCGCAGGCGATGTTCGCGCTGGTCACGAACGGCATGATCGCCGCGTCGTTCCCCGCGCCCTCGCCGAGGTCGCTGTTCAGGTCGATGACGACGCCCGATGCTCCGAGCACGCGCGAAGTATCGCGGGACCGACGGCTCGTCGCGCCGTGCGGTGCCGCAGGCTGGCGCGGTTCCGTGCGTGCGGTACCCCGCTAGACGAACAGCGGCGCGAGCACCAGGGTGATCGTCGCCAGCAGCTTGATCAGCACGTGCAGGCTCGGTCCAGCGGTGTCCTTGAACGGGTCACCGACTGTGTCGCCGACGACCGCCGCTGCGTGGGGAGCGCTGCCCTTGCCCACGACCTGCCCATGCTCGTCCTTGAGCTGGCCCGATTCGATGTACTTCTTGGCGTTATCCCACGCGCCACCCGCGTTGTTCAGCACGGTGGCCAGGATGACGCCCGTCATCGTCCCGACCATCAGGAGCGCAGCCTCGGCCTCCGCTTTGAGAACTATGCCCACGACGATCGGAGCGGCGATCGCGAGGATCCCCGGCGGGATCATGTTCCGCAGCGCCGAGGCGGTCGTTATGTCGACGACGCGCGCGTAGTCCGGGCGCTCGGTCCCGGCCATGATCCCGGGGTGCTCGCGGAACTGCGTGCGCACCTCCTGGATGATCGCGGCGCCCGCGCGGCCCACCGCGCGGATCGCGAGGGAGCTGAATAGGAACACGAGCATCGCCCCGAGGAAGCCGCCGAGGAACACGTCGACCTTCGCGAGGTCGACCACGTGGAAGTCGGCGGGCTCGATGCCCGCGGTGCGGCGCAGGTCGGTCACCTTGTCGAGGTACGCGCTGAAGAGCAGGAACGCGGCGAGCGCGGCCGACCCGACCGCGTAGCCCTTCGTCAGGGCCTTTGTCGTGTTGCCGACCGAGTCCAGCCGGTCGGTGCGCTCCCGTGTCTCCTCCGACGCCCGCGCCATCGACGCCACGCCGCCGGCGTTGTCGGTGATCGGACCGAAGGTGTCCATCGCGAGGATGAACGCCGCGGTCATCAGCATGCCCATCGTCGCGACGGCCGTGCCGTAGATGCCCCCGTGCGGCAGGCCGGTGTCGTCCGCCCAGCGCTGCCCGAAGTAGTGCGAGAGGAAGAGCGCGATGGTGATCGCGATGACGGATGAAGCCGTCGTCTCGAAGCCCACAGCGGTCCCGGAGATGATCGTCGTCGCGGGCCCCGTCTTGGCGGCCTCGGCGATCTCCTTGACGGGGCGCCACGCGCCCGAGGTGTAGTACTGGGTGATGAACACGAACGCGAGGCTCGTCAGGATCCCGACCACGCCGGCGTAGAAGAACCAGTATGCCCCGCCCTTCTCGTTCAGCATCGACTGGGTCACCACGAACATCGCGGCGATGCACATGGCGACGGTGATGTAGTAGCCGAGATTCAGCGACGACATGGGGTCGCGCTTCTCGTCCCCGCGCACGAGGAAGATGCCGATGACGCTGGCGATGAGGCCGAAGCCGCGGACGACGAGGGGGAAGAGGATCCACGCGGGGTTGTGGGTCACCGCGAAGATGGCGACGCCCAGGATCATCGCGCCGATATTCTCCGCCGCCGTCGACTCGAAGAGGTCCGCGCCACGGCCGGCGCAGTCGCCGACGTTGTCCCCGACGAGGTCCGCGATCACCGCCGCGTTGCGCGGGTCGTCCTCGGGGATGCCCGCCTCCACCTTTCCGACGAGGTCCGCGCCGAGGTCGGCGGCCTTCGTGTAGATACCGCCGCCGAGCTGCGCGAAGAGCGCCACGAACGACGCCCCGAAGCCGAAGCCGACGATGGTGAAAGGCGCCTGGTCGGGCTTGGAGAAGCCGCCGTAGGCGATGAACATCACGAAGACGCCGATCAGCGAGAGCCCCACGACGAGGATCCCGGACACGGCACCGCCCCGCAGTGAGATCCGAAGGGCGTCAGCGACGCTGTGCTGGGCCGCGGCCGCCGTGCGGAGGTTCGACTTCACCGCGACGAACATGCCGATGATGCCGGAGAGCATCGACGCGCTCGCGCCCACGAGGAACGCGAGCGCGGTCTTCCACGCGAGCTCCTCACGCGACACGCCGGGCGCGGTCTCAAAGAGATAGATGACGATCGCGATCAGCACGGTCCCACCGAGCGCCAGGAGCGCGATGGTCCGGTACTGGCGCTTGATGAATGCGACCGCCGCGACGTAGATGGCGCCCGCCACCTCCTGCATCTCGGGCGTCCCGGTCGGCGAGCTGAGCACGTCGTAGGCGAAGTACGCGGCGACGGCCACGGCCACCAGGCCGGAGAGCGGGATCACCCAGGTGAGGGGCGATGCGTCCAAGGGACCTCCAGTCGAGGCAAAAAACTAGCGCTGGCCCCGACGGAGGGGGCCGAAGCGCCGTTCGGCAGTGTACGGCAGCCTCGCGTTCGCGCGCAAACGGACCTATCCTCGTTCCATGCCCCCGCAGAAAGCCTCGAAGAGCGCGCCGAAGGCCGACGCCAGCGAGAAGGCGAAGAGCAAGGATCGCGATTGGCTCACGACCTCCGAGCTGGCGACGCGCATCGGCTGGCGTGAGCACGCGCTTCGCGACGCCATGCGGGGTAAGGAGCTGCCGGGGATCCGGCGCACCTCATTCGGCTACCACATCGACGCCGCCGCCGTCGACGACATCGCCAGGACCCTCGGAGCCGCGCCGCCGAAAGGAAATTCGAGCCAGAGGTAGCTGGCTAGGCCCTTCTCCGCAGCCTCGCGGGAAGAATCTGGAGCTCCTCGCGGTACTTCGCGACGGTGCGCCGGGCGAGGATGATCCCGTTGTCATCCCGCAGGCGCTCGACGATCTCCTGGTCGGAATACGGCCGCGTGCGGTCCTCGACCTCGATGATGTTCTTGATGAC
This sequence comes from Candidatus Limnocylindria bacterium, assembly GCA_038200085.1. Lineage (GTDB taxonomy): Bacteria > Chloroflexota > Limnocylindria > P2-11E > P2-11E > JALYKU01. The sequence continues at coordinate 518 of JBBPYG010000002.1, read as the reverse complement.
GTCCTTCGTGCCGAGCGACGCGGTGAAGAACAGCGAGAAGGGCACGACCTCGCCGGCCGGGAGCAGGACGAACTTTCCGGCCGTCGCGCGGCTAACCGTCGATTCGTGCATGCCGATCCTCTCGCCGACCTCCGCGCGCGTCAGTGGCCGCAGCGACTGGATGCCGTTCTCGAGGAAGTCCCGCTGGCACTCCACGATGACCTGGGTGATCCGCGCCATTGTCTGCCGGCGCTGATTGATGTTGTCGATGAAGAACTTCGCCCGCGTGACGTACTCGCGAATGTGCTGCCGCTCCTGATCGTTCATCGCCGGCGTCTCGCCGCCCGCGGAACGCGCCGCCTGGAGCTGTCCGACGAGCTGCCGGTACACCGGGTTGATGCGGAGAGCGAACCGGCGTGACTCGATGACCTCGACCTCGAAGTCCTCCTCGTCGTTCTTGACGATGATGACGTCGGGCCGCAGCGTCGCCTGCCGGCCGCCGATGCTGGTCCCGTCAGGGCCGGCTGCGAAGGCGTGCG
>JBBPYG010000001.1:0-15682 GCA_038200085.1 Candidatus Limnocylindria bacterium | reverse complement strand
TCGCGCGCGTCGCGCCAGCGCCCGAGCGTCCGCGCCAGCGAGAGCAGGCGCCACAGGAACGCCTCGCCGAGGAACGCGAAGGCGATGACGCGCGTGAGCACGGCGAGGCCATCCGCGCCCCGCATCGGCTGCGCCAGCGACCACGCGATGGCGGCCCCGACCACGACCACGACCTGCATCGCCGACTGGCGCTCGGCGCGCGATTCCCCCAGGACCGCGGAAAGCAGGAGGATGGCGCCGAAGACACCCACCGTGAGGGGCAGGATCGCAAGCGGCGCCGCCCCCAGGATCAGCGCGTGCAGAAGGGCCGCCAAAGCCGCGAACGCGACGGCCTCCATTAAGGCGCGCCCGGCCAGGAGCATGAGCGCCGGCGCCCTAGACCGCACGGCGCGCTTCCGCTCCGCCGAGGACGTCGATCGCGACGCCGTTCGAACGCACCTGTCTCGCGATGTCATCGGGAGGGGCCTGCACCGCGACGACCATCACGCGGTGGTGCGCGCGCCGCAGCGCCACGCATGCCTGCGCGAGCGCGGTACCAAGCCTCGGCGTCACGACGATGAGGCTCGCACCCCAGGGGATGCGACCGCGTTCACGCAGGAACACGGCTTCGGGTGCCGCTGCGGCGTACGGCCCGAGCCGGGCGAGGATGTCGAGGCTCCGCGTGAGCGGTCGCGGCCCGCGGCCGAGCGCCGACCGGGGGCGCTCGTGCGTGATGTTGTCGAGGCCGTTCGTGATCAGCCCTACCTGACGGCCCGCCTCCGCCGCGTGGCGGAGCAGTTCGGCGGCCGCGGACACGACGAGCTCGGTGGCCTCCGGGTCCGCCTGGATCCAGTACTGGTCGTACGAGGCGACGTTGACGAGGAAGATCGCGTCCAGGCTGGTCGCCGGCTCGTAGAGCTTGGTCTGGAGCCGGCGAAGGCGCGCGGAGGCCTTCCAGTGGATCTCCTTGCGCGCATCGCCGGTGCGATGCTCGCGAACGCCGCGAAAACGCAGCGGGTCGGGCAGCAGCCCGCGCCGCGTCGCGGTCTCCGCGAGCGGGCGCAGCGACGCGAGATGGCGATCGCGTACCGCGAGCGGCGACGGATACGCGACGACGGTCAGATCAGGCGATAGCGTGCGGTCATCCCGGATGAAGCCGAGCCAGTCGCTCGCGCGCAGCCTGAGCGGACCGAGGAGGAACGCCCCGCGCTGCGACGCGCGGAGCGCTAAGCGCAGCGTCACGCGCTCGAAGGGCCGCGGCCCGAAGCCAGCGCCGATGCTGGAACGCGCCCGTCCCGGCTGGTCGGCGGCCGGCACGATCCCTTCCGGAAGCTCCAGCCGGATCTCGAGCCAGGGCAGCGGGAGCGCCTTCCTGTTGGCCACGACCATGGTCACGGCGAACGTCTCGCCCGTCACGATCCGCGCCGGGACCACCTCCGCGCGCACGTCGACCGCGAGCAGCGCGAGGCGCGAGGTTACCTCGACGACCGCTCCGGCCACGGCCACCCCAGCAGCGAGCACGATCAGCGCTCCCTCGCGGCTGATCGCCGCGATCAGCGAGAGGACGATCGCCGCGGCCCACGGGAACTGCCCGCTCCGCGTGCGGATGCGCTGCGCGGCGACGGCCAACGACGCTCAGCCGGTCCTGGCCGCCGCCTGCTCCTCCGCCGGAACGGGCGTGCGCGCGAGCACCTCGGCCACGACGGTCGCGGTCGTGCGCCCGCGCATCTGCGACTCGGCGTCCAGGAAGATCCTGTGGCGCAGCACCGGCGATGCCTGCACCTTCACGTCGTCCGGGAGCACGAAGTCGCGGCCGCGGATCGACGCGCGGGCCTGCGAGGCGCGGTACAGCGCCAGCGCGGCGCGCGGACTCGCCCCGAGCTCCACGCCGGACAGGTGACGTGTCGCCCGAACGATCGCTGCGATGTACCCGCGCACCGCATCGCTCACGCGCACCGACTGCACCTCCGCCCGCAGGGCCGCGAGCGCGGCCCGGTCGAAGAGCGGCGCGAGCGTGTCCGTGGAGATGTTCACCGGTCCATGCAGGCGCAGGATGTCGTCCTCCTCGCCCTCGGTCGGGTAGCCGAGGTTCAACAGGAGGAGGAAGCGGTCGAGCTGCGCTTCCGGGAGCGGGAACGTGCCCTCGAGCTCGATCGGGTTCTGCGTGGCGATGACGAAGAACGGGTCGGGAAGCGGATGCGTCGTCTCGTCGACCGTCACCTGCCGCTCCTGCATCGCCTCGAGGAGCGCGGACTGGGCCCGGGGCGTCGCGCGGTTGATCTCATCGACCAGGACGACGTTGGCGAGAAGCGGTCCCGGGCGGTACTCGAAGCGCTGCGTCGCCTCGTCGAAGATGGAGACGCCGGTGACATCGGACGGCACCAGGTCAGGCGTGCACTGGATCCTCCGGAACTCCAGGTCGAACGTGCGCGCGACGGCGCGGGCGAGCATCGTCTTCCCCACCCCGGGGACGTCGTCGAGCAGGACGTGTCCATCCACCAGCAGCGCGGCGAGCAGCTGCTCGGTCGCGGCGCTCTTGCCGACGACGACCGTGGCGACCGCGTCGACGATGCGCGTCGCGGCGTCCCTGACGGTCACGACGCGCGGTCCTGCGGCGCACCGCGCGCGGACCCGCGGAAGTAGCACCGAACCGATCCGCGCCGCGACGACTCCATGGCCTGAGCCGATGCTAGCGGGGTCTCCCCGGCACTCCGCTCGCGCGCTTCGCCGCCGCGGCCGGGGCGCACCGCCCAGCAAGTGCCGCCGCGAGCCGTCGGCCCGCTGTGGACCGGGCCCGAGGCATGGGCGCGTCCATTCTCTTCCGAGCGGCGTGAGGCGTTGGCAACATCGAGGCCTATCATTTGGTCGCCCCGCCCGCTCTCCGTGGTCGGGACTCGAGCCCGAAGGCCTCCGGGCCGATACCATCCCGCTCGATGGGGCCCGCGGTCGCCGCTTTTGAGACCGGAACACATCCCGTCGCGGATCAGTCGCGCCGCTCGGGCGCGAACCGCTCGACGTTCGACCCGGAGCGCGTCGCGCGGCTCGAGACGATGGCGTGGCGCGCGTACTACGACCGCCGTTGGTCCGCGCTGCTGTACTTCACCGAGCGCGCGTGCGCGGACCAGTTCCACGTCCCGTTCCCCGACTCGGTGCGAGCGGCGTACTACGCGACGCGCGGTGCCCTCGCCTTCAAGCCCATCGAAAACAACATCGGACTCGCGGTAGGTGCCCTCGTTCGTTACTACGCGATCGTAAGGCGCCACTCCAACATCACCTTCGATCCGGTGGAGGTCGCGCGCGCCGAGATCCGCTACTGGGTCGTGCACCGGCGCCTGTCAGGGAGCGGCGACCACGAAGAGCTCGTCGACACGTTCGCCCGGCTCCACGCGGTGACCTTCGACCTCGCTCCGGCACGCGCGCGGGAATCCGCTGAGTTCCGCACGCGTGCCGCGATCGTCGTCGATGACATCACCGCCCGGCGGTCGGTGGACGTCGACGGGGACTGGGGGCGGGTCGAGCTGCTGCTGCGCCGTTGTTACCGCTCGCTGGCGGCGGCGATCGCCTGAACCCGGGCGTCACATCTGTGGTGCCGCGATCGCCGTCGTTCGGATAGCCGACGCCCGCAGGAGAGACGCTCTGGGCGCTCGGTCAACCCGGTCGCCTCCGGGCGCGCCACCGCCGCTGCGGGAGCGACACGGCCACGGGCACCGGTGCCCGGCGCCTTCGTCCTGGCTGCGATCGCCAGGCGGTCCCAGTTCAGGCCGCGGCGCGCGCGTGCGAGCGTGCCTCGCGCGGCGCGAGCGCACCGATGTACACGCCGACCATGACCAGCGCCGCTCCCACCACGAAGGACCAGGTCACGCCCTCTCCCGCGATGATCGCGCCGACGACGAGCGTCACGACCGGAAACATGACCGTCGCGTAGGACGTCGCCGACGCGGTCCAGCGCCGCACCACGAAGAAGATCCCGACGAACAGGATCGCGGTGGCCACGATCAGGTACCCGAGCGCGAGCCATGTCTCGGGCCGCGAGGGCAAGCTCGGTGCTTCCTTCGCGACCCAGGCGAGGGCGAGGAGCAGCGCGGCTCCGGGGGCCATCGCGACTGCGTTCGTCGCCACGGGGTGTCCCTGTGGCAGCCGCTTCGCCCAGATCGTCCCGATGGCGAAGGCGAGAGGTTGAAGCGCCAACGCAACGAGCGGGCCAAGTGAGACGTCGCGCACCTGATCGCGGAAGATGATGGCGACGCCGACGATCGCCACGAGCCCACCCGCGAGCCCCCGCCAGTGGAACGTCTCGTCGCGGATGGTGACCGCAAGGAGAAATGTGAGCAGCGGCGTCAGAGCAACGAGGGTCGAGGCGAGCGCCGCCGGAGCGGTCTGGAGCGCCCAGTACGCGAGCGCATACGTGACCCCGAAGTTGAGCACGCCGAAAGCCAGCGCGCCGACCAGCGCGCGGCCGCGTGGCAGCCGAAGGCGCATCGCGCCCGCCAGGACGAGCAGCAGCAGCGACGCCGCGACGAATCTGATCCCGGCACCGAAGAACGGCGGGAGCTCACGGTTGCTGAAGCGGACGGCGACGAAATTCGTTCCGCCGACCAGGACGATGGCCGCGAAGACGAGCAGGACCATCCGGTCGGGGCGGGCCAGGACAGCCTACGGGCGGGATGACGCTGGAGCGCGCCGTTCCTTCACGTACGCGATCCCATCCGCGGCCGGAGGCGTCGCGCGGCCGACCACGCCTGCGAGGATCACGATCGTCGCGAGGTACGGCAGCGCGGCGTACCAGAAGCTCGGGACGGAGCGCATGAGGTCTCCGAGCTCGCCGAGGGGCGGTCGCACGTTCACGATCACGCCGAGGGCGGTCGCCGCGCCGAACAGCAGCGCGCCGCCGAAAGCGCCGATCGGCGTCCAGCGGCCGAAGATCATCGCGGCGAGCGCGATGAAACCGCGCCCCCCGGTCATGCCGTTCTGGAACGAGCCCGTCGATTCGAGCGTCAGGAACGCCCCCGCGAGCCCGGCCAGACCGCATCCAGCGACCACGTTGAGAAAGCGAAGGCGCAGGACGTCGATGCCGGCAGTGTCGGCAGCCCGGGGATGTTCGCCCACCGCGCGCGTGCGCAGGCCCCAGCGGGTCCGGAACAGCGCGAACTGCAGCAGCGCGACGATGACCAGGACGCTCATGGCGATCGGCCCCTGGTCGAGGAACATCGAAGCGATCGGCCCCACGAACGGGAGCGACGCGACCTGCTCGGGGGCGTGGAACGGCGGGATCACGCCCGCCCCTCCCCTACCGCTCGGGCTGATGACCAGACGGTTCAGGTATCCGGTGATGCCGAAGGCGGCGATGTTCACCATCGTCCCGGCGATGATCTGATCGGCCCGCACGCTGATCGCGAGCCACGCGTGCACCGCGCCAGCGAGCATCCCGGTGATGACCGCCACCGCGACGCCAGCGGCGAGCGCCGCCGCCGACCCGATCGCGTCGTGGAGCGCGAACCCGGCGAGGTAACCGAAGAACGCCGCGAGCAGCATGATCCCCTCGATCCCGATGTTCACGACGCCGCTGCGTTCGTTGACGACGCCGCAGAGCGCACCGAGCGCGAGCGGTGTCGCGAGAGCGAGGACGATCGGCAGCAGTCCCGGCACGACCGTGAACAGGTAGCCGCCCAGATCGGCCGCGAGGCGCAGCGCGTGCAGGGCGCCGTCGATCAGCGTGGCTCCGCCGCCACCGTCGCGACCTCCGGGCTCGACCAGCTCCGCGTGACGGTCGCCGGCTCTCCCAGGCCCCCGCGCGCGCGCCGGATCCGGAACAGCCGCCGCACGATCACGTCGGCGGCCAGGAGCAGGATCACGAGCGCCTGGATGATGTCGATGACCTCGACCGGGACGGACGTCTCGATCTGCATGAGGGGCGCACCGGCCCGGAACGCACCGAACAGCAACGCCGCGAAGATGACCCCGACCGGATCCGAGCGTCCGACCAGGGCGACCGCGATCGAGTCGAATCCCACCGATGCGGTGATCCCGGGCGCGTAGAAGCCGATCACGCCGAGCATCTGGATCGCCCCCGCCAACCCTCCGAGGACGCCGCTGAGCGTCATCGTCAGCGCCGTGACGAGCACAGGCCGCATGCCGGCGTAGCGCGCAGCCACCGGGTTCGCCCCCACGCTGCGGATCTCGAAGCCGATGGTCGTCCGGTCGAGGAGGAACGCGATGGCCGGAACGGCGAGCAGCGCGACGACGACGCCGAGGTGCAGGTTCCGTCCCGCGATCACCGGCAGCAGCGCGTTGCCGATGTCCCCGGTGCGCGGGAACGTGAATCCCGGCGCGCGGACGAGGTCCGTCACGGCCCACGTCAGCAGCAGGGCAGCGGCGTTGTTGAGCATGATCGTGGTGACGACCTCGTGCGCGCCGGTCCGCGCCTTCAGATATCCCGGGATGAACCCGACAGCGCCGCCGGCGAGGCCGCCCGCGGCGAGCGATGCCGCGACGGCGACTGGGGCGGGAGAAGCGGCGAGGGACGCGCCGGTCACGGCGGCGGCGAACGCCCCCGCGAGGAACTGCCCCGCGACGCCGATGTTGAAGAGTCCCGCCTTGAACGCGAGCGCGACCGAGAGACCGCCAAGCACGAGCGGCGCGGCCGCGACGAGCGTGTTCGCGATCGCCGTCTCGCTCGCGAACGCGCCGGCGAGGAGCGACGAGTACGCGCGCACCGGCAACAGGACATCGAGGCCGGACGTGGTGAACGCGCTCGAGAGGACGATCACCACGGCGGCCAGCGCGAGCGCGAGGACAATCGACAGGGCGGGGACGGCGCCGACCCTCCACGCGCCGAGCAGGCGACGCGCGAAGATCACGCGGCCGCTCCCGTCGCCATCAGGCGACCCACGCGGTCGCGACTCGCTTCGGCCGCCGCCAGCGTCGCGACGATGCTCCCGCGGTACATCACGGCGACGCGGTCCGCGAGCTGGAGGATCTCGTCGAGCTCCGCCGACACGAGAAGGATCGCCGTACCGGCGTCGCGCTGCGCGAGCACCTGGCGGTGGATGAACTCGATGCTCCCGACGTCGAGACCGCGCGTCGGCTGATCGAGCACGAGCAGCCGGAGATCCGCGCGGAACTCGCGCGCGACCACGACCTTCTGCTGGTTGCCTCCGGACAGCGTTCCCGTCTCCACCGAGGGCGACGAGGTGCGGACGTCGAACCGTTCGATGAGCCGCCGGGCGCTCGCGTCGATGACCGGACGGTCGCGGAGAAGACGTCCCACGCCGTGCGCCAGCGGGGCGTCTTCGTACGTCGTCAGAGCGAGGTTGTCGCGAACGGAAAACGCGAGGACGAGCCCGGCGCGCTGCCGGTCCGCCGGCACGTACGCGAGTCCACGATCGCGCCTCTGCCGGATCGATCCCTTGGTCACGTCGCGGCCGTCGATGTGGATCGTCCCGGATGCGGCGGCGCGCAGCCCCACGACGCACTCGACGAGGTGCTCCTGCCCGTTCCCGGCGACCCCGGCGATGCCGATGATCTCGCCCGCGCGCACGTCGAGGTCCACCGACCGCACCGCCTCGTGTCCGCGGTCACCGGCGACCCGCAGCCCGCGCACCGCCAGCCTCACTTCAGCGGGGCGGGAGCGCCCCCGGTCGACGCGGAGCGAGACCTCGCGGCCGACCATCAGCTCGGCCAACTCGTCCGCGGTGGTCTCGCGAGGCTCGCGCTCGCCGACGACCTTGCCACGCCGGATGACGGTGATCCGGTCGGCGAGTTCCAGGACCTCCTCGAGCTTGTGGCTGATGAAGACGATCGCGGCGCCTTCATCGGCCAGGCGCCTCAGCACGGTGAATATCTCACGCGTTTCCTGCGGCGTGAGGACCGCCGTCGGCTCGTCGAGGACAAGGATCCGCGCGCCTCGATAGACCGACTTCAGGATCTCGACGCGCTGCTGCTGCCCGACGCTCAGCTGCTCGGTGCGCACCTCCGGTGCAAGCGCGAATCCCAGCCGCTCCGACAGCGCTCGGACCCGCCGGGCGGCCTCCGCGCGATCGAGGACTTGCGCGGGACCGACCAGCTCACGCCCGAGCACGACGTTCTCCGCGACGGTGAGGACTGGCACGAGCATGAAGTGCTGATGGACCATGCCGACGCCGCGCGCGATGGCATCCGCCGGGTCGGCGATCGTGACCGGATGTCCGTCGATGGCGATCTCACCGGAGTCGGGAGCTACCAGTCCATACAGGATGTGCATCAGCGTCGACTTGCCGGCGCCGTTCTCGCCCAGGAGCGCGTGGATCTCGCCCGCGCGGACCTCGAAGTCGACGGCCTCGTTCGCGAGCGTTCCCGTCGCGTACCGCTTGGTGACGCCGCGCATCGACAGTACCGGCGCGGCGCGCGGCGGGCCTGCGTCGTTCGCGCTCTTCATGTCGCTCCGGGATCAGGGGATCGGCTTGAGCTTACCGGCCTTCATGTCAGACAGTGCCTGCTTGAGCTTGTCCTCGAGGCCCGCAGGGACGGGACTCAGGTTGCGGAGCATCGAGTAGCCGATGCCGTCGTTCGTCGCGTCGTTGAAGAAGTTGCCGCCCTGCTTCCCCTTCTCCTTCCACCGCTTGAGCGCGGCGGTCACGGTCGCCTGAAGCCGCTTCTCCGCGCTCGTGACGATGCACGCCTGAGCGTCCGGCAGCGATGTGTACTGGTCCACGTCAACGCCGATCCCCCAGATCTTCGCGCTGCACGCTGCCCGGAGCGCGCCCGCGCCCGTGAGACCAGCGACCTGGAAGATCACGTCGGCGCCCTGACCGATCATCGTGCGCGCGGATGCCTCGCCCTTGTCCGGCGCGTTGAAGTCCTCGGTGTAGTTGATCAGCACCTGCGTCCCGGGCCGCGTCGCCTTGGCGGCGTTCTCGTAGCCCTTGATGTAGTTCACGACCGGTGGCACGTCAGAGCGGCCACCCACCGCCCCGATCTTGCCGCTCTTGGTGAGCGTCGCGGCGACGATCCCGACCAGGTAGCCCGCCTGCGCTTCGTTGTACTGCAGCCCCTGGTAGTTGTCGGGCGGAGTGCCCTTGCATTCCTTGTCGCTGGCGTCCTTTGGAACGCAGACGAACTGGTCCACTCCGATGAACTGGATCCCCGGATTCTTCTGGGCGGCGGCGAGCGTGTCGGTCCCAATGAGGAAGCCGATGGTCACGATCGCGTCGTACTTTTGGTCGACGAACTGCTGGATGTTCTGCTTGTAGTCCGCGACGTCCTTGGTGACGATGACTTGTGGCGTGGCGCCGATCGCCTTTGCGCCGTCCTGCACGCCCTTCCACGTGTACTCGTTGAACGACTTGTCCTCGAGCTGGCCGATGTCGGTGACCACGCCGATCTTCGTGGCAGCGGCGGGCGCACCGCTGGCCGCTCCGCCTCCGCTCCCGCCGCCGCCGCCGCCGCCGCAGGCGACGATGAGGACCGCGCTCAGCACAGCGAGGGCGAGCGGACGCTTCATCGTGTCAGTCTCCTTCTTGATCTTGGATCGGGCGGATCGCGTGGTCAGGCACCCGCGCCGAGTCTACAGGCGGGACGCCGCAAGCCTCATTCCTCGAACGTACGATCAACACGGGCGATCGACACGGCGCGGCCGGTCGCATCGTCAACGTCGATGAGGACGCTGTTGAAGACGACCGGGCCCTCGGCTACCTCGAAGCGCCGCGGCATCCCGGTGGTGAAGCGCTCGACGATGATGTCGGGCCGCATACCGAGGATCGAGTCTCGGGGCCCGACCATCCCCGTGTCGCATACCAGCGCGGTGCCCCCGGGAAGCACGCGCGCGTCGGCGGTCGGGACGTGGGTGTGGCTGCCGACAACGGCGGAGAAGCGGCCGTCCAGGTGCCAGCCCATCGCCAGCTTCTCGCTCGTGGCCTCCGCGTGCCAGTCGAGGATGCGCACCGCCGGCGCGCGCGCTCCGAGCTCGGCGAGCAGCGAATCGACGGCGCGGAACGGGTCGTCGTGCGGCGCCATGAACGTCCTCCCGATCGCGTTCACGACGAGGGCCCCGCCGATGACGACCCAGCCGGGTCCGGGGTTGTTCGCGGGCAGGTTCAGCGGCCGGATCGCGAACGGCAGCTGCCCGATCTCATCCTTGAACGTGCGCTGATCCCAAACGTGGTTGCCGTTCGTCACGACGTCCGCGCCTGCTTGGTGCAGCTCTTCGGCGATCCGCCCGGTCAGCCCAGCGCCGCCCGCGGCGTTCTCGCCGTTGACGATCGCGAGATCGACCGCGAGTTCCGCGCGGAGCGCGGGCAGCAGCGCGGCGACCGCGGACCGGCCCGGCTTGCCGACGACGTCGCCGACGAAGAGCACCTTCACGCGGTGTTACTTCGCGTAGTCGACCGCGCGCGTCTCCCGGATCACGGTGATCTTGATCTGCCCCGGATACTGCAGCGTTTCCTGGATCCGCTGAGCCATGTCGCGCGCGAGGCGCGAGGCAGATAGGTCGTCGATCTCCCCCGGCTTCACCATGACGCGCACCTCACGGCCCGCCTGGATCGCGAACGACTTTTCCACGCCGGGGAAGCTGTTGGCGACGCTCTCGAGCTCCGTGAGGCGCTGGATGTAGTTCGAGACGATCTCGCTGCGCGCTCCCGGGCGCGCCGCGCTGATGGCGTCGGCCGCGGAGATGAGCGTCCCGACCATCGTGGCGGGCTCCACATCCCCGTGGTGACCGACGACGCCGTCGATCACGGTCTGCGGGAAGCCGTACCGGCGCAGGAGCTCCCCGCCGATCACGGTGTGCGGTCCCTCGACCTCGTGGTCGATCGCCTTGCCGATGTCGTGGAGCAGTCCGGCGCGCTTCATGGTCTGCTGGTCGTAGCCCGTCTCGGCCGCGAGCATCCCGGCGACGTGCGCGACCTCGATCGAGTGCCGCAGCACGTTCTGCCCGAATGAAGTCCGGAAATGGAGCCTCCCGAGAAGCTTCACCAGGTCGGGGTTGATCCCGCTCAGGCCGAGCTCGTAGACGGCCGACTCCCCCGCCTCCTTGACGATCTGGTCGATCTCCGTCTTCGCTCTGCCGACCATCTCCTCGATGCGGGCCGGGTGGATCCGGCCATCGACGAGCAGGCGGGCCAGAGCCCGCTTCGCCACCTCCCGCCTGATCGGGTCGAACCCCGAGACGACGACCGCCTCGGGGGTGTCGTCGATGATGAGGTCGACGCCTGTCAGCGTCTCCAGCGTGCGGATGTTGCGGCCCTCGCGGCCGATGATCCGTCCCTTCATGTCGTCGCTCGGCAGCTGTACGACCGTCACCGTGTGCTCGGTCGTATGCTCGGCCGCGTACCGCTGGATGGCCATGGTGATGATGTCGCGCGCCTTCGCGTCGGCCTGCTCGCGCGCCTCCAGCTCGAGCTCGCGCACGCGGTGGCCCGTGATGTCCCGCATCTCCTCCTCGACCCGTTCGAGGAGGAGCGCACGGGCCTCGTCCTGGCTCAGAGCGGCGACGCGGGCCAGTTCCACGCGCTGCTCGTCCTGGAGCTGGACGATCTTCGTCCGCTCAGCGTCCAGGGTGGCCTCCCGCTCGGACAGCCGGCGGTCACGCTCCTCGACTTGCGCGATCTTCGTGTCGAGCTGCTCGTCCTTCTTGTCGACCCGCGTCTCATAGCGCTGGAGCTCGGCCCGCCGCTCGCGATTCTCCGCCTCCGCCGCCTTCGCGACGCGTAGAGCCTCGTCCTTGGCCTCGAGGAGGATCTCCTTCTGCTTCGCTCGCGCCTCGGCCACGAGGCGCTCCGCGTTCGCGCGAGCGGTCGTTTCGCTCGCCAATGCGAACGAACGGCGCACAAGGAGCGCGATCCCGAAGCCGACCAGAGCCGCGACGAGGGCGACAACGCCCACGACGACCGTGTCGGGCATCGCCTTTTCCTTTCCGTGCCGCGAAGCCAGGACTGGAGCGAGGTGAAGTGGAGGTTCCCGCCCCCCAGCGTCCGCGTATCGGCCGACGAGCATCGCGGCCGGGAGTTCACAAGAATTAGTACCTCCGACAATACAGCGGTCGGGCGGCCCGGGCCGGACTGCCGACGCGCCGACCAGACGAGACGACCGCCGGTCGCACTCCCGCTCGACAGCGCCGGGGGTCGCGGTGTACGAAATGCGACCGCGGTACCCTTTCGCTCGTGCCGCTGTCCGAGGCCGAGGAGCGCCTGCCCGAGGAAGTGCTCGCGCAGGAGATTCCCCGCCTGGGCGGCTGGTCGCGGTCGGGCGAGGAGCTGACCCGGACGTACGACTTCAAGGGATTCAAGAGTGCGATGTCGTTCGCGAACCGCGTCGCAGATGCGGCGACCGCCGCCGACCATCACCCGGACATTCATGTCGAGGGCTACCGCCATGTCCGGATAGTCCTCACCACCCATGCCAGCGGTGGCATCTCACGCGCCGACCTCGACCTCGCCCGGGCGATCGACGCGATAGCAGTCGCGCCCGGGCGCTGACCGCCCGGGGAAGCTAGACCGGTCTCGGTCCGGCTTGTTCTGCCTCGAGCGCTGCGTCGTCCTCCTCGGGGTGAGCCAGGATCTCCTCGATGGTGTCGTATGAGAATCCTCGCTGCGCCAGGTGCGCGTGGATCTTCCGCTTGCGCTCGGCCTCGTCCAGCGTGAGCCACCGGACGAGCGGGCGCCGGAGCGCCTCGCGCGCCTGGCGCACCTCGGCACCCGGATCGCGCTCGCCGAGGACGAGGTCGATCGTCTCGCGCGCCACGCCCTTCTGGAGCAGTTCGGTCACGAGCACGCGGTCCCCCTTCTGGCGGAAGCGCGCTCGCTGGTCGACCCAGTAGCGAACGAACGCCTCGTCGTCGACGTACCGCTGGGCGCGAAGCGCGTCGATCGCGCGGTCGACCGCCGGTTCGTCGAAGCGCTTGCCGCGGAGGTGACGGCGGATCTCGATGACGCTGCGCGCGCGGTTCGCCAGGTAGCGCACGGCGACCTCATACGCTTCGCCGACCGGTCCCTCGGACTTATCCCTCGTCGCCATCGGCCCCGGCGGCCACGGCGCCGGAAAGCTCGCGCACCTTCGCCTCGATCTCGTCGGCCATCTCGGGATGGTCGCGAAGGAGTTGCTTGGCGTTCTCCCGTCCCTGGCCGAGGCGCTGCTCGCCGTAGTTGAGCCAGGCGCCGTACTTGCTGACGACGCCCGTGGCGATGCCCATGTCGATCAGCCCGCCCTCGCGCGAGATGCCCTCGCTCGCGAGGATCTCCATCTCGGCGACGCGGAAGGGCGGCGCGACCTTGTTCTTGACGACCTTGACCCGGACGCGGCGGCCGATGACGTCGGTGCCCTGCTTGATCGGCTCGATCCCCGCGACGTCGAGCCGGATCGACGCGTAGAACTTGAGCGCCTTGCCACCCGTAGTGGTTATTGGCGACCCAAACATGACTCCGATCTTCTCGCGCAGCTGGTTGATGAAGATCACCGTCGTCTTCGTCTTCGAGACTGTCCCCGTCAGCTTCCGCAGCGCCTGGCTCATGAGGCGGGCCTGCATGCCGACGTGCGCGTCGCCCATCTCGCCCTCGATCTCGGCCTTCGGCACGAGCGCCGCCACGGAGTCGACGACGACGATGTCGACCGCGCCCGAGCGCACCAGCGTATCGACGATCTCGAGGGCCTGCTCGCCATTGTCGGGCTGCGAGATCAGCAGCTCGTCGGTATTCACGTTGCACGTGCGCGCCCACGTGGAATCGAGCGCATGCTCCGCGTCGATGAAGGCCGCGGTGCCGCCCTGGCGCTGCACGGAAGCGACGGCATGCAGCGCGAGCGTCGTCTTTCCCGACGCCTCCTGGCCGTAGATCTCGATGACGCGGCCCCGCGGATAGCCGCCCACGCCGAGCGCGAGGTCCAGCGCGAGCGAGCCGCTCGAGATCGACTCGACAGCCTGCGTGGTGGCGCCGAGCTTCATGATCGAGCCCTTGCCGAACTGCTTCTCGATCTGAAGGATCGCCTGGTCGATGGCCTTGGAGCGCTCCGTCATTCCCTTGCCTACATCGGCGCGTGCTTGCGTCACCAGTCGCGCTCCTTGCGTTTCGGCTTCACGATCTCGACGGTCATGGGCGCAGCGGCCGTCAGATTCGTCTTCTTCTTCAGCTCCTTCTCGAGCTGTTCCTTGGACTTCTTCTTCTGCTTCTTCTCGCCGGTACCACGCCCCTGCGGCATCGCTCTTCCACCCCCTCGCGCGGGTCCGGCGAGGCGACGTATGCGCGCGCCGGAGGCGGCGACGAGCATACCGCCGCGGTCCGTATGATGCCGCGCGTGCCCGAGCCCGAACGTCCGCTGCACGCCGCGCGCGTGACGACGCGCACGGGCGACGGCGGCGAGACCTCGCTCTTCGGCGAGGGCCGCGTCCCCAAGACCGACCCGCGCGTGGCGGCGCTCGGCGACCTCGACGAAGCGCAGGCGGCGCTCGGGATCGCGCGCGCCATCGCGGGCGGCGGCCCCGGCGCGATGGCTCCCGCCGAGCGCGATCCACGGTCTCTCGCGAACGGGATCCTCGAGCTTCAGCGAGGGCTGTACTTGGCCATGGCCGAGGTCGCGACGCCCGCGGAGCGGCTCGCGCGCCTCGACCGGCGCATCGACGCCGCGGCGGTCGCGGACCTCGAGCGCATGGGCGAGACGCTGCGGCAGGGCGTCGACATCGCCGGGCGGTTCGTGATCCCGGGCGAGGATCCACTGTCGGCCGCGCTCGACTTGGCGCGCACGGTGATCCGGCGCGCCGAGCGCTCCGTCGTCGCACTGGCCGAGGCCGGCACGGTCGACGGCGCGGCGCTGCTGCCGTGGCTGAACCGGCTGTCGGACGTGGTGTTCGTGCTGTCGCGCAGGGTCGAGCCGGCCGCGCGGCCGGCGTCAGGCGGGGATCGAGCTCCCTAGCGGAGCCACGGGGGCGCTTCCCACTTGTCGGGCAGCACCGTGACCTTCACCGGCATCTCGATCGCCTGCTCGGAGACCGACTGGATCTGGTTGATCAGCATCGGGCCGTAGGGGCAGAACGGCGTCGTCAGGACCATCTTGACCTCGGCCTCCTCGGGGTTGGCGAAGGTCACCTCGCGAATGAGATCGAGGTCGATCACCGACAGTCCGATCTCGGGGTCGAGCACGGCCTGGAGCGCGTTCAGGATCTTCTCCTGCTTCTCGGCCTCCGCCAGGACGGGTGTTTCGTCAGGCATCGACTGCCTCCTGCCTCATCGCCGCGACAGCCAGGCGAACAGCGAGAGGCCGAACGTCAGGGCGATGCTGAGGACGATCGATGTCGCCAGCGGCGCGTAGACCGTCCAGCGGTCGCCCCGCAGCGTGAAGTCGCCCGGCAGGCGCCCGAGCAGGGGCACGCGGTCACCGAACGTCAGCAGCAGGCCGACGGCGGCTATGAGCACGCCGACGACGAGGAGCAGACGGCCGATCGGAGCGAGTTCCACGTCTCCATTGTCTCACGGTCGTGCCGCATCCCAGAGACCCCAGGGGATCTCAGCGCGCCCGCGTCACAGGCCCGGTCTTTTCTCACGTCCGCCGCGCCGCACACGCGTCTGGGGTTGCTCCGCCGCGTCGCGCGCGTCCGCGCCGCATGTCACTCGCTCGCGGCGGCGGATGGAGGCCCCTCGCTCCAAAGCGTCGGTCCCGCTGAGGGCGCGGCGAGGCCCAGGTGCGCGTACGCCCGCTCGGTCGCGACGCGCCCGCGCGGCGTTCGCTTGAGGTATCCCTC